>DATKLF010000017.1:0-28083 GCA_035542555.1 Solirubrobacteraceae bacterium | reverse complement strand
GGCATCGTGCGGCGCGTGCAGCCCGGTGACGACGGGCGCACGAGTCAGAGCCCCGCTGACGCCGACGCCGACCTGGCCTTCCTGCTGCGACAGGCATCGACCCTGGACCCGCGCATCACCCGCTTCGACGTCTACCAGTTCCGCGGCGAGCCGCCGCCGCGCTGGGACTCCGGCCTGATCGCCCCCGACGGGACGACGCGCGCGATGTACGAGACGTTCCGCAGGGCGGTCGGCGGGGGGTGAGCGAGGCCACGACGCCGCCTACGCAAGGCGCGATCGTGAAAGGCACCGCGCCGACATGTGCTACAAGAGACACCATGCGATCGGTCGGCATCCGCGAGCTGCGCCAGAACGCCAGCCGCGTGCTGCGCGAGGTCGAAGCGGGCGAGGTCTTCGAGATCACCGACCGCGGCCGGCCGGTGGCGCACCTCACGCCGGTGCCCCGTGGCGGGACGCTGGCGCGGCTGCGCGCCGAGGGGCGGATCATCCCGCCGACGCGGCGGCTCGAGGACCTGCCACCCCCGCTGAAGCCGAAGCCGGGGGTGCCGCTCCCCGGCGAGCTGATCGAGCGCGACCGTCTCGATGAGCGCTGAGGGCCGGCTCTACCTCGACTCGTCGGCGATCGTCAAGCTTGCGATCGAGGAGCCGGAGTCGGCGGCCCTGCGCCGCGCCCTGCGCGGCACGAACGCGCTGTCGTCGTGCGCGCTGGCCATGGTCGAGGTCGCCCACGCGGTCGCGCCGCACGGTGAGGATGCGCTGCTGCGCGCACAGTCGCTGCTCGCGGCGTTCGAGCTCGCGCGCCTTGACGAGGACCTGATCGAGCGCGCCGCGGCGCTCGCCCGCGGCGCGCTACGCACGCTCGACGCGCTGCACCTCGCCGCCGCGAGCGCCATGGCCGAGGATCTCGGGGCGCTCGTCACGTACGACCGGCGCATGGCGCAGGCCGCGCGCGGGCTGGGCCTGCGCGTGCGGATGCCCGGCGCGGGACGCGTCACGCGCTGAGCGTCAGCCGGCGCGGGCCCTGGCGGAAGCCGAGCTCGACCAGGAGCGACTCCCACGGCGAGCCGACGACGGGCTCACCGTCGACGCGCTCGATCGCGAGCTTCAGCCGCGCGCGGCCGGCCCCCACGAACGCGGTCAGCGCCTCCAGTGCCGTGCGCACCCTCGGGTCGTCAGCGGCGGCGAGCGTCACGATCCCGCGGCCGCCGCGCTCGAGGTAGAGGACCGGCTCGGCCCCGATCAGGACGACGTAGGCCCCGCCGACACGCTGTGGGCGCCGTGCGGCTGCGCCGGCGTCCTGGCCTGCGCGTTCCGGCCACGGAAGGACGGCGCCGTAGGGCTGCGCCGGGTCCGTCGCCGCGAGGACCAGCGCGCCGGCCTCGACCTCGGGGCGGGCGCGCAGGCGCTCGACGGCCCCCGGCAGCGCGAACTGCGCGCCGCCGAGGCCCTCTACGAAGTAGCCGCGCCGGCAGCTGCCGAGCGTCTCCAGATCACTCAGCGCGCCGTACAGCGCCGCGAAGCCCCCGCTGACGCCTTCGGCGAGAACCTGCTCACGGGTGAGGATCCCATAGCGCTCGAGCATCAGCTCGGCGAGCGCCCGCCGGCGCTGCCCGAGAGCCGGCTCGGGGGCCAGCAGCGGCGCGGTCAGCGACCAGCGCCCGGCGACGGTCGGCTGCGCCGTGCCTCGCCTCGGGCCGAAGCGCCGGCCGGCCCCCGTCCGCGACGACGGGCGGCGCGTGCGCGCGAGCGTCAGCCGCGGGGCCCGCAGCGGCGAGAAGGCGTCGTTCGTGGCCTCCCCGGCCCAGACGAGGTCCCAGAGCGCCTCCTGCAGCTCCTCGGGCGCCGCCGGCAGCTCGGCCAGCAGGTCGGTGAAGAAGCACGGTGCTTCCGCAAGGCGTGCGCGGATCGCCTCGTGCACAGCCTCCCCCGGAGGTTCGGGCGCCGGCCCGCGCATGCCGGGCCGGCCGATCAGCGCGACATCCTCGCGGAAGTACAGCGCGACCCGCCCCGAGTTGCGGCCGAGCGCGCCCGCGCCGAGCCACACGACCTCGCCGGCGGCGCACAGCTGGTCCATCCAGGCGGGGGAGTAGGCGCCGACGCGGCGCGGGAGGACGTCGCGCTCCCAGACCTCGGCCGGCAGCGCGAGCCCCTGCAGCGGCACCAGCGCCTCGCGCAGGCGGTCGACGCCCGCGCCGGAGGGCGGGTGGCGGTCGACGCCCTGCCAGCCGGGCAGGAAGGCCGCCAGCGCCGTGCTGTCGGCCGCCTCGATCTCCCGGCGCAGCACGGCCAGGGACGCGCGGCGCAGGCGGCGCAGGACGTGCGCGTCGCACCACTCGCGCTCGCAGCCGCCGGGCCGCAGCTCGCCGCGTACGAGCGCGCCGTCGCGCTCGAGGGCCGCCAGCGCGCTCGACGGGTCGACCGCGTAGCGCTCGCGCGCCTGCGCCGTCGTGAACGGCCCGCGGGTGCGTGCGTAGCGTGCGAGCACGCGCTCAAGCGGGCGCTCGGTCTCGGCGAGGAACGCCTCCGGCAGCCCGCCGGGCGGCACGGCGCCGACCGCGTCGCGGTAGAGGCCCGCGTCGTCCGCGGCGATCCAGCGCCGCTCGCCTGCGATCCGCACAACGACCGCGCGACGCTCGCGCTGCAGCGCGTCGAGCATCGCCCCGGCGTCGAGCCCGGGGAGCACACGCTCGCGGGCCTCGGCGTCCGTGAGGTCGCCGAGGCGGCGCAGGACGTCCGCGAGCGCGTCGGCAGAGCCCGCGCGCGTGCGGTCCGAGCGATGCTGCAGGTCGTCCTCGACCTCGGCGAGCGCGCCCGGGTCGATGAGGTCGCGCAGCTCGTCCTGGCCCAGCAGCTCGCGCAGCAGGTCGCGATCGAGCGAGAGGGCGGCGGCGCGGCGCTCGGCATTCGGCGTGTCACCCTCGTACATGTACGTCGCGATGTAGTCGAACAGCAGCGCGCTCGCGAACGGGGAGGGCGCCGCGGTCTCGACCTCGACGAGCGAGAGCTCGCGGCGGTGCAGGCGCGCCAGCAGCTGCTGCAGCCCCGGCACATCGAGAACGTCGCGCAGACACTCGCGATAGGTCTCAAGGATGATCGGGAAGTCCGCGTAGCGCTTGGCCACCTCCAGCAGCGACTGCGCCTTGAGCCGCTGCTGCCACAGCGGCGTCCGCCGCCCCGGGCGCGCGCGCGGAATGAGCAGCGCGCGCGCCGCGTTCTCGCGGAAGCGCGCGCCGAACAGGGCGCTCGCACCGAGCTCGGCGACGATCTGGTCCTCGATCGTCTCGGCGTCGAGCAGAACGAGGTCGGCGGAGGGCGGCTCGTCGGCGTCGGGAAGGTGCACGATGATGCCCTCGTCCGACCAGATCGCGTCCGACTCGAGGCCGAGCTCGTCGCGCAGGCGGGCGCTGAGCGCCAGGCCCCAGGCCGCGTGCACCCGCCCCCCGTAGGGCGACAGCACGCACAGGCGCCAGTCCCCGATCTCGTCGCGGAAGCGCTCGACGACGATTGTGCGGTCGCTCGGGATCACACGGGTGGCGTCCTGCTGCTCGCGCAGGAACTCGAGCAGGTTGTGCGCCGCCCGCTCGTCGAGGTCGTAGGTGCGCTCGAGCTCGCCCGGCGCGAGCTCCAGCGCGGTGCGCGCGAACGCGCCGATCCGCTCGCCGAGCTCCTTCGGGCGGCTGACCCCGTCGCCACGCCAGAAGGGCACGGCCCCCGGGGCGCCAGGGGCGGGGCTGACGACGACGCGGTCGCGGCCGATCTCCTCGATCCGCCAGGACGAGGCGCCGAGCAGGAACGTCTGGCCCGGGCGCGCCTCGTAGACCATCTCCTCGTCGAGCTCGCCGACGCGGCGGCCGTCGGGCAGCACGACGGCGTAGAGCCCCCGGTCGGGGATCGTCCCGGCGTTCGTGACGGCAAGCCGCCCGGCGCCCTTGCGCGCACGGATGGTGCCGCCGACGCGGTCCCACACGATCCTGGCGCGCAGCTCACCGAACTCCTCCGAGGGATAGCGCCCGTCGAGCATGTCGAGGACGTTCTCCAGCAGCTCGCGCCCGAGCTCGGCGTAGGAGTGCGTGCGCGTGACGAGCGCGAAGAGGTCGTCGACGCCGACGGCCCCCTCCTCGCCCTCGGCCGCGGCGATCGCCACGATCTGCTGGGCAAGCACGTCGAGCGCGTTGCGCGGCACGACGGTCGGCTCGATCGTCCCCTCGCGCATGAGCCGCGCGACGACCGCGCACTCGAGCAGGTCGGCGCGGAACTTCGGGAAGATCCGGCCCTTGCTGGTGTCGCCGACGCCGTGCCCGGCGCGGCCGATCCGCTGCAGGCCGCGCGCCACCGATTTCGGGGACTCCACCTGGAGGACGAGGTCGACGGCCCCCATGTCGATGCCGAGCTCGAGGCTGCTCGTCGCGACCAGGCAGGGCAGCTCGCCGCGCTTGAGCAGCTCCTCGACGACCGTGCGCTCCTCGCGCGCGAGCGAGCCGTGGTGGGCGCGGGCGATCTCGACCGGCGGGGCGCCGTCCGGCAGCTCGGCGTTCGCGAGCTCGTTGAGGCGGAGCGCGAGGCGCTCAGCGCCGCGCCGCGCGTTGACGAACACGATCGTCGAGGTGTGCTCGCGCACGAGCCGCAGGATCTCGGGGTAGATCGCCGGCCAGATCGACCGGCGGGTCGCCTCGCCGCCGACGACCGGCTGCAGGTCGTGGTCGCCCTGCTCGGGCTCCACCATCGACTCCACCGGCACGTGGATCCGAAGGTCGAGCGGCTTGCGCACGCCGGTGTCGACGACGCGGCAGGTCCGCTGCGGCCCGACGAGGAAGCGGCCGATCTCTTCGAGCGGGTTCTGCGTGGCGGACAGGCCGATCCGCTGCGGGTCGGCGCCTCCCTGCTGGCAGGCCGCGAGCCGCTCGAGCGTGAGCGCCAGGTGCGCCCCGCGCTTCGTCGCGGCGACCGCGTGGATCTCGTCGACGATCACCGCCTCGACGCCGGTGAGCGTCTCGCGCGCACCGCTCGTGAGCATCAGGTAGAGCGACTCGGGCGTGGTGATCAGGACGTCCGGCGGGTGGCGGCGCAGCGCCGCGCGCTCGCGCTGGGGCGTGTCGCCGGTGCGCACGCCGACGCTGATGTCCGCGCCGATGCCGCGGATCGGCGTGACGAGGTTGCGCTCGACGTCGTAGGCGAGCGCCTTCAGTGGCGAGACGTAGACGATCCGCGTGCGCTCCGGCTCGCCGGCGGCGCGCGGCGCGGCGACGAGCCGATCGATCCCCCAGAGGAACGCGGCGAGCGTCTTGCCCGATCCGGTCGGCGCGCTGATCAGCACGTGCTCCCCGCCGGCGATCGCCGGCCACGCCTGCCGCTGGGCCGGCGTCGGCTCGGCGAAGGCGCGCTCGAACCACTCGCGGACGGTGGGGGTGAAGGCGGACAGCGGCATGGCGGCGGGGCGGAACACGGGGGCGCGGGGCGGGCCCGCACGCCAGCTCGAGCGTACCCCCAAACGCCGAGCGTCCCTGGATGCCGCCTCTGCGGGGCCGCGCGGGACGTTCGTGGTGGGGTGGTGGTGGCGTGTGGGTGCTCCGCGCCCCCGCCGAGCGTCCCTGGATGCCGCCTATGCGGGGCCGCGCGGGACGTTCGAGGTGGTGGGGAGACCCGCGAGCTTGCGTGCGGCGACGAGCACGTCGTCGAGCATCGCCGGCGTCAGGCGGCCGGTGAACGTGTTCTGCTGGCTGGGGTGGTAGCAGCCGAGTAGCGCCGGGCCCTCTGCCGGGAGAACCTGGGCGCCATGACCGAACCCGGGGCGCGGTCGAAGTGCCGGCAGGTCCGCGAGCCGGCGCAGGCGCAGGGCGGCGTCCCACGCGAACGCGCCGAGGCAGACGATCACGCGCAGCCGCGACAGCGCGCGCAGCTCGGCCGCGCTCCAGGGCAGGCAGGCGTCGCGCTCGGACGGCGCCGGGCGGTTCGCCGGCGGCGCGCATCGCACCGCCGCCGTCACCCAGGCGTCGCGCAGGCGCAGGCCGTCGTCGCGCGCCGTCGACTCCGGCCTGCTCGCGAAGTCCGCGCGCCACAGCGCGGCGAACAGGAAGTCACCCGAGCGATCGCCGGTGAACATCCGGCCGGTGCGGTTCGCGCCGTGGGCCGCCGGGGCCAGCCCGAGCAGCGCGACGGCAGCGTGCGGATCGCCGAAGCCGGGAACCGGGCGGCCCCAATAGGACTCGCCGGCGAATGCTGAGCGCGGCTCGCGGGCGACCCGCTCACGCCAGGCGACGAGCCGCGGGCAGCGCCGGCAGGCGACGATGCGGCGCTCGAGCGCCTCGAGCTCGCGGGGCTGGCGATCGGGCGGCTGCACGGCCGGCGATGCTACGGCGCGGCCGCGCCGCTACCCTGCGCGCTCTGATGCGCCTGCGACTCGCCGCCGTCCCCGTCGCCGCCCTGGCCGTGGCCCTCGCCGGCTGCGCTGGGCAGACGACGAACAACGACACCACGAGCAAGTTCACCGGCCAGCAGAAGCTCATCGCCCAGACCGTCGAGGACCTGCAGACCGCAACGGAGAAATCGAACGAGTCCAAGATCTGCGGCAGCCTCGTCACGACGCAGCTCCAGCAGCAGATCGGGGCGAGCGCCGGCGCCAAGGGCTGCACCGCGGCCGTCAAACAGGCGATCAAGAACAGCGATCAGTCGGATCTGACGGTGAGGTCCGTCACGATCGACCCGACCGACGCCACGAAGGCGACGGCGGTCGTGAGCGAGAAGACCGACAAGCACAAGAGCCGCACGGTCACCCTGCAGTTCCAGAAGCAGGGCATCTCCTGGCGGATCTCGAGCTTCGGCGCGTAGCGCGCGCAGGAGCGGGCGCCCGGGCGGCACGGACGGCAGGGCCGCGCGCCGGCGCGGCGCGCCGGCGCGGCAGGCCGCCGTCAGCTCACCATGAAATCGGTGTGCATGCCCGCCATGTAGTGGCCGGCGATGTTGCAGATGAGCGCGTAGTGCCCTGGCTTGAGCGTGAGCGTCACCGACTTGCTCTTGCCCGCGGCGATGTCGCCGGTCATCGGCGATCTGGACCGCAGTGCTCGGCAGGAGTACGGTCGCACCCGGCGCATCCGCGCTCACGGCGCGACCGCCGCAGAGGAGGGGTCGTGGAGCACGCGCACACTGGGGCGGTCCGGAGGTTCGGCCTTGGCGCGCTCGTGGCCGCCCTCGCCGTCGCCGCGACGGCGCCGGGCGCCGACGCCCCGCCCGCACAGGCCGGCGCGGGCGCCGAGCGGACGCTCGCGCTCAGCGCGCCGGCCGGCCCCTGGAGATCCGAGCTGCGCCGTGCGGCCGCCGCGTGGAACCACGTCGGGCTACCGGTCGCGCTGCGCGTCGTGCGCCGGGACGTCGCCGGCGCAGTGCGCGTCGAGCTCGGGCGCGTGCGCGCCCGCTGCGGCGCGCAGGCGCTCGCGTGCGTGGTCACCGGTGCGGGCCGCCCCGTGCTCGTGCTGCCCGCCCGGCCCCCCGGGGACTACCGCTTCGAGCCGGGCGCCGGCCCGCTGACCCTCGTCGCTCACGAGCTCGGCCACGTGCTGGGACTCGGGCACCGCACCTCGGGCTGCACGCTCATGCGCGCACAGCCCTCGGCAGCCGGCTGCGCATCAGCCGCGCTCGAGCGCACCGCGCCCCTGCGTTCGTGCCGCTTGGCCGGGCCCGCGCGCGCCTGGGGCTGCCCGCGCGAGCAGCAGCGCCTGGAGCTCTGCGGCCCGACGGCGCAGGACGCCGCTGTCGCCCGGCGCGCCTACGGCCTCGCCCCGGTGCCCGCGCGTACGACGCTGTGCGTCGCCAGCGAGCTCGCCCGCCCCTCGCGGCGCACCGAGCTTCGGATGCGCAACGCCGGCCTGCGGATCGCCCTGCGCCCGGCTGCCGGGAGCCTGCGCCGGGCGTTCGCGCGCGGTGCCCCGTCCCTGCGCCGCTGGTGCCTGGGCGCCGAGCGGACCCCGCTGCCGGCGGTCGCCGTCAGCCTGTGCGCCGGTGCCCTGGCTCAGCCGAGCCGGCTGCCGTACTGACGCTCGTAGTACTCCCGGTAGGCGCCCGAGCGGATCGGCTCCCACCAGTCGCGGTTCTCGCGGTACCACGCGACCGTGCGCTCGAGCCCCTCCGCGAAGCGGACCTGCGCGCTCCAGCCCAGCGCGCGCACCTTCGCCGAGCTCAGCGAGTAGCGCCGGTCGTGCCCGGGGCGGTCGGTGACGTGCGTGAGCAGCGACTCGTCGGCGCCGGTCAGCTCGATAATCCGGCGCACGACCTCGATGTTCGGGCACTCGTCGGGGCCGCCGACGTTGTAGACCTCACCGGAGGCTCCGTGCGCCAGCACGTGGCCGATCCCCGCGCAGAAGTCCGTGACATAGAGCCAGTTGCGCACCTGCATGCCATCGCCGTAGACGGGCAGCGGGTCGCCGTGCAGCGCGTTGAGGACCATCAGCGGGATGAGCTTCTCCGGGTACTGGTAGGGCCCGTAGTTGTTCGAGCCGCGGCAGATGACGGTCTCCATCCCGTACGTGCGCGTGTAGGACTGCACGAGCAGGTCCGCCCCGGTCTTCGTCGCGCTGTACGGCGAGGAGGGCTCGAGCGGGCTCTCCTCGGTGAACGAGCCCTCCTCGATCGACCCGTAGACCTCGTCGGTGGAGACCTGCAGGTAGCGCAGGCCGCGCTCGCGCGCAGCCTCCAGCAGGACGAACGTCCCGAGCGCATGAGTCAGCACGAACGCGTCGGGCTCGGCGATCGAGCGGTCGACGTGCGTCTCGGCGGCGAAGTTCACGACCGCGTCGACGCCGTCGATCGCCTCGGCGACGGCGCTGCGATCCTCGATCGCCCCGTGCACGAACGCGTGCGGCACGTCCGCGAGGTTCTCGCGGCGGCCCGCGTAGGTCAGCTTGTCGAGCACGACGACCTTGTCGCCGTGCTCGAGCACGCGCTGGCGGACGAAGTTCGAGCCGATGAATCCGGCGCCGCCGCAGACGAGCAGCTTCATCGCGGGCCTCCCGCAGTCGTGGTGGTGTCGGCGCGCTCCGCGAGGAAGCCGGCGAGGCCCTCGCGCCACGCGGGCAGGTGCACGGCGTCGGCGCCGCGCTCGGTCGCGAGCACGCTGAAGGCGGGGCGCGGCGCCGGTCGCGGGAACTCGGCCGTGGTGGTCGGCACGACGCGGCACGTCGCGCCGGCTGCCTCGAGTGCGGCGCGCGCGAGGTCGAACCACGAGCAGCGCCCGCCGCCGGCGGCGTGGAAGATGCCGGTCGCACGGCCGGCAGCGAGCGTCAGGAGCGCCGGCGCGAGGTGCCCGGTCCACGTGGGGCAGCCGACCTGGTCGTCGACGACGCGCACCTCCTCGCGCTCGGCGCCGAGCGCGAGCATCGTGTCGACGAAGTTCTTCCCGCCGGCGCCGTAGAGCCAGGCGGTGCGGGCGATCACGTGGTCCGGGTTCGCCGCGGCGACGGCTTGCTCACCGGCGAGCTTCGTGCGCCCGTAGGCGCTCCGCGGGCCCGTCGGGTCGGACTCGACGTACGGCTCGTGCGCATCGCCCGGGAAGACGTAGTCAGTCGAGATCTGGACGATGCGCGCGCCCGCCTCGCGCGCGGCGGCGGCGAGGTTCCCTGCGCCGTCGCCATTGACGCGCAGCGCGACGTCCTCGTGCTCCTCGGCGCCGTCGACATCCGTCCAGGCGGCGAGGTTGATGACGACCTGCGGCGCGTCGGCCGAGACGATCGCGCGCGTCGCCGCCACGTCGGTGATGTCGATCGAGTCGATGTCGCGCTCGACGACCTCGTGGCCGGCTGCGCGCGCAGCGGGGCCCAAGGCGTGGCCGAGCATGCCGGCCGCGCCGACGACGAGCAGCCTCATGCGATGCCGATCTCGGACTGGTCGCCCACGAGGAAGCGGTAGGCCTTCGGTTGGCCCAGGGAGCGGGCGATCGCCACGTCGCGCCCGAGCAGCGAGCTCTCCATGCGCGCGCCCAGGTCGCGCACCGAGCTGCCCTCGAGCAGGATCGAGTGCTCGACCTCGGCGTCCTGGATCACACAGCCGTCCCCGACGGCCGTGTAGGGGCCGATGTACGCGTCGACGAGGCGCGCCCCCGCGCCGATGATCGCCGGCCCGCGGACGGTCGAGCGCTCGAGCACGGCACCGGCCTCGATCACGACGCGGCCCTCGCACGTGGACTGGGTGAGCGTGCCGTCGATGCGTCCCTCGATCCGGTCGAGCACGAGGCGGTTGGCCTCGAGCATGTCCTCCAGGCGCCCGGTGTCCTTCCACCAGCCCTGCACGATGTGCGGCTCGACGCGGCGCCCGGCGTCGACGAGGTACTGGATCGCATCGGTGATCTCGAGCTCGCCGCGAGCTGACGGCTCGATCGCGCGCGCCGCGTCATGGATCGCCGCTGTGAACATGTAGACGCCGACCAGGGCGAGGTCGGTCTTCGGCTGGGGCGGCTTCTCCTGCAGCTGGACGACCCGGCCCTCGTGCAGCTCCGCGACGCCGTAGTGCTCGGGGTCAGGGACCGGCGTGAGGAGGATGAGCGCGTCGGGTTCGCCGGAGCGGAAGGCCTCGACGAGGTCGGTGATGCCGCCCTGCAGGAGATTGTCACCGAGGTACATGACGAACGGGTCCGTGCCGAGGAACGACTCGGCCGTGAGCACCGCGTGCGCCAGCCCGGCGGGCTCGTCCTGGACGATGTACGTGATGCGCGCCCCGAAGCGCGAGCCGTCGCCCGCCGCCGCCCGGATCTCGTCGCCGGTCTCCGGTGCGATGATGATGCCGATCTCCTCGATCCCGGCGGCCGCCATCGCCTCGATCCCGTAGAAGAGCACCGGCCGGTTGGCGACGGGGACGAGCTGCTTGGCGCTCGTGAAGGTGATGGGGCGCAGGCGCGTGCCCCTGCCGCCCGAAAGGATCAGACCCTGGAGCCGTTCCATGCGTGGCGCAGGGTAACGGGCGGCGAGGCTAGTACACGCCGCCGAGCTTGCTGTGGTCCCAGCTCGCGCGGCGTCGCTCGACGAACTGGAAGGCCACCCGCTTCTCGGCCTGCCTGGCGACCATCGCCGCGACCTCCTCGGCGAGCTCGCCCGACGCGCCCCCGGCATAGCGGCGGAAGACGTCGAGGCCGACGCCGAGCACCGTCTCGTGATCGCGGTGGATCACGACGTCGGTCTCGAACATCACGCCGCGCAGCAGGTGGTACTCGGTGCCGGCCTCGAGCTGCAGCGTCGCGCGGGGATCGCGCTCGAGGTTGCGCGTCTTCTGCGACTTGGCGAACGTCCAGGCCCACAGCTCGGGCGATCCCTGCGGGCCGCTCTGGCGCACGATGAACCACAGCGGCATCAGGTGCGGCCAGCCGCGCACGCCGTTCGTCGCGCAGGTGACCGTCCGGCTCTCGTCGAGGAACGCGCGTACCTCCGCGTCGCTCATCCTGATCTGGTCGCGCCGGCCGCTCATCGCCGCCGGACCCTATCGTTGCGCGGCGCCCGTCATGTCGGATCTCGCCCTGCACAGCCGCGACGTCGCCCGTCCACGTGGCATCGTCGCGGCGGGAGCGCTCGCCCTGATGCTCGCGCTCGCGCTCGCCCTGGCCATCGCGGGCGCCGGGGGCACGCCGTTCCTCGTGCGCGTGCCGCCGAGCGCCTTCCCCGGCTGGCTCGCCGGGCCGTTCGGCGGCCTCGGCGGCCGCATCTCCGAGCCCGCGATCGCCGGGCTGCTCGTCGCCTTCGCCGCGTGCGCGTACGCCGCGACGTTCACCGTCGACGCGCTGCCGGCGCGCGTGGTCCTCGCGGCGATTGTGACGTTGAACGCGATCTTCCTGCTCGCCCCGCCGCTGCTGAGCGCCGACATCTTCGGCTACGTGACGTTCGGCCGTCTCGGCGCCCTGCACGGCCTGGACCCCTACACGCACGCTGCGGTCGCCGCTCCGGGTGACGCGGCCTACCGCTTCGTCGGCTGGCATCACTCGCTCAGCCCCTATGGCCCGCTCTTCACCGTCCTCACGTACGGGCTCGTCCTGCTCGGGGTCGCCGGGTCGATGTGGGCGCTCAAGGCGGTGGCGTTCGCCTCCAGCCTGGGGATCGTGGCGATCGTCTGGCGTCTGGCCGAGCGATCAGGGCACGATCCGCGGCGCGCGGCCGCGGTCGTCGGCCTCAACCCGGTGCTCCTGGTGTACGCCGTCGGCGGCGGCCACAACGACCTGCTGATGCTGCTCGTCATGACCAGCGCCGTGGCGCTCGTCATCAGCGGGCGCGACGGCGCCGGGGGCGCGGCCGCGGTGGCGGCCGTGGGGCTGAAGCTCAGCGCCGTCGTGCTGCTGCCGTTCGTCGTCCTCGGCGCACGCAGCCGGGCACGCGCGCTCGGCGGCGCGGCGCTCGCGGCCCTGGGCGTGGCGCTCGTGGCGGTGCTCGCCTTCGGGACCCATGCGACCGGGTTTGCGGAGGTGGTGAGCGCGCAGCAGCGCTACGTCTCGCACTTCAGCGTGCCCGACGGTATTCGCGACGTGCTCGGGCTGCACAGCTTCGCCCCCTGGCTGCGCGCATCGCTGCAGGTTGCCTTCCTCGTCGCGCTGGTCGTCCTCGTGGTGCGCGTCTGGCGCGGGGCCGACTGGGTCGCCGGGGCCGGCTGGGCGCTGCTGGCGCTGACCGTCACCTCGAGCTGGCTGATGGTCTGGTACACGACCTGGCCGCTGCCGTTCGCGGCGATCTCGCGCAGCCGCCCGCTGCTGGCGGCCGCGATCGCGCTGCAGGTGTTCCTGCTGGCACAGGTCGCCGTCGTGAGCCTGCTGCACGCCTGACGCGCCGCCTAGGCGCGCGCGCCGTGGTGCAGCCGGCGCACCGCCGCGAGCACCGCCGCGCGCGCGTCCTCGGGCTCGAGGACGGCTGCGTCGCCGGCCTCCTTGAGCACCTCGCGCACGAGCCAGTCCTCGCCGGCGAAGCTCAGCTCCACGATCAGCGAGCCGTCGGCGAGCTCCTGCGCCACGGGGTGCTCCTCGCGCGCCCAGCGGGCGCGCTCGGGCGAGATCCACAGCCGCGCGGTGCGCGACGCCGGCAGCTCGCCGGTCGTCGGCCAGCCCTCGACGTCGGCTGCCGGATCGACCTCCGGGCGCGGCTCGAAGCGCCGGCGCGTGACCTCGGCGTGGCGCACGCGGTCCAGGCGGAAGTGGCGCACATCGTCCTTCTCGGGGTCGAAGGCCCCGATGTACCAGCCCTCACGGCCGTTGACGAGCGCGTAGGGCTCGACGATGCGCTCGGTGAACTCGTCCTCGTTGGGCTTGTAGTAGTCGAGCTTGATGAGCCGGCGGTCGGCGATCGCGCGCGAGACGACGCGGGCGATCTTCGAGTCGTCGGCGCCGGCGTCCGCCACCTGCAGGCCCTGCTCCATCGGGTCGGCGCCGAGCGCGGCCACGATCTTCGCGCGGGCGCTCGTGAGCGCGCCCTCCGGCAGGTGGTCGCCGATGAGGTCGATCGCGGCGATCAGCGCCTTGGCCTCGACCGGCAGCAGCCGCGCCGGCCGGTCGAAGTTGTCCGAGTAGGGCTCGGGATCGACCTCGATCGTGTCGTCGTCGTGGATCTCGGCGTAGAGCACGTACGAGCCGCCGCCGAAGTTCACGACGTTCAGGACGTCGATGTCCTCGCGCAGCTCCGGCTCGGTCACCTGCACGCGCTCGCAGACGTCGGTCACCTGCAGCCGCTCGCCGGCACGGCCCGCGTCGATGAGGATCGAGGCGAGCGTCACCAGGCGGGCGAAGCGCTCCGGGCGGATCGCGGCGTCGCGGCGCCCGCGGCCCTCCGTGCCCTCGTCGGCGCCCTCGCCGGGCCGCGCGGGTGCCCCGACCGCCGACGGGACGGGGTCGGCGAGGTCGGGCTCGCCGTCGTGGCGGCGCTCGATCAGCGTGATCCGCTCCTCGGCCTCCGCCACGAGCTCCGGCGGGCCGACGATCCGGGCGTGCTCGCCGAGGCCGAGCACCCAGGAGATGAGCTGGCGCGCCGAGGCATACGGCGTCGCGAGGACGATGTCACCGCCGGCGAGCTCATCCGCCGCCGGGCGCACCTCGCCATAGCGGCCGAAGTGGCGCTCGACCTGCCAGGCCAGGCGCTCGGACACCCAGACCTCCGCGACTCCGGCCTCGTCGCCGAACTGCCACTCCGCGCGCGCGGCGTACGTGCGCGGGTCGAAGGACGGGTCGCGCTTGAAGTCGTGCTCGGCCTTGGTCGCGTAGGCGACCTTGCCCCGGATGCGCGACAGGCGGAAGACGCGGATCGCCTCCCGCTCGTGCGAGTAGCCGAGGAGGTAGAACTGCCCGCCGCGGAAGAGCAGGTGGTAGGGGTCGACGCGCCGGGGCCCGGTCTCGTCGCGCTCCATCGTGTAGTAGTCGAACGTGATCGTCTTCTGGCGGAAGATCGCGGTTTCGACCTTCGCCAGGCGCTGGGACAGCTCGTGCCCCCCGGCGGAGGCGGTGATGCCGAGCGCGAGCGAGCCTTGGTCGGGCGCGACCAGCGGGCTGGGGCGGCCCCAGCTGATCTGCTGGAGCGCGAGGCGCAGCGGCTCGGCGTACGCGAACTCGCCGTCGAGCAGGTTCAGCGCGAACTGCAGCGAGGCGAGCTCCTCGTCGGTGAACTCGATCGCCGGAAGATGGAAGTTCTCCGGGCGCAGCGAGTAGTTCTCCTGCTCGGCGGCGCCGTCGGCGGGGCGATCGATGGTCAGCTGGATCCCCAGCGAGTCCAGCTCCGCACGGTCGGCGTAGAAGCGCCGCGCGAACGCGTCCTCGTTCATGCCGCTGTAGCCCTCGACGTCGCGCCGGATCTCGAGCGCCGTGACCGGGCGGCGCTCGGCCATCAGGTACGAGATCAGCGAGAGCTGGCGGATGAGCTTCTCGGTGTCCTTCGCCATCGGCGCCTCACCTTAGACGGGCGCCGCCCGCGGGGCGACGCGGCTGCGCGATCTCGCCCGGTCTTTGCGCACTTTCGCCAGCCTGGGGCGCAGGCCGAGCGCAGGCTGCCTGGTGCCCGGGCGCCGGGTCAGGCCGCTGCGCGCTCGGCGTCGTCCTGCGCCTGCGCGCCGAAGTAGGCCCCGCCGCCGAGCGCACGATCGAAGGAGGACCAGGCCGCCCCGGGCGGCAGCTCCTTCTCGAGCCGGTCGAAGCTGCCGAGCCGGCCGCCGAGGTTGTCGATCATGTGGACGAGCGTCGCCTCGCGCGTGGCCGGCACGACCGGGCTGCCGTGCTCGAGCGAGCCGTGGTGGCTGAGGATGATGTGGCAGACCGCCTGCGCGAGCCCCGCCGGGAACCCGGGGATCTCCTCGATCTCCCGGCGGATCCGGTAGTAGCCGAGCGGGATCTCGCCCTGCAGGCGGCCCGCATCGGTCAGGTCGATCGCGTCGGGGTCGGTCGTGTACGCCTCGAGCTTGCCGATGTCGTGCAGCAGCGCGCCGGTGACGGCGACGTCGCGGTCGATGCCCGGGAAGGTCGCGCTCGTCGCGCTGACCGCCTGCGCGACCGACAGCGAGTGCTCGAGCAGCCCGTGCTCGTAGGCCTGGTGGTAGTGCTTGGCCGCCGGTGCGCGCCGGTACGCCGCCCACGTGGCGGTCTGCGAGCCCAGCACGCGGTCCAGCAGGGTCCGCAGGTGCTCGTCCTGGATCGTGGCGACGAGCTCGCGCAGGTCGGACTCCATCGCCTCCGCCGACCGGGGCGGGCCGTCGCGCAGGTCGGCCGGGTCGTACGTGCCCGGCTGTGCCGGGCCGAGGCCCCGCAGCCGCAGCTGGGGCCCGTACTTGGGGTGGCGCTCGAAGCGGGCGCGCACGTGGATCGCGGTGCCCTGGGGGCACAGCTCGCGGATCCGCGCCACGTCCTCCCAGACCATCGCGACCGCCGCCCCGGTGCGGTCGCCGAGCGTCAGCCGCAGGTACGGCTCGCCGTCGGCCTTCGTGCGCAGCTCGGCGGCGCGGACCAGGAGCACCTGGTCGAGCTCGACGCCGTCGGTGAGGTCGCGCACCAGCACGCGGCCGAGGGTAGGGGCGCGGGCGGACGTGTCTGAAACGATGGGCATAGGGTTGGGACGCTCCTCAGGTGGAGTCGACGAGCGAGGACCAGAGCTGACGCCATGACGCCCACAGCGATCATCACCGGCGGCACCGGTGGCCTCGGCGCCGCCGTGACGCGCCGCTTCCTGCAGGACGGCTGGCGCGTCGTCGTCCCCTGGGTGGCCGAGCGCGAGCTCGAGCGCGTGGAGCGCCAGGAGCGCCTCGAGCTCGTGCAGGCCGATCTGTTCGACGCGGCGGCCGCGGAGCGCGTGGCCGATGCGGCCGGCGCCGGGCTGCGAGCGGTCGTGAACCTCGTCGGCGGATTCGCCGCGGGCGAGCGCATCGACCGCACGCCGGTGTCGGCGCTCGAAGACCAGCTGCGCCTGAACCTCGTGCCCGCGTGGCTGGTGACGTCGGCGGCGCTGCCGGCGATGCTCGCGGCCCGCGAGGGGGCGGTCGTCTGCGTCTCCTCGCGCGCGGCGCTGCAGCCGTTCGCCGGCGGCGCGGCGTACGCCATCGCCAAGCGCGCCGTGCTCGGGCTCGTCGACGCGCTCGACGCGGAGTACCGCGGCGACGGGATCCGCGCGAACGCGATCCTGCCGTCGGTGATCGACACCCCTGCCAACCGCGCGGCGATGCCGGACGCCGATCACGCGACATGGGTCGCGCCCGAGCAGATCGCCGCGACGATCGCGTTCCTCTGCTCGCCGCACGGTGCAGCCACGAGCGGCGCGCACGTCCCCGTCTACGGGCGCGCCTGAGCCGATGCGGCTGCGCGGCGGCATCGACCTCGGCGGCACGAAGATCGAGGCGCTCGTGCTGGACGACGCCCATGGTGTCGTCGGCCGCGCGCGCGCCGACACGCCCCGCGACGGCGGGCCGCCGGCCGTCACCGAGGTCCTGGCCGCGACGATGCTCGAGGCGCTCGGGACCGCGGGCGTCGCGGCCGAGCAGCTGCTCGGGGTCGGCGTGGGCAGCCCGGGCGTCGTCGACGACGCGGCGGGAACCGTCGCCGGCGCCGGGAACCTGCCGGACTGGGTGGCGCCCTTCCCGCTGGCGGCTGAGCTCTCGCAGCGGCTCGGCGGCGTGCGCGTGCGCCTCGGGAACGACGTCAGCGTCGCCGTCGACGCCGAGCGCCTGCTGGGTGCGGCGAGTGGCCGGCGCAACGTGCTCGGCGTCTGGTGGGGCACCGGCGTCGGCGGCGGCCTGGTGATCGACGGCGAGCTCTTCCACGGGCGCGGCTTCGGCGGCGAGTTCGGGCACACGGTGATCCGGCGCGGCGGCGCCCTGTGCGGCTGCGGCAACCGCGGCTGCGTCGAGGCCTACGCCGGTCGCAAGTTCATGGAGGCATGGGTCCACGCCAAGGTCGCCGAGGGCCACGACACTGAGCTCCTCAAGCTCCAGCGCAAGCACCAGAAGGACCGCCTGACGAGCGGGATCTGGGAGCGCGGCGTGACGAGCGGCGATCCGCTCGCGCTGCACGCGATGGAGCGGGCGCTGCGCGCGCTCGGCGCCGGCATCGCCTCCGCGGTGAACCTGCTGGACCTCGAAGCCGTAGTCGTCGGCGGCGGCATGGGCGAGCGCTTCTTCGCCACGCACGGCCCGCAGATCGAGCAGTACATGCACCTGAACCTCTTCCGCCCCGCCGATCCGCCGGTGCTGCTGCCGACGGCGCTCGGCGACGACGGCGGCGCGCTCGGCGCATCGCTCCTGGTGGGCGCCTCGTGAGCGCGCAGCACGACGGCCACGCCCAGCACGCCATCGCGGCGGCGGACCCGCGGCGCTGGTGGGCGCTGGGGGCGGTCTGCGTCGCGACGTTCATGCTGCTGCTCGACATCACGGTCGTGAACGTCGCGCTCCCCGACATCTCGAAGGACCTCGGGGCGGGCTTCGGGGACCTGCAGTGGGTGATCGACGCCTACGCGCTGTCGCTGGCGAGCTTCACGCTGACGATGGGCTCGCTCGCCGACCGCTACGGCCGGCGCCTGGTCTTCACCGGCGGCCTCGTGGTCTTCACGCTCGCCTCGGCGCTCTGCGGACTTGCGACCTCGTCGCTGTTCCTGATCCTCGCCCGTGGCCTGCAGGGCGTCGGCGGCGCGGCGATGTTCGCGACGTCACTCGCGCTGCTGGCGGCGAACTTCAGCGGGCGCGAGCGCGGCACCGCCTTCGGGCTCTGGGGGGCGACGACCGGCGGCGCCGTCGCGATCGGCCCGCTCGTCGGGGGCATCCTGGTCACGGCGGTGTCCTGGCAGTCGATCTTCTACGTGAACATCCCGGTGGGGATCGCCGCGGTCGCCGTGGCGCTGACGCGGGTGCCCGAGTCGCGCAACCCGGCCGCCGGGCGCGTCGACATCCCCGGGCTCGTGACGCTGGTCGTCGGGCTCTCGTCGCTGGTCTTCGCCCTCGTGCGCGGGAACACGGAGGGGTGGAGCAGCACGGTGATCGTCACGGCGCTCGCGGTGGCGGCGGTGATGCTCGTGGCGTTCGTCCTGATCGAGCTGCGCGCGCGCGAGCCGATGCTCGACCTGCGGCTCTTCCGGATCCCGTCCTTCACGGGCGCGCAGGTGGCCGCCTTCGGGCTGTCCTCGTCGATGTTCGCGATGTTCCTGTACCTCACGCTCTACATCCAGAACGGGCTCGGCTTCTCCCCGCTCGAGGCGGGCGTGCGCTTCCTGGCGATCACGCTGCTCTCGTTCATCGCCGCGCCGATCTCCGGCCGGCTTTCGGCGCGCGTGCCGACGCGCTGGCTCATCGGTGGCGGGCTGACGCTCGTCGGCCTCGGCCTGCTGGCGATGCGAGGGCTGACCGCGGACTCGACGTGGACGGCGCTGCTGCTCGGCTTCGCCGTGGCCGGCTTGGGCATCGGGCTGACGAACCCGCCGCTCGCCTCGACCGCCGTGGGCGTCGTGCCGCCGTGGCGGGCGGGGGTGGCCTCGGGCATCAACAGCACCTTCCGGCAGGTCGGCATCGCGACCGGCACCGCCGCGCTCGGCGCGATCTTCGCCGGGCGGCTGACCCCGAAGCTCGACGCGGCGTTCGCGCAGGCCGGGCCGGCGGTCCAGCGCGTCGCGGCGCATGTGCCCGACACGGTCTTCCAGTCCGGCGGCTCAGGGCCGTTCCCGCGTGGCTCGGCGGGCCAGCAGGCCGCGCTCACCGCCTTCACCGGGGCGCTGAACGACATCCTCTTGGTCGGCGGCGTGACCGCCCTGGTGAGCGCCGCGCTCGTCGTCGTCCTCATCCATCCCCGCGACTTCGTCCCGGCCGGCGCGCCGGAGGCGCAGGACGCGCCCGCATCCGTCGCAGGGACCGCGGAGCCGGCACGCCCATGAGGGAGCCGCTGTTCGAGCACCGCCTGGAGCTCGCCGGGTACCCCACGCGGGCGCTCGAGCTCGAGGGCCACGGCCCCCCGGTGGTGCTGCTCCACGGGTACGCGGACTCGGCCGACACGTGGCGGCTGACGCTCGAGCGCCTGGGCCGCGCGGGCCACCGGGCGCTCGCGGTCGACCTGCCGGGCTTCGCGGAGGCCGGCGGACTGGCCGCCGGGAAGATCCTGCCGCAGTACGACCGCTTCGCCGCCGCTGCGATCGAGCACGCCTGCGCCGAGGGCGGCGGGCCGGTCGTGCTCGTCGGCAACTCGCTGGGCGGCTGCGTGGCGCTGCGCCTGGCCGCCCGCGAGGACCTGCCCGTGCGCGGCGTCGTGCCGGTCGCGCCGGCGGGGCTCGACATGCCGCGCTGGTTCTCGATCATCGAGCGCGACCTCCTCGTGCGCGGGCTGCTGGGCTCGCCCGTGCCGCTGCCCGACCCGGTCGTGCGCACGATGGTCGGCGAGGCATACCGCCAGCTCGCCTTCGCGCGCCCGCGCGCCGCCCCCGGTGACATCGTGCGGATGTTCACCCGGCACCTCTCGGATGCGCGGCGCGTGCGGGGCTTCCTCGACCTCGGCCGCCGGCTGCTGCCCGAGCTCACGCCGGACGCCTTCGAGCTGGACCGGATCCGCGTCCCTGTGCTGCTCGTGTGGGGCGACCGCGACCGCATGGTGAGCCACGGCGGCGCGCGGCACGTCATCGAGGCGGTCGCGGGGACGCGCTACGAGGAGCTCGCCGGCTGTGGGCACTGCCCGCAGCTCGAGGCGCCGGACGTCTTCTCAGACCTCCTGCTCGCGTTCGTAGACTGATCTGCAGTGTCCATCGTTCCCACACCGGACAGCGTCGTCGCGGGCGCCGCGAACGTCTTCGACGTGATCTTCCGCGGCGGCGTGGCCGACCTGCGCCGCACCCCGGCGGTCATCATCGACGAGGCGCCCAAGCGCGTCGTCTACCGCTACCTGCCGGGCAACGCCGAGCGCCAGCACGAGCTGCCGGTGCTGCTGGTCCCGCCGCTCGCCGCTCCGACCATGAGCTTCGACCTGCGGCGCGGCTGCTCGCTGGCCGAGCACCTGATCGCCGTCGGCCACCCGACCTATCTCGTCGAGTACGGCTCGATCGCGTTCTCCGACCGCGATCTCGGGCTCGAGTTCTGGGTGCGCGACGTGCTGCCGAACGCGATCCGCACGGTCAGCGACGACGCCGGCGGCCGTCCGGTGCAACTGCTGGGCTGGTGTCTGGGGGGGATCATGTCGCTGCTCGCCGTCGCTGCCGACCCATCCCTCCCGGTCGCCGCGGTCGCGACGGTCGCCTCGCCCTTCGACTTCGCGCAGGTGCGCCTGGCCGCCCCGATCCGCGCCGCCAGCAACGTCACGAACGGCTTCCTCGGCACGGCGCTGTACCGCACGCTCGGGGGCGCGCCGGCGCCGCTCGTGCGCTGGGCCTTCCAGCTCACCTCCATCGACAAGTACGTCACGAAGCCGATCGCGATCGCCACGCACCTGGACGACCGCGACTTCCTCGCGCAGATCGAGGCGGTCGATCACTTCATGGCGCACATGCACGCCTATCCGGGGCGCACGATGGGCCAGCTCTACCACCGCTTCTTCCGCGTGAACGACCTTGCCGACGGCGTGCTCGAGCTGGCCGCCGGCGACGGCGAGATCCACCTCGCCGACGTGCGCGTCCCGGTGCTGGCGATCGCGGGCACGACCGACGTGCTCGCCCCGCGCGCGGCGGTGCACCACGTCGGCGGGCTGCTCGTGAACGCCCCGGAGGTCCGCCTGGAGACCGCGCCCGGCGGCCACCTCGGCGTGCTCACGGGCCGCAGCGCAGCGAAGACGACCTGGGCCTGGGTCGACGAGTTCTTCGCCGAGACCGCGCAGCGCGCCGCCCGCCCGCGGCTGCGGGTCGTGGCGTAGGACGCGCGCCCCCGGCGGGCCGCGCGCGACGGCGGGAGGCGCGCGACGGCGGGCCGCGCGCGACGGCGGGAGCGCCTGTGCGGAGCCACAGCGGCGCCTGCGCTCGCGGGACGCCCGGCGCAGCGGCGCCTGCGCGAGATCGTGTGCGATCGCATCGGCGGGGCCGACGGAGATGCACACGATCCTGGTCGCCCGCGCTCGCGGGGCGCCCGGCGCCAGCGGCGCCTGCGCGGAGCCGGCGCGAGATCGCGTGCGATCGCATCGGCCAGCCCGACGCAGGTGCACACGATCCTCGCCGGTCGCGGCGCTCGCGGGGCGCCTCGCGGGAGGCGGTGCGATCGCGTCGGCCAGCCCGATGGAGATGCACATGATCCTCGCCGTTACGCCGCGGGCCCCGCTCACCCGCACATCCGGCGCGCGTCCGGCGTGACGCCCAGGCCCCGCGGCGGTCCGTGCGGGGCACGCGCTGCGCCGGATCGTGTGCGATCACGTCGGCCTGTCCGACGGAGCTGCACAGCCGGTCGCTCCCCCGGGGCGCGGCCCGCACGCGCTCACGGCGGCCTGCACGCCATTGGCGACGCCTCGTCGAGCAGGCACCGCGGCTCCGAGCGCAGCCGCGGGCCGCGCGCGCCTGGGCCAGGCGCACCGCCCACGTCGCAACGCTCCTTGCGCGCCGTCGCCGCGGGCGCGGCTACCTTCGACTGCCGCATGAATGCGCTCCGCCGTGCCCGCCGGCTCGCCGCCGCCGGCCTCCTCGCTCTCGCGCTGCTGCCTGCGGGCGCCCGCGCGCAGGATGCGCCGCGCGTCGCGCAGGGCGTGTCGGCGGCCGGCGTCGACCTCTCCGGCCTCACGCTCGGCCAGGCCGTCGCCAGGCTCGACGAACGCTTGGCCGCGACCGCCGGCAGGCCGGTTGTCGTGCACGTCGCCGGTCGGCGCTTCGCGCTCGACGCGCGGACCGCGAAGCTCAGCTGGGACACGCGAGCAATCGCCACGGCCGCGCTGGCTGCGACGCCGGCGCCGACGCCCCCGGGCGGCGGTGCCGCGGCCGACACGCTGATCCCGGTGCGCCTGCGTCACTCGGCGCTCGCCGTGCGGGCGTTCGCGGCGCAGGTGGCCGCGCAGGCATCGCGCGCGCCGCGCAACGCGTTCGTCCATCTGGGCATCCGCCACCAGCGCCTGCACCGCGCGCGGCTCGGCTTCACGGTCGACGCCGTGGCGCTCGCAGCGAAGGTCGACGCCGCCCTCGGCGCGGTCGACGCGCCGCACGCCATCACCCAGCGCGTGCGGACGGTCTACCCGGCGGTCAACGCCGACGACGTCCTGCGCGAGTACGGGACGATCATCACGGTCGAGAAGGCGACCTTCACGCTGCGTCTCTTCAAGCGGCTGAAGCTCGTCAAGCGCTACCCCGTCGCGGTCGGTCAGCCGGCATACCCGACGCCGGTCGGTCACTTCCACATCCAGGACAAGCAGGTGAACCCCGTCTGGTCGGTCCCGAACAGCCCCTGGGCCGGCGAGCTCGGCGGCACGACGGTCTCCGGCGGCTCGGCTGCCAACCCGCTGAAGGCCCGCTGGATGGGCATCACCGACGGCGTCGGCATCCACGGCACCGGCGAGGACTGGTCGATCGGCCACGCGGCCTCCCACGGCTGCATCC
The DNA here is from genome assembly GCA_035542555.1 of Solirubrobacteraceae bacterium. Classification (GTDB taxonomy): domain Bacteria; phylum Actinomycetota; class Thermoleophilia; order Solirubrobacterales; family Solirubrobacteraceae; genus F1-60-MAGs163. The sequence goes on along the minus strand of DATKLF010000017.1, from coordinate 5,137 downwards.
GGATGCACGTCGCGGACGTCGAGGACCTGTACCCGCGGGTACCGGTCGGCACCACGGTCATCATCCACTGAGAACCCGGCGCTTGCGGGTTCGCGCCGCGTGCCGATTGTGCTATCCCATGCAGGGTGAGCATCCTCGACGCCCTTGACGCACCCGAGCCGCTCGACCCGGGGAGCATGCCGCGCAACGAGTACCTGAAGGCCTCGCCGCCGATGTTCCGCGCATCGTGGGCGGACCGTGTCACGCGGGTGCACTTCACCGTCGTCCCGGCGGTCTTCGTTCCGGTGATCCTCGTCTTCGCCGCCTACGCGCTGCGGGACCTGAGCGTGCCGGTCTTCCTCGGGTGGGCGCTGCTCGGCTACCTGGCGTGGACGCTCACCGAGTACTGGCTGCACCGGCTCGTCTTCCACTTCGATCCGGACCATCCGGTCGGGCACCGCCTGCACTGGATGGTCCACGGGGTCCACCACGACCACCCGAACGACCCCATGCGCCTGGTCATGCCGCCCTCGGCGTCGATCCCGCTCGCGCTGATCTTCATCGCGCTCTACCAGGTGCTGCTGCCGTTCGCGGCGGCGTGCGCGCTGTCGGCCGGGTTCTTCGCCGGCTACCTCGCGTACGACATGACGCACTACTACGTGCACCATCGCCGGCCGAGGGGGCCGATCGGCCGCAAGCTGCGCGAGCTCCACATGCGCCATCACTTCCAGGACCATGAGCGCGGTTACGGCGTGAGCGCCCCCTGGTGGGATCGTGTCTTCGGGACCGCCCCGCTCCCGCGCGACGACGACCGCTGAGCGGCCGCCCGGCGCGCCCGCGGTGCCACCCGGCGCCCCGTTTCCGAAATCGTCACGCGAATCACACAAAGCGTTCACGAATCGCTGACCGCGGGCGTCGAACCTCAAGCTCGAGTGGCGTCCGACCGAAGGAGCACAGCGATGACACGTCTCAAGCTGGTCCAGTGGGAGATCGACCGCCACTCGGCAGGGCGCCGGGGCGGGACGCAGCGATGCCCCCGCTGCCACGTCGACGGGCTGTGGGCGGCCGTCGAGGAGCGCCGCCGCCTGCGCGTGCTGGGAACCGGCGTCGGGCGCTGGGCGACGAACGATCTCGTCGCGTGCGGGAGCTGCGGCTGCGCGTTGCCCGCCGGCTGGCGTGCTGCGCAGGAAGCGCCCGCAGCTCTGCCCGAGCCGGCCTGATCAGCGCTCCGGCGCGGCGTGCGTCGCGTCCGGGCCCGCGCCGCGGCGCTCGGCTTCAGCGCGAGCGCGATCGATGCCGCCGTGCTCGAGGGCGGCGAGCGGCGAGTCGCCGGCCCATACGACGCGGCCCCGCCGGCGCACCACGGCGCGCATCGTCCCGCCGAGATGCTCGAGCGCGCCCGGGACGTTGCGCCGCTCGTGCGGGAGCGGAACCGGCAGCACGTGGGCGCGGCCGAGCGGGGCCCAGCCCTCGACCTCCACGCTCCAGCGCGGCCCGCGCCCCCGCAGCGACCAGGTCTCGTCCGTCACCGAAGCGCTGACGGGCGAGGCCGGATCGCCGACCCGGATCACCCGGCCGTCGGGCAGGCGCACCACGATCGCGCTGACCTCGCGGCGCAGCGGCCCCGCCTCGATGATCCCGCCGGCAAACGCCACGCAGACAGCCGGCTCGGCGAACCCCTGCGCCTGACCCCACCACCACGCCGGCGGGAAGCCGCCGCGGCCCCAGTTCTTCTCGCAGTACGCCGTCGCCCCGTCGAGGTCCCACTCCTCCTCGCCGAGCGACGCGCTGCCCCGCACGCGCCCGCCGAGCAGCCATGGGTGCCAGTACTGGTTGAGCGCCGGGACCACGTGGAAGACGCTCGAACCGCCGAACAGGCGCCGCGGCCACGGGACGGGCTCCTCGATTCGCACGTCGAGGCGGGCCCGCGGCCCGAGGTCCACACGCAGGCTGTCCGCACGGCCGGCGAAGGCGCTGCCCGCGAAGGCACCCATTCGCTCGGGATCGGCGCCCGCCTCAGGGTGCGCGGTCGTCTCGAGGAAGGCGTTCGGGTGCGACCCCAGGCCGAGGGTCGCCCACGGCTCGCCGCGGCGATCGCGGTTGACGCCGATGAGCGCGATGACCACGCGCCCACGGGCAGGGTCCGTGAAGCGCCAGTAGTAGCCCTCCATGGCGACGCCGTGGTAGGGGAGCGGGTCGCCGAACGGCAGGTCGGCCCCGGTGGCCCGGTAGGCGGCGTGCAGCGGCAGGCGTCGACGCACGGGCGGACTCTACGCTCTGGGCCATCGTCGCCTCAGGCGTCCGGCGTTCCGCGGCGCAGCCGGCCCAGCAGGCGCCGCCAGGCGGCGGGCCGGCGCGGCTGGGCGGCCCGCCACTCCTCCCGCGTCGGCAGGTCGCCCGCGCGGCGCGCGCGCAGGACGCACTCCATGTGAGCGTGGCGCCGGCCGGCGGCGTGCCCCTCGGGCAGCAGCAGCGCGTGCTCGCTGAGCGCGGCGAGCCGCCGCCCGCAGATCGGGCACGTGTAGGTGACCGGCTTGCGGTTCTGCGCCCGGCGGACCTCCCACCAGCGCGGCTGAGCTGCGCGATCGGACATGGCCGCCCGGTAGCGTCGCAGGCGCAACTCCGGGCCCGCTCACGGGTTTGGAGAGGCGGAACCCCCCTGGGAAGGACGGACGCACCATGCACGCATCGCGACGCGCTCCGCGCGTCATCACCCGCGCAGCCGGGCTGCTCGCGCTGACCGCCGCCGTGTTCGGCGCTGCCGCCGCGACGGCGAGCGCCTCGGCCCCATCGGTCTCGACCGGCGGCGCGACGAAGGTCAGCCCGCAGTCGGCCACGCTGAACGGCACGATCAACCCGAAGGGCAAGGCGACGGTCTACTTCTTCCAGTACGGCCCGACCGCCGCTTACGGCTCGCAGACGCCGGAGATCGCCGGCGGGTCGGGCACCAGCAGCGTCGCCGCCTCCGCCGACGTGATCGGGCTGGCGCCGGCGACGACCTACCACTACCGCCTGGTCGCGCGCAACGCGGACGGCACGACGACCGCCGGCGACCGCTCGTTCAAGACGGCCAACCAGCCGCTGGGCTTCACGCTGAGCGCGACGCCGAACCCCGTGCCCTACGGCTCGGGCGTCACGCTCCAGGGCGTGCTCTCGGGCACGGGCAACGCCGGGCGCCAGGTGATCCTGCAGCAGAAGGTCTTCCCGTACCTGACCGACTTCCAGACGGTCGGCAACCCGCAGGTCACCGGGAGCAGCGGTGCGTTCGCGTTCCCGCTGCTCGGCGTCACCACGAACACCCAGTACCGCGTCGAGACCGTCGCGAGCAAGCCGGTCGTCAGCGAGATCGTGACGCTCGGCGTCGCCGTGCGGCTCACGACCCGCGTCAGCTCCCACCGCGTCCGCCGCGGCGGGCACATCACGTTCTCCGGGACGATCCGCCCGGCGAAGGTCGGTGCGCTGTTCGCCGTGCAGAAGCTCAACGGGTCGGGCACGTGGGTGACCGTCGGCGGCGGCGTCGCGCGCGGCGGCGGCTCGACCTTCACGCGCTACGCCAAGCGCGTGAAGATCCGTCGTGGCGGGACCTTCCGCGTGTTCGTCGGCGTCGCCGACGGCCAGCAGGTCTCGAACGCGGGCACCGCGGTGCGCATCAGCACGCACTGAGAAGGCAGCCCCACGCGCGGCGGGGGCGGCGCGGCCGCCCCCGCCCCTGCGGCGCTCAAGCCGGGCAGCGGGACGGCCGACAGAACGTCCATGCGACGCCGGATCGCGCGCCTCCCGCTGCTCGGACGGTTCAGCGTGCTCAGCCTCCTCGGCGTCGCCCTCCTCGGCCTCGCCGTGGGCACCGCGCTGCACGCGCGCATCCGCCACCGCGCGCTCGCCGACGCGCGCCGCCTGGCGGTCGCGGTCGCGCGCACCGGGGCGCAGTCGGCGCTGACGCCGGCGGACCTGCGCGCGCCCGTGGATCCCGCCCGCGCCACCGAGCTCGACGCGCGCCTGGCGCGCCCGCTCGCGGCGGTCGGCGTCCTGCGCGCAAAGGTCTTCAACGCCGCGGGCCAGGTCGTCTACGCCGATGACCGCGGGCTGATGCGCGAGCACGACGACGAGATCCCGCCGCTCGCGCGCGCGGGAGCGGTGACCACCGAGATGGGCCGCGGCACGGCCGACGACGGGCGCGGACCCCCGACGCTCTCCGCCTACGTACCGCTGTGGATCGGCGGCGCGCGACACCCGAACGGGGTCTTCGAGCTGTATCTGCCGTACCGCCCCGTGGCCGCGGACATCGCGGGCGACACGCGCACACTGGTCGTCGTCCTGACCCTGGGGCTGCTGCTGCTGTGGGCCGCGCTCTTCCGGATCGTCGCGAGCGCCTCGCGCCGCCTGCGCCGCCAGGCACGCGAGGACCACCTGACACGGCTCCCGAACCGCGCCCAGCTGCACGCCGACGGACGGCGGATGCTCGCCGCCGGAACGCGCACGGGCCGCCTGACGGCCCTTGTGCTGATCGACCTCGACCGCTTCAAGGAGGTCAACGACACGCTCGGTCACGACCAGGGCGACGCGCTGCTGCGGGAGGTCGCGACGCGACTGCGGACGGTGCTGCGCCCAAGCGACGTGCTCGCCCGGCTCGGGGGCGACGAGTTCGCGATCATCGTCCCCGACCTGCCTCATCGCGGGGCCACCGCCGAGCTGGCCGACCGCATCGGCACGGCTCTCGCCCGCCCGTTCGACCTCTGCGGCGTGGGGATCGAGCTGGGGGCGAGCATCGGCGTCGCGCTGCACCCCGACCACGGGAGCGACGTGAGCACGCTCCTGCAGCGGGCCGATGTCGCGATGTACGAGGCCAAGCGCAGCCGCGCCCACATCGAGACCTACGACCCGGCCCGCGATCCGTACTCGCCCGAGCGCCTGGCGCTCGTCTCCGAGCTGCGGCGCGCGATCGAGCGCGACCAGCTCGTCCTGCACTTCCAGCCGAAGGTCGCGATCGACAGCGGGCGGGTGATCGGCGTCGAGGCGCTCGTCCGCTGGGAGCACCCGGCGCGCGGCACGATCCCGCCGTCGGAGTTCGTGCCGCTGGCGGAGCGCACGGGCGTCATCGGCGCGCTCACCCGCTGGGTGCTCGACGCCGCGCTGTCCCAGTGCCGCGACTGGATGGACG
>DATKLF010000016.1:0-5979 GCA_035542555.1 Solirubrobacteraceae bacterium | reverse complement strand
TGTGATCGGCTCGACCTGGGCGATCGCGGACAAGCACCCGACCCTAGAGCCGGCCCCGGTCAGAGTCGCCGCGACGCTACAGGCCTGCGGCCGAGCGCAGCGCCCCGGCGCGGTCCACGCGCTCCCAGGTGAAGTCGTGGTCGTCGCGGCCGAAGTGCCCGTAGGCGGCGGTCTTCTGGTAGATCGGGCGATGCAGGTTCAGCGCGGCGCGGAAGGCGCCGGGGCGCAGGTCGAAGTGTTCGCGCACGAGCTCCTCGATGAGCGCGCGGCCGATCTTCTCGGTGCCGAACGTCTCGACCATCACTGAGACGGGGTGCGCGACGCCGATCGCGTAGGCGACCTGCACCTCGGCGCGGTCGGCCAGCCCGGCCGCGACGATGTTCTTCGCGACATACCTGGTGGCGTAGGCGGCTGAGCGGTCGACCTTCGACGGGTCCTTGCCGGAGAACGCCCCGCCGCCGTGGCGTGCCATGCCGCCGTAGGTGTCGACGATGATCTTGCGACCCGTCAGGCCGCAGTCGCCGACAGGCCCGCCGATCACGAACCGACCAGTCGGGTTCACGAGGAACACCCGCCGCAGCTCGGCCTCGTCGTAGAGGTTCTTCGGCAGCACGGGCTCGACGACGTGCTCCCAGAGGTCGTCCTTGATCCCCCCTTCGGCACCCTCGGCGTGCTGGGTGGAGATCAGCAGCTGCTCGATCCCCACCGGCCGCCCGTCGGAGTAGCGCACCGAGACCTGCGTCTTGCCGTCCGGGCGCAGGTACGGCAGGTCGTTCGCATGGCGCACGTCGGCCAGGCGCTTGGAGAGCTTGTGCGCGAGCGAGATCGGCAGCGGCATGAGCTCCGGCGTCTCGTTCGTGGCGTAGCCGAACATCATCCCCTGGTCGCCCGCCCCCGCGACGTCGAGGACGTCGTCGTCGTTGGGGTCGGTGCGCGCCTCGTATGCCTGATCGACGCCCTGCGCGATGTCGGGGGACTGCTTGTCGATCGCGTTCATGACGGCGCACGAGTCGGCCGAGAACCCGAGATCGGCGTCGATGTAGCCGATCTTGCGGATCGTGGCGCGCGCGATCTCCTGGATGTCGACGTAGGTCGAGGTGGAGATCTCGCCCGAGACGACGACCAGGCCGGTGTTCACGAGGGTCTCGCAGGCGACGCGGCCCTCGGGGTCCTCGGCGAGGACGGCGTCGAGCACGCCGTCCGAGATCTGGTCGGCGATCTTGTCGGGGTGACCCTCGGTCACCGACTCGGATGTGAACAGGAAGCTGCTGTCTTGGCTCATGGGATCGAGAAGGAGAGGTCGACGGTTGAGACGTCCCCGGCCCCCGCGCTGTACGCGCCGACGGCGCGGATGCGGTCGAGGTCGCCACGGACGCCCTGCAGTGCGGCACCCGGCCCGATGCCGGTCTGCTCGCTGAGCTGCAGGAGGTTCTTCGGGTCGAGAAAGACTAGCGACCGGATCGGATTTGGGACATTTCCGGCGACGGCGCGGTAGGCCGGGGTGGCGGTCAGGCGGCCGACGTGCGAGCGCGCGTCGGCGACCGCGGCGGGGGTGGTGCCCACGATCAGCGTGGTCCCGTCGATCGCCCAGGTGAGCCCGGTCGTCGCCGCGCCGGCGAGCGTGCGCGCGGGCTTTCCGCCGGGGGCGGCGTCGGCGAACGACGTCTCCGCGGGCGCCCCTGCGAGCGTCGCGAGGGCGGGCTCGAGCGCACGCATCGCCGCCTGCGCTCGCGCAGGCTGCTGCACGCGCGCGAGCAGCGTCAGGCTCGGCCCGCTCTCCCCCGGCGCGATCACGACGGCGGACTCGCGCCCCAACCGCCCGAGCGTGTCGAGCGGCACGCCGCCCTGGGCGAGCAGCCGCGGGAGCGCCCTGCCTGCGCCCGGGCCGGCGAGGACGACCAGGCGTTGCAGCGTGCTCGCCAGGTCCCCGGAGGCGACGTACGCCAGGGTGTCGGCGGGCGCAAGGCGATGGAGCGTCGCCCGGAACGGCGCGCCGCCCGAGCCGCGAGCCACCACGCGCCGCACGGCGACGCGGGCGCCCGCATCAGTCGGCACCAGCGCGGCCGCGACACCACGCAGGCCGCGCGCGTCGAGCAGCGAGCCGATCAGGCCCAGCGCGCCCCCCAGCGGCGTCAGCAGCCGCCGCGCGCCCTGCGGCGACACCCAGGCGTCGGCGACGCGGTCGGAGGGCAGGCCGCTCGCAGCGCGCCGGTAGACCGGGCTGTTCGCGAGCGACGTCGCACGGCCATCGGCGGCGGACTGGGCTGCGAGCACCCCGGCCGGCTGCCCGATGACGACGAGGCCGTCGACGCGGCGCGCGACGAGCGCCCCGCATGGTCGCGACACGTCGCCGAGACCCTTGGCCGGCGCGTCGGTGACGATCAGCGGCGAGGCCACACCGCCTGCGCCTGGCAGCAGCGCGAAGACGGTCTCGCGTCCCGGGCGGCGCCGCAGGTCGATCCCGCAGCCGCGCGCCGTGAGCCGCCGCAGCACGCTCGCCTGCAGCCGCGGCCAGGAGGGCAGCCGTTGTGCGAGCCGTGCCGCCGCCGCCGCGGTGGCGGTGCGGCCGCGGTCGGTCGACACGTGGACGGCCACCAGCGCGTCGGCGGGCACCAGGCGGAGCGTCGCGCTCGCGGGCGGCCCGCCCGATCCGGCGCCGCGCCCCGCGAGCAGGCCCGCGCCGAGCGCGACAAGCGCCAGCACCACGAGGAGCAGCGCCGTCCGGCGCCGGCGGCGGACCGGCGTCACGGGCGTTCGGAGCGCTGGCGCCGGCGCTCCTTGACGTCGATGATCACGGGGACCCCGTCGAGCCCGAAGCGCTTGCGCAGCTGGTTCTCGAGGTAGAAGGCGTAGTCGCGCGTCATCCTGCTACGGCTGTTCACCTGCAGGGCGTAGCGCGGGGGGCGCGTCTGGATCTGGGCGAGGTAGAGGAGTTTCAGGCGGTGGCCCTGGCGAGCAGGCGGCTGGCGACGCTCGACGGCCTCGGCCAGGAAGCGGTTGAGCTCGGGCGTGGGGATGCGCGTGCGCATGCGATCACCCAGGGCGATCGCCTCCTGCATGACGCGCTGCACGCCGCGGCCGCTCTGCGCGCTGGCGGTCACGACCTTCGGGCGCAGGCGCAGCTTGCGCAGCACCTTCGCGCGCTCGTGCTCGAGGCCGGTCTCGTCCATCGCCCGCAGGTCCCACTTGTTCAGCACGAGCAGCGTGGCGCAGCCGGCCTGCATGGCAAGCTCGGCGATCCGCAGGTCCTGACTCGTGATGCCGTCGCCGGCGTCGCACACGACGACCGCCACGTCGGCGCGCTCGACCGCCCGCTGCGAGCGCAGCGCGGTGTAGTACTCGACGCTGTCAGCGACCTTCGACTGGCGGCGCATGCCCGCGGTGTCGACGAGCAGGACGCTGCGGCCGTCGACCTCGATCGGCAGGTCGATCGCGTCGCGCGTGGTGCCGGCGACGTCGCTGACGATCACACGCTCCTCGCCGAGGATCCGGTTCACGAGCGTCGACTTGCCGACGTTCGGGCGCCCGACGATCGCCATCCGGATCCGCTCCTCGTCCTCCTCCTCGAGCTCGCCCTCGCCGGGGAGCAGCTCGACGATCCGGTCGAGCAGGTCGCCGGTGCCGAGGCCCTGGGCCCCCGAGACCGGAACCGGGTCCCCCAGGCCAAGCCGGTGGAACTCGTGCGCGGAGGCGAGCTCGCCGGCGACGTCGACCTTGTTGGCGGCGACGACCACCGGAACGCGCTCGCGGCGCAGCAGGTCGGCCATGTCCTCGTCGCCGGGGCGCAGGCCCGCCTTCGCGTCGACGACGAGCACGGCGACGGCCCCCTCGCGGATCGCGGCGCGGGCCTGGTCGCGGATCGAGCCTGCGATCGGGCTCGGGTCGAGCTCGTCCATGCCACCCGTGTCGATCAGCGTGAAGACGCGCCCGTTCCACTCGCATCGCACCTCCTTGCGGTCGCGCGTGACCCCGGCGCGTTCGTGCACGACGGACTCGCGCGTACCGGCGAGGCGGTTGACGAGCGTGCTCTTGCCGACGTTGGGGTAGCCGACGACCGCGACCTTCGGGCCGCTCATCGCGCCGTTTCCGCCGTCCGACGTTCGTCCGCGAGGTGGACGATGCGCGCCACCACGTCTTGTAGGGTCAGGCCCGTCGTGTCCAGCATCAGAGCGTCAGGCGCCGCGGCCAGGGGGGATGCTGCCCGATCGCGATCGCGATCGTCGCGGCGTGCCTGCTCTGCGAGCACCTCGTCGACGGGCCGGCCGGTCTGCAGCGCGCGCCGGCGCGCGCGCTCCTCGGGCGTCGCGGTGAGGAAGACCTTGAGCTCGGCCCCCGGTGCGACGACGGTGCCGATGTCGCGCCCCTCGGCCACCCAGTCGCCGGCCGCGAGCAGGGCTCGCTGGCGGTCCACCATGGCGGCACGGACGGCCTGCTCGGCCGCGATCCGCGAGGCCGCCTCGCCGACCTCCGCCGCCCGGATCGCGTCGGTCACGTCCTCGCCGTCGAGCCGCACGCGCTCGCCGACCTCGATGCGCAGCGCGCGCGGGTCGGCCCCGGGGTCGCGCAGGCGCGCCAACGCGACGGCGCGGTACATCGCGCCCGTGTCCAGGTACGTGAAGCCGAGCGCCGCGGCGGCCGCGCGGGCCACCGTCGACTTGCCGGCGCCGGCGGGGCCGTCGATCGCCACGAGCATCGCGCAAGACGATAGGGGCCGAGCCGCGTGAAGATCCTGCGCCCGCTGCGCGAGCGCGACTTCGCGTTCCTGTGGGGTGGGCTCACCGTTTCGCTGATCGGCGACGGGATCTATCTCGTCGCGGTCGCGTGGCAGGTCTACGACCTGTCGGACATGCCCTCCGCGCTGGCGCTCGTCGGCCTGGCGTGGTCGGCGGGCATGGCCCTCTTCCTCCTGACCGGCGGCGTGGTGAGCGACCGCATCGAGCGCCGGAGGGTGATGATCGGCGCCGACCTCGTCCGCGCCGCCGTGCTCGCCCTCATCGGCGTCTTGGCGCTCACCGGCAACCTCGAGCTCTGGCAGCTCGTGGCGCTCGTCGTCGTCTACGCGGGCGGCGAAGCGTTCTTCGGGCCCGCGATGGGAGCGCTCGTCCCCGACATCCTCTCCGGCGAGCTGCTCGTCGAGGCCAACTCGCTGGAGCAGTTCGTGCGCCAGGCCTGCCGCCTGCTCATCGGGCCCGCGATCGGCGGCATCGTGGTCGCGGCCCTGGGCGCCGGCGACGCCTTCCTGATCGACGCGGGCACGTTCCTCATCTCGGCGGCGATGGTGACGCTGATCCGCACGCGCTCGGTCGCGGCGAGGGTCGCCGGCTCGACTCTCGGCCGCGAGCTGCGCGAGGGGTTCGCCTATGTGCGCTCGCAGCGCTTCATCTGGGTGACGCTGACGGCGTCGTCGTTCGCGATGCTCCTGTTCTTCGGGCCGATGCAGGTGCTCCTCCCCTACATCATCCGCAACGACCTGGGCGGCGGCGCGGGAGCCTATGGCGTGGTCCTCGCGGCCGACGGCATCGGGGCGATCCTCGCGTCGCTGGCGATGAGCCAGCGCGGGCGGCTTCCGCGGCGCTACCTGACGCTGATGTTCGGCGCCTGGGCGCTGGCGACGCTGCCGATCGCCGGCTACGCGATCGCGGCGGACGAGTGGCAGCTAGCGGTCCTCAGCTGCGTCTACGGCGCATTGATGTCCGTCGGGATGATCGTCTGGGGCACGCTGACGCAGACCCGCGTGCCGGGCGCGATGCGCGGGCGGGTGCACAGCGTCGACTGGTTCGTCTCGATCGGCCTTGCGCCGCTGTCGTTCGCGCTCACCGGTCCGGTCTCCGGCGCGCTCGGCGTCGACACGACCCTGATCATCGCGGGCGTGGTTCCGGCGATCTCGACGACGCTGCTGTTCCTCGTGTTCCGGCTCGATCGCGAGGAGACGCCGCTCCCCGAGCCGGCAGCGGGGCTCGAGGAGCCCGCGCTCTTCCC
>DATKLF010000015.1:0-21237 GCA_035542555.1 Solirubrobacteraceae bacterium | reverse complement strand
CGATATTCCGCCGTCTCGTGTTGCCGATGCGCTGCGGGGCGCGCTCGACGCAGCTCACGCAGTGACGCGGCCGGCGTTCCTCGACGTCGAGAACGTTCCCACCCAGGGGCCGTTCGTCCTTGTGGGCAACCACCAGCTCCTCGGGATGCAGGACCTGCCGACGCTCGTCCGCGAACTGGAGGTTCGCCGGGGCGTCCGCGTGCGGGGAATGGCCGACCATTTCCACTTCCAGCTGCCGTTGTGGCGCGACCTGCTTGCGCGCCTGGGCGCGGTCCCGGGCACGCGGGAGAACTGCGCGGCGCTGCTGGCGGCGGGTGAGCCGGTGCTCGTGTTCCCCGGCGGCGCGCGGGAGGTCTACAAGCGCCGCGGCCAGCGCTACGAGCTGCTCTGGGGCAAGCGCACCGGTTTCGCGCGGATGGCGATCGAGGCGGGCTGCCCGATCGTCCCCTTCGGCGCGGTCGGCGCCGAGGACCGGGTCGATGTGGTGCTGGACATGGACGACACGCTCGCGGCACCGCTGCGGGCCGTCGCACGCCGCGTCGGTCGCACCGATGTCGGCACCGTGCTGATCAAGGGCTCGGCGCTCGGCCTGCTCCCGGGCGCGGGCCGGTTGTACTTCCGCTTCGGCGCGCCGATCGCGACGAGCCCGTGGAACGGCCGCGCCGGCGATCCCGACGCGCTCGCCGAGTGTCGCGACGTCGTGAAGGCCGAGGTCGAGGCGCAGATCGCCTACCTGCGGGCGCTGCGCGCCAGCGATCCGCAGCGTGCCCTCCTACCGCGCGTCGGCCGCGCGGTTCGCACCGCCCTGCCCCTCTGACGGCCCGGCCGGAGCCGCCGACCGGCCACGGATAGGGTTCTGGCATGCCTGAGCAGAAAGGGCCGAAGAAGACCACCAAGCGGCCCGCCCGGAGCACGGCCGGCTCGTCGGCCGCGGGCTTCTCGGCCGCGGAACGGGCTGCGATGCGCGAGCGCGCCAGGGAGCTGAGGAGCGCCGGCAAGAAGGCGGACGGGGAGCGCGACGTGCGCGCGAAGATCGCCGAGATGGCCGAGCCGGACCGCGCGATGGCCGAGCGCCTCCACGCCATCATCACGGCCACTGCGCCCTCCCTCTCCCCGCGCACGTGGTACGGCATGCCTGCGTACGCCAAGGACGGCAAGGTCGTCTGCTTCTTCCAGAGCGCCGAGAAGTTCACCTCGCGGTACGCGACGCTCGGCTTCAGCGACACGGCAGACCTCGACGACGGTGCCATGTGGCCGACCTCCTTCGCGCTGACGCAGCTGACCGCGGCCGAGGAGGCGAGGATCACGGCGCTCGTGAAGCGCGCCGTCGGCTGACTCGCCGACGGCTCAGCGATCCTGCTGGGCGAGAAGCGCCGGAAGCTCACGCATGTCATCGAACACGACCGTGTCCGTCCCCTCGAGCAGCTCGGCGGGACACAGGCCGCCGGCGTAGGCCAGGACCCGCATGCCCGCGGCCCGCGCCGCCTGCACGCCGAACGGGCTGTCCTCGATCACCACGCATCCGCCCGGCTCGGCCCCCATCCGCCTGGCGGCGAGCAGGAACAGGTCGGGAGCGGGCTTGCCGTTGGCCACGTCGTCCGCGCTGAAGATCCGGCCCGCGAAACGCTCGTACAGACCGGTCAGCCCGAGCGTGTAGCGCAGGTGCTCGTGCGTGCCGCTCGATGCGATGCAGGTCGGCAGCGTGATGCGGTCGAGCGCCTCCAGGATGCCTTCGACGGGAACCAGCTCGGCCTCGAACGCCTGCTCATAGAGCGGCTCGAACCGCTGCTTCCAGCCAACGGGCAGCTTGCGCCCCAGGTGGGCCTCGATCGCCGACTCGGCGTCGCGATCGGAGCGCCCGACGAACCGCTCGATCAGCTCCGACTCGCTCAACGGCCATCCCAGCTCGCGGAACACCACCACGTCCACCTTGACCGCCACGCGGTCGCTGTCGACGAGCACGCCGTCGCAGTCGAAGATCACCAGCTCGACCGGCACCGCTCAGGTCTTCGTGGTCACCGCGGGGCCGGTGAGGCCCTGCGGCGCGGGAGCGGCGACGTGGCAGGCCACCTGCGTCGATCCGACCGGCATCGGCTGCGGCGTGACCTGCCCGCAGACCTCGATCGCGTGCGGGCAGCGCCAGCGGAAGCGACAGCCCTCGCTCGGGTTGATCACCCGCGGCGGCTCTCCAGTGTCCGAGGAGATCAGCTCCACCTTCTCGCGCGGGTCGCCGACCGCCGAGAGGAGCAGCTGCGTGTAGGGATGCCTGGGATCGCCGAGGACCGCCTCCGTCGGGCCGGACTCGACGAGATGACCCGCGTACATGACGATCACGCGGTCCGCGACATAGCGGGCACTGGCGATGTCGTGCGTGATGTAGAGGATCGACACGCCCTCCTGGTCGCGCAGGCCGGCCATCATGTTGAGGACGCCGGCGCGGATCGAGACGTCGAGCATCGAGACCGGCTCGTCGGCCAGGATCAGCTTCGGCCGGACCGCGAGCGCCTGCGCGAAGCCGATCCGCTGGCGCTCGCCGCCGCTCATCTCGTACGGGAACCGGGTGAGCATCTTCGGGCCCAGCCCGACGCTCTGACAGACCCGCTCGGCCTCCGGCTGGCGCTGGGCGCGCTTCAGCTCCGGCCGGTGCAACGCGATGTTGCGCATCACGCCGTGCGAGACCCGGAACACCGGGTTGAAGGCGCTGAACGGGTCCTGGAAGACCATGGCGACCTCGCCCCGGTACCAGGACAGGGCCCTGCGGGAGCGCAGCGTGTGGATCGGCCGGCCGCGGTAGTAGATCTCGCCCCGCGTGGGTGGATACACACGGGCGAGCAGCCGGGCGACGGTGCTCTTGCCGCTGCCGCTCTCGCCGACGAGCGCGACGATCTCGCGCTCGTGGATCGTGAGGTCGAAGTCGTCGACGGCGTGCAGCACCTGCTTCTCGAACATGCCGCCCAGGCGGAAGTGCCGCGTCAGGTCAACGGCTCGCAGGAGCGGCTCGTCGGCCATGGCTCAGCGCGCCTCCGCCGGCCGCTCGGCGTACAGGAGACAGCGCACGTCGGCGTCGTCGACGACGTACAGCTCGGGCTCGCGGCTGCGGCACACCGGCATGACCTCGGGGCAGCGCGGATTGAAGCGGCACCCGCTCGGCGGCCGGACCAGGTCGGGGGGCGCTCCGGGAATGCCGGCCAGCTCGCGGCGCGGGCCGGTGACCGACGGGAACGCGGTCATCAGCCCGCGCGTGTACGGATGCAGCGGGCGCTCGAAGATCGCGTCGGTCGGGGCCTCCTCAGCGGTCTGGCCTGCGTACATCACCATCACACGGTCCGAGTAGCGGCTCACCACCGACATGTCGTGGGTCACGAAGATGATGGCGAACCCGAGGCTGCGCTGGAGGTCCTTGATCTTGCTCATGAGCGAGCGCTGCGCGACGACGTCCAGCGCCGAGGTCGGCTCGTCCATGATCACGAGCTGGGGTGTGAAGAGCAGCGCCATCGCGATCATCGCCCGCTGGCGCATCCCGCCGCTCAGCTGGTGGGGATAGCTGCGCAGATGGGCGGCGTCGATGCCGACCAGGCCGAGCACCTCCACCGACCGCTGCCGGATCTGCTCCGCCGACGGATCGCCGTGCGCCTCGAGCGCGTCTTTGAACTGCGCGCCAATGCTCTTCATCGGGTTCAGCGCGTTCATGGCGCTCTGCATCACCACCGAGTAGTCACGCCAGCGCGTGTTGCGCAGCTCGCCGGGGCTGAGCCGCACCATGTCGCGCCCGCGGAACACGACGCTACCGCCCGTCACCTCGCCGGGCGGCGAGAGCAGCTGCGTCATCCCGAACAGCAGCGTCGACTTCCCGCAGCCCGACTCGCCGACGATCCCCAGGAACTCCCCGGCGTCCAGCCTGAAGCTGACCCGGTCCACGGCGCGCACGTCTGCGGTCTCGGTCAGGTAGTCGACCGTGAGCTCGTCGACCTCAAGCAGCGGCTCGGCCACGCTTCCCCCTCCTCACGGGCCGCAGCGCCGGGTTGCCGATCTCGTCGAAGGCGTAGTTCAGCAGCGCGAAGCCGGCGCCCAGCAGCGCGACCGCCGCGCCCGGACCCAGCGCCCACCACGGATTGCCCGCCTCGAGCGCCGCCGCCTGCTGCGCGTTGTAGAGCATCGTGCCCCACATCAGCTCGCTGCTGTTGCCCAGCCCGAGGAACTGCAGACTGGCCGCGAATCCCACGATGTAGACGGCGAGCGCCAGGAAGGAGGCGGCCAGCAGTGAGGTCATCGTGGGCACGATCTCGACGAGGATGATGTACATCGGCCGCTCGCCGCGCACGCGCGCCGAGACGAGGAAGTCGCGGCTGCGCACCGAGAGCCCCTGGGACCGGAGCTGGCGAGCCTGGAAGGCCCAGCTGGTGATACACAGCACGAGCACCAGCGAGGTGACCCCCGGGGGCAGATAGGACGCCAGCAGGATCAGCAGCGGCAGCACCGGGAGGATCAGGAAGACGTCGGTCACCACCGTGAGCACGCGGTCGGTGACCCCGCCGGCGTACGCGGCGGTCACCCCGACGATCATCGACAGGAACGTGGCGATCACGCTGACGATCAGGGTGACCCAGAGCGTCAGGCGCGTGCTCCAGATGAGCTGGGAGAAGACGTCCTGCCCGAGCTGCGTCGTCCCGAGCAGGTGGTTCCACGATGGCAGCAGATTCGGCGGGTAGATCGTCGCCTGGGGGTCGTCCGGCGCGATCAGCCCCGGGAACGCGGCCGCGAACGCGATCACGAGCAGGATGACGACCCCCGCGACCGCCTTGCGGTTGCCGCGGACGGCGCGCAGGAACCGATGCGGCTCGACCTGCGCCTGCGCGTCGCTCGTGGCGTCGGCCGCTTCGATGTCGGCGGAGAACCCGGTCGCCACCCTCACGCCTCCCGCGTGCGGGGATCCAGGACCGCGGTGATCAGGTCCGCGATCAGGACACAGACCAGAACGGCGATCGTGTAGAAGAGGAACAGGCCCTGCATCAGCGGCAGGTCGTGGTCCGTCGAAGCCGTGTAGAAGAGGTAGCCGAGCCCGGGATACGAGAACAGGTACTCGATCACGATCGCGCCGCCGATCACGTATCCGAGCTGCATCGCGAAGCCCGTCAGGTTGGGGAGGATCGCGTTGCGCGCCGCGTAGTCGAACATGATCCGCCGGTCCGTCAGGCCCTTGGCCCGCGCCGTCTTGACGTAGTCCTCCGCGATCGTCGTGATCATGTTGTTGCGCATCGAGTAGACCCACAGGCCGGCGGTCACGATCACCAGGCTGAGCGCCGGCAGGAACGCATGGTCGAGGACGTCCCAGGCGAACGAGGGCGTGGGCGTCGGGGTGGCCCCGAGGCTGTAGTTGGAGCCGAGCGGGAACCAGCCGAGCTTGACCGCGAAGACGTAGATCAGCAGCAGGCCGACGAAGAACACCGGGACGCTCGAGACGATGAACAGCGTCGGCGGCAGGATCCCGTCGAGCCGGCCTCCGCGCCACCAGGCGCTCGCGACGCCGACGATCGTCCCGATCGCGAAGGCGATCACGGTCGTCACCCCGACCAGGCCGAGCGTCCAGGGCAGCTTCGACGAGATCTCGGTCATGACCGGCACGCCCTGCGCGGTGACGCCGAACTGGCCCGTCGCCAGGTTGTGCAGGTACACGAAGTAGCTGGCCACCAAGCCCCGGTGGGTATTGACGCCGAATTGGATCTCGAGCGCGTGCAGGGCCGCCGGGTTGACGCCCCGGAAGCTGCCGAGGACGGCGGCCGCCTCGTTGCCGGGCATGACCCGGGGGATGATGAAGTTGACCGTCAGCGCGGCCCAGAGCGTCACCAGGAACAGTCCGCCTCGCCGCGCGAGGTATCTCATCGCCGGAGCCGCCGCGCCTCAGTCGCGCTCAGAGCCTGCCTCGTCAGTGGATTGGATACAGATGGGTCAGCACCACGGCCAGGTCGGGAGCCGAATACGGCGACGGCTGCGCGTACGGGTTGGACTTGGTCGGCCATCCCTCGATGTTCGAGGTGTCGTACTGATACCAGTCGACGCCCTCGGTGACGGGGATGAACGGGACCTGGTCGACCATCGTCTTCTGGACCTGATCGATGAGCTGCGCCTGCTTGGAGGAGCTCGCCGCGGAGTACTGGTTGAACAGCGAGTCGGTCGCCGCCGACTTGTAGCGCTCGTAGTTGGTCGAGCCGATGTTGCCGCTGAAGAGGAGGCCGCGCAGCTCGTAGTAGGGGCTGGGCCCGGGCGTCGCCGAGGGGCCGCCGCTGCCGCCGTAGGCGAGCTGGTACTTGCCGCTCTGCAGATCGCTCGTGTACGGGCCCGTGTTCTCGTCCTGGATGGTCACGTCGATCCCGACCTTCTTGAGGTTCTGCTTGATGATCGCCAGCGACGCGTCCCAGTCCGAGAAGCCGCTGATCGTCTTGATCGTGAACGAGAGCTTGTTGCCGTTCTTGTCGCGATAGATCCCGTCGGAGCCCTTCGTGAAGCCGGCCGACTGCAGGATCTGCTCGGCCTTCGCCGGGTTGTAGGTCGGCTGCTGCAGCGATGTGTCGGCCCAGCTCTGGAAGGTGGGCGTGATGACGCCCGACTGGTTGGCCGGCTGCTGGTAGCCGCTCTCGCCGAGCTGCGAGACCTTGCTCTTGTCGATCGCGTACGCGATCGCCTGGCGCACCGGCAGCTGCCCCAGCACCGGGTTCTCGAGGTTCGGGAACAGCGAGACGTTCAGGACGGGCGGGAACCAGTAGTGGCGGTGCGCCGGGTCCTTGTTGACGTAGAAGGTCTGGATGTTCGGGACGTACTGGCCGCCCCACTGCGCCTGGCCCTGGCTGAGGAACAGGTTGGCCGACGTGTTGCTGAGGAACGCCGGGTAGTCGACCTCCTGGATCTGCGGGACCGGCTTGCCGGACGTGCTCTGCCAGTAGTTGGGGTTGCGCACGTACTTGATGTTCTGCGGCGCGCAGTTGGCGACCTTGTAGGGCCCGGTGCCCACGGGCTGCTTGTCGGGGTAGGCGTGGAGCTTGGTCTGGTCGAGCGTCGACCAGATGTGCTGCGGGACGATCGGCGTCAGGTCGGCGACGAAGTAGAAGTACGGCTGCGACGGCGAGGAGAAGGTCATGACGACCTGGTTTGAGCCCTTTGTCGCCACGCTCGTCAGGGGGCCGCCGTCCGCCTTCCAGATCGCGTTGAGGTCGATCGCCTTGTCCTGCTTCATCGCGTTGAAGGTGTACGCGACGTCCGCTGCGCTGAAGGGCTGGCCGTCGCTCCACTTCACGCCGTCGCGGATCGTGAACGTGAGCGTCTTGAAGCCGTTCGACCAGGCCGAGGAGGTCGCCAGCCACGGGGCCGGCTTGCTCGTGCTCTTGAGGATGTTGACGAACTGCAGCGGCTCGTAGACCCAGCCGAACGACGTCAGGGTGACGGCGGGGTTGAACGGGTTGAACTGGCAGGTCCAGGTGGACCCGCTCTCGTTGTCGACGACCAGCTTGCCGCCCACGGTGCCGGTGTTCGCCGGTGCGGCCGCCGCCGATGTCGAGGTTGAAGAGCTCGTCGTCTTGGACGAACTCCCGCCGCACCCGGCGACCAGGACGGCCACGGCCGCCAACGCGATGAACCCTGCGAAGCGTCGCATCGTCACTCTCCGTTCCCGTTTCGACAACTGCCGAGCATTTGGGAAAGCCCTGAACAAAAGGACTATATCTCGCTCACCCTGGCGGTTTCAACCAGGCGGGAGATTGGAGCCGCCTTTTCCAATTCTCCCGATCCGGGCGACCTTACGGGCGCGCCGCGGCGGCGGGAACCGTGCTGTCCCGCCGGGCTGTGGGGACTACTACGGATTGCGCCCCGAGAGCAGCATCGTGCGGGCGGCGTGCAGGGCGACGGCGATCGCTCCCTGCAGCGCGGCGCGCTCGCCGAGCAGGCTCGTCTCGATCCGCGCCGTGATCGGGACCAGCGCGGCCGCCGACCCGCGTGCGGGCCGCAGGAGGATGGGGTTGGCGCCGATCCCCCCGCCGAGCACGACCAGCTCCGGATCGAGGATCGCGCACACCGTCGCGATCGCGGTGCCCAGGCGAGCGGCGACGTGATCGACGACCGACCGGGCCGCGGCGTTCCCGCCGGCCGCGCGCTCGAAGAGGTCCTCGACGGACGCGATCTCGGGATCACCCGCGCCGCGCGCCTCGTTGAACGCCGCGACGATCCCGGCAGCGCCGATCTCGTCCTCCAGGCCTCCGTGCAGCCGGTGCCGGGGATCGAACGGATCACCGACCAGCGGCAGGTAGCCGATCTCGCCCGCGGCACCATGAGCGCCGCGAACGAGCTCGTCGTCGATGATGATCCCCATGCCGATCCCGGCGCCGATGGCGATGAACACCATCGTCGAGACGCCCCGCGCGAGGCCGAACCACCTCTCGCCGACCGCGGCGAGGTTGACGTTGTTGTCGACAAGCACGGGCAGGTCGAACCGGTCGCGGAGCACCTCGAGCGGATCGAAGCCGCCTTCGGGCGCGACGTTGTACGCCAGTGACGTCACCCGCCCGCTCGCCTGATCGACGATCCCGGGCGCGGAGATCCCGAGCGCGAGCGGCGGCCCGTTGTCGGCGCCCGCCCGGTCGATCACCTCGCTGACCATCTCGAGGACCTGCACCCCGACGGCGCGGCTGCCGTCCTTGGCCGTCGGCTGCCTCAGATCGCAGATCGGCTCGCCGAAGAGGTCGGCCGCCGCCACCCGGAGATTGGAGCCGCCGATGTCGCCGCCGACGACAAACCCCGCCCGCGAGCTGACCACGTACGCGACCGGCTTGCGCCCGCGCTGACCGCCGCGCCTGCCAGCGGCGCGCACCAGCCCGCCGTGCTCGAGCCGACTGACCGCCGCCGAGACCGTGGGTTTCGAGAGGCTCGTGGCCGCCGCGATCTCCGGCCGGGTGATCGGGCCCTTGCGGAAGATCGTCTCGAGCACCGCCTGCTCGCCGAGCTCGCGCAACAGGCTCAGCCGCGAGTCGCCCGCGCCCCTCCCGGGCCAGCCATCCGCGGCGTCTCGGCTGGGCGGTGGCATTGAGGTTAGGTCCCTTTACGAATACGATGGGGCATTCGGCGCTGAGAAACGGGCGTCACGTGGTCGATAAGGCAGGATTTTTGCATAAGCGGGACGCTCCAACGGTGACCGTGATCGGCTGCGTCCAGGCGGACGTGGTGATGAGCCCCGTCACGGACCTGCCTGCGCCCGGCAGCACGCTGCTGACCGAGTACATGACGACCCGCGTCGGCGGGGCCGGCGCCAACGCTGCGCTCGCGGCCGTCGAAGCCGGGATGCGGGTGCGCCTGGTCGGATGCATCGGCGATGACCAGCTCGGGGCGTGGATGAGCGACCAGCTGGCTCCCGCGGGCCTCGCGGACGAGCTCGTCGTGATCGCGGGCGGGGCGACCGGGCTCACCGTCGCGCTCGAGTCCCCCGCGCGCGACCGCAGCTTCCTCACGTACCTCGGCGTCAACGGCTGCTGGGACCCGGCCACGATCCCGGATGACGCGCTCACCTGCGAGAACCTGCTGCTGTGCGACTACTTTGTCGCGCCCCCGCTGCAGGGCGACGCGGCACGGCGGCTGCTCGACACCGCGCGCGCCCGTGGCGCCCGAACGTTCCTCGACACCAGCTGGGACCCCGGCGGGTTCCCCGACAGGACGCGCACAGAGGTGAAGACGTTGCTCGCGGCGGTCGACGTCTTCCTGCCGAACGAGGCGGAGGCGCTCGCGCTCGCGAACGGGGCCCATGACGCGGCGCAGGCGGCGCGCACGCTGCAGGAGGTCTCCCGGGGCTGGGTGGTCGTCAAGCTCGGGCCGCGCGGCTGCGTCGCTGCGGGCCCGGGCGGAACCGAGCTGGCCGCTGAGGCGCCGACGGCAGCCGTGGCCGACACTACCGGGGCCGGCGACGCCTTCAACGCGGGTCTCGTCCAGGCGCTCGCCCAGGGCGCGGACTGGCCGGAGGCGCTGGCGAGCGCCACCCGGTTTGCCACGGAGATCATCTCTCGCCCCTCCAACGACCGCTACGGCCGGGTGACCGCATGAAGCTCGCCGTGATCGGCGCGGGCTCCACCTACACGCCCGAGCTCGTCTCCGGGCTGATGCGCGAGCAGGAGCGCATCGACGTGCGCGAGCTCGCGCTGCATGACATCGACGCCCGGCGGCTCGAAGTGGTGGGCGGCCTCGCCCAGCGGATGCTCGCGCGCCAGGGCTACCGCGGCGCCCTGCGGCTGACGGGATCGCTGGACGAGGCGCTGGAGGGCGCGCGGTTCGTCCTGATCCAGCTCCGCGTCGGCGGCCAGGCGGCGCGCCTGCGCGACGAGACGACCCCGGCCGCCTGCGGCTGCGTCGGCCAGGAGACGACCGGCGCCGGCGGGTTGGCGAAGGCCATGCGCACGGTGCCCGTCGTGCTCGAGATCGCGCAGCGGGCGCGCGAGCTGGCGGCGGGCGATGCCTGGATCGTCGACTTCACCAACCCCGTGGGGATCGTCACGCGCGCCCTGCTGGACGCCGGCCACCGGGCGATCGGCCTGTGCAACGTCGCGATCACGTTCCAGCGCCACATCGCCAGGCACCTGGGCGTCGCGCCCGAGCGCGTGCTCGTCGATCAGGTCGGCCTCAACCACTTGACGTGGATCCGCGCCGTGCGGCTCGACGGCCGCGACGTGCTCGGCGAGGTCATCGAGTCCTTCGGCGACGAGCTCGCCCGGGAGATCGAGCTGCCGCGCCGGGTGCTCGACGTGCTGGGCGCGATCCCCTCGTACTACCTGCGCTACTTCTACGCCGAGCGCGAGGTCGTCGCCGAGCAGCGCATGGAGCCGCCGCGGGCGCAGGTCGTGGCCGACATCGAACGGCGGCTGCTCGACCTCTACCGCGACCCCTCGCTGACCGAGAAGCCGGCCCTGCTCGAGCAGCGTGGGGGCGCGTTCTACAGCGAGGCCGCCGTCGCGCTCGTCGCCTCGCTCACGGCCGGCACCGGCGACGTGCAGGTCGTGGACGTGCGCAACCGCGGAACGCTCGCCGGACTCGCGGACGACGACGTCGTCGAAGTTCCGGCCCGCATCGGCAGCGCGGGCGCCGAGCCGCTTGCGCAGAGACCGCTCGCGCCGGAGCTGCTCGGCCTCGTCCAGCACGTCGCGGCCTACGAGCGCCTGGCCGTCGCGGCCGCGCGCAGCGGCGACCGCGACATCGCGCGCCTGGCGCTGATCACCAATCCGCTGGTCCGCGAGTACGAGCTGGCCGACGGCCTGCTCGAGCCCCTGCTCGGAGGTGGACCGTGACCCAGCCGCAGGGCGCCCGCCTCGTGCTGGCGGTCGACGGCGGCAACTCCAAGACCGACTTCGCGCTGCTCGACGCGGGTGGAGGGCTGCTCTCCGTGGTCCGGGGCGGCGGGAGCTCGCCCCACGAGTTAGGGGTCGAGGGCTGCGTCGAGCTGCTCGGGAGCCTGCTGGAGCGCGCCGTCGCCGACGCGGGCCTCGGCGCGCCCGGCCGCCCGCTCGCAGCGGTCGCCCACATCCTGGTCGCCGGCGCGGACTTCCCCGAGGAGCGCGCCGTGCTCCGCGGAAGGATCGAGCGGCTGGGCTGGAGTGGGCGGCTGGTCGTCGACAACGACACGCCGGCGCTGCTGCGCGCCGGTACCGACCGCGGGTGGGGGATCGCCGTGGTGTGCGGCGCCGGGATCAACTGCCTCGGGCGCGCAGCGGACGGACGCGAGGCCAGGTTCCTCTCGCTGGGGCCGATCAGCGGCGACTGGGGCGGCGGGTTCGACGTCGGCCTGGCGGCGCTGGCCGCCGCCGTGCGATGCGCCGACGGGCGCGGCCCTGGGACCGTCCTTCAGTCCGCCGTTCCGGCGCACTTCGGGATGAGTGGACCGCTCGACGTGGCGCACGCGCTGCACCTGCAGGAGTTGCCGCTGGCGCGTCTGGGAGAGCTCTCGGCGCTCGTGCTGGCCGTCAGCGATCAGGATGCGGTCGCCGCGGGCATCGTCCGCCGGCTCGCAGACGAGGTCATCGCGTTCGCCAGGGCAGGCCTCTCCCGCCTCGACCTGACCGGGGCCGATCCGGACGTGGTCCTCGGCGGGCGTCTGCTGAGGACCGTCTCGCCGAGCGTGGTCGCGGCGATCGAGCGCGGGGTCCGGGAGCTGGCGCCCAACGCTCGCGTCGTGGTCGCGGCGAGCGAGCCGATCGTCGGCGCCGCTCTGCTGGGCCTCGACGTCCTCGGGGCGGACGCGAGCGCGCACGAGCGCGCGCGGACCGAGCTCGACGCCGCGCTGGAAGCCGTCGTCACGTCCGGGTGACCTTGGTCAGGCCCTGCGGTGCGTCGGGGTCGTGGCCGGACTGCAGCGCGAGCTCGTACGCGAGCTGCTGGCCGCGGACCACGGCGACGATCGGCGCGAGCGCCTCCGGCGAGCTGCCTGGCAGCGGCACGTCGGCGCCGTCGCCGCTGCCGACGACGAGCACCCTTGCCTGCCGTGCGCGCAGCTCATCGACGAGCGACCTGACGTCCGCCTCGGCGGGGCCCGGGGCGCACAGCGCGACCACGGGAAGGCCGCGCGTGACCGCCGCGATCGGACCATGGCGCAGATCCGCGGCCGAGTAGCCGTCTGCGAACACCGAGCAGGTCTCCTTCAGCTTGAGCGCGGTCTCCAGCGCGGCGGCGAGCAGGTAGCCGCGCGCCGCGATGATCAGCCGTGATGCGCCGACCAGGGGCTGCGCCGCCGCGGCGACCGGACCCGGGTCGTCGAGCACCGTCCGCACCCGGTCGGGCACGGCGTCCAGCTCACCGCGGGTGAACGGGACGCGCCCCAGGGCCGAGGCGATGATCGCGAACGCCACGAGCTGCCCGGTGACCGTCTTCGTCGCAGGCACGGCCAGCTCCTCCCCCAAGTCGAGCTCGACCGTCTCGTCGGCCGCCATGGCCAGCGCGCTGCGCGCGTCGTTCGTGATCGCCAGGCCACGGCCACCGCCGCCCTGCATCGCCTGCAGCGTCCGCACGATCTCGGGCGTGGCGCCCGACTGGCTGACCGCGATCACCAGCTGGCCGCTGTAGTCGACGTCGATCCCGTAGAGCGTGTGCAGGCTCGGGGCCGCCAGCGAGACCGGCTTCCCCGTCGCGGCCTCCAGCAGATAGCGCCCGTAGATGGCCGCGTGGTCCGAGGAGCCGCGCGCGGCGATGGTGATGCCGTTCAGCGGCTCCGGCGCGACCGCGCACACCTTCGCAGCGATGGCGTCGTGGCGACCGATCAGGTCGCGCAGCCGAGGCGGCTGCTCGGCCATCTCGGCGGCCATCTGCGTCCCGTTCATGCGGCGCAGCTTCGCACGAGGGAGCCCGCGGCTGCGGGCGCCCCGAAGCCCGGGCGAGTCTCGCGCAGACGCCGAGGTGCTCTGACGAGGTGTCCCAGTACGGGTGTAATACGGAGGCAGGCCCGTAGCGCAGACCGATGCCGACTCGGTCGTCGCGGTGAAACGTTCCCGGCGTGAGCGGGTCTGCCAACGCGATCGAAGCCCGCGATGTGGCGAAGGTCTACGGCGCCGGCAGTGCAGAGGTCCGCGCGCTTCGCGGCGTCGACCTCACCGTCGCGGGCGGCGAGTTCGTCGCGATCATGGGACCCTCCGGCTCTGGTAAGAGCACGCTCCTGCATATCCTCGGCGCGCTCGAGACGCCGAGCGCGGGGACCGTCGCCGTGGGCGGCCTTCGCTACGAAGGCCTCGACGATCGCTCGCTGACGCGTTTCCGGCGCGACCACATCGGGTTCGTCTTCCAGTTCTTCAACCTCCTCTCGTCGCTGAGCGCACACGAGAACGTCCTCCTGCCCGCTCTGATCGCGGGCAGGTCCGACGACGCCAGTCGCCGCCGCTCGCTCGAGCTGCTGGCCCGCGTGGGGCTCGGCGATCGGGCGGAGCACCTTCCCTCAGAGCTCTCCGGCGGCGAGCAGCAGCGGGTTTCGATCGCAAGGGCCCTGCTGCTCGAGCCGGAGCTGATCCTCGCCGACGAGCCCACCGGCAACCTCGACAGCCACGCGGGCCGCGATGTGCTCGGGCTGCTTCGTGAGATCAACCGTGAAGACGGGCACACCGTCGTGATGGTCACGCACGATCCGCGCGCCGCGGCGGTCAGCGACCGCGTCGTCTTCCTTCGCGATGGCCAGGTGGCAGGCGGCGCCGCCGGCGGCTCGTACGAGCCGATCGTCGCGACGCTCGCGCGGCTGGACTCCGACGAGGTCCCCGCCGCGCGGCCCCTCCCGGTCCCATGATCCACAGCTTTGACGGGGTCGCGCTGCGACAGCTTCGGACCCGTCGTCTGCGCTCCCTGCTCACCGCGCTCGGGATCGTCCTCGGCGTCGGCATGGTGTTCGGCGTGCTCCTGCTGACCGGCACGATCCGCGCGACGTTCAGCGACCTGATCACCGCGGCCTGGGGCAAGAGCGACCTCGTCGTCAGCGCCAGAGCCGGTGCCGGGGTGATGCCGGACGACACCCCGCAGCGACTTGATGCGATCCCCGGCGTGCGGCACGCCTCGCCCGCCGTGGGCGGCAGCTTCACACGGCTCGACGCTCGCGACAAGCCCATCAAGGGCGCCGCCGGGCAGATGTTCGTCTCCGGCTACGACCCGAACGATGTCCCCTACGACGTGCGCTTCGTCAGCGGCAGGCAGGTCCGTTCGGGGCCCGAGGTCGTGGTGGAGCGCAACTGGGCTCGCGACCGCCACGTGCGGCTCGGCCAGTGGCTGGCGCTCGCGACGCCCGCGGGCCGCGCACGCCTGCGGGTCGTCGGGGTCTTCCGCCTCTCGAACGACCTGTCCTTCGGCGGCAACGGGCTGGCGGGCGTCGAGCTCCGCGAGGCGCGCCGGCTGCTCACGATTGCGCACGGGTGGGAGGAGATCGGCGTCCAGGCCACCGACAGGGGCACCGTCAAGGCGCTGCAGCGGCGCATCGCTGCGACGCTCGGCCCCGGCTTCGACGTCAAGACCCCCCAGGGACTCAGCGCGGACGTCGCGCAGCAGCTTCAGGGGCTGGACGTCGTCCTCTACTTCTTCTCGGGGATCGCGATCTTCGTGGGGTGCTTCCTGATCCTCAACGCCTTCAACATGACGGTGCTCCAGCGGATGCGCGAGATCGGGATGCTCCGCACCCTCGGGGCGACGCGCGGCATGGTGGTGCGCTCGGTCCTGGTCGAGGCGCTGGCGATCGGCGGGATCGCCACGATCCTCGGGCTGGGGCTCGGCGTCGGCCTCAGCACGGGGCTGATCGCGTTCATGAGAGCCATCGGCCTCCCGGTCACGAACGTGCGCTTCTCGGCCGGCGCAGCAGCCACCGCGGTGATCGTCGGGATCGTCGCGACGCTGGCGGGCGCGCTCTGGCCCGCACGTCGCGCGGGCCGCGTGCCGCCCGTCCAGGCCGTCGCCGGCGCGCAGGCGATCCGTCACCGGCCGTCGCTCCGCCGCGCGATCATCGGCGTCGTCCTGTTCCTGCCAGGCCTGATCCTCGGGGGCACCTACTGGTTCGGGGACCAGAGCGCCTCAGGGGCCCTTGCGGCCATCGGCGCCATCGGCGGCACGATGCTGATGTTCGTCGGGGTCGCCATGGCGGCCCCGTTCCTCATCATGCCCGTCGTGAGCCTGCTCGCGGCCGGGCTGCGCAGGCTGTCGCCGACGTCGGGGCGCCTGGCGACGGACGCCGCCCGCTCCAACCCCGCGCGCACGTCCGCCACGGCGGTCGCGCTGACGATCGGGCTGTCGGTGATCGTCGTCAACAGCGCGATGTCGGCGAGCTTCCTGGGCACGATCTCCGACCAGATCAACCGCAGCTACGCACGCGACTTCACCGTGCAGCAGACCGGCGCATCGATCGCCTCGGGCAATCCCGGAAGCATCGGACCCGACGTCCAGCGCGCGATCGCCGCGATGCCCGAGGTGGCCGTCGCGACACCCGTGCGCGCGATCCGCGCGAAATTCCCGCGCGGCGGCGTGCAGCCGGGCATCGTCTTCGGCATCGACCCCGTCCAGTACGGAACGGTCGACACCACACCCGTGACAGGCGCCTCGCGCCCCGCTGCGCTGGCTGAGACGGCCCGCGGCGGCGTCCTCCTCAGCGAGGCATACGCGCACGCAGCGCACCTCCACGTGGGGGACAGCCTCACGCTCTCCGGCGGCGCGGGCACGCGCCGCCTGCCAGTCGCCGGAGTGCTGCAGGCGATCACGGAGGGCGGCGGGCTGTCGATCCAGATGTCGAGCGCCATGATGCGCTCGATCTACGGCCCGACGCCGGCCGTCGAACTGCTCGTGAAGGCCCGCGCCCCAAGCCGGCGCGCCGCGTTGGGGCGGCGGATCGACGCCTACCTCGCGCGCTCGCACCCCAACCTCGAGGCGCTCTCCACCGCAGAGGTCAAGGACCAGTTCGACACGCAGGTCAACACGCAGTTCAACTTCTTCAACGCCATCATCGCGATCGCGGTCCTCGTCTCGATCCTCGGGGTCATCAACACGCTCGCGATGTCGGTGCTCGAGCGAACGCGAGAGATCGGCGTGCTGCGCGCACTCGGCTCCACACGGTGGCTGGTGCGGCGCACGATGCTCGATGAGTCGCTGCTGATCACCCTGTCGGGCGCCATCGTGGGCGTCCTCGTCGGACTGGTGATCGCGCTGGTCTGGATCCACGGACTCGGCAGCCTGCTGCCGGGCATCTCGTTCCGCTTCCCAGTCGGGTCGACGATCGCGATCGTCGCGGCGTCGGTGGCGCTCGGTGCGCTCGCGGCGGTCCTTCCGGCGCGCCGGGCCGCACGGCTCAAGCCGGTCGAGGCGCTGAAGTACGAGTAGGGCGGGTGCCGCGGGGCGTCACGGAGACGCCCCGCGGTCCTGCCACCCCGAGACCCCTACCGGGCCAGGTCGAACCGATCGAGGTTCATGACCTTGTCCCAGGCGGCCGCGAAGTCCCGCACGAACGTCCCGCCGGCATCGTCGGAGGCGTAGACCTCCGCGATCGCGCGCAGCTGGGAGTTCGAGCCGAACACGAGGTCGACGGCGGTGCCGGTCCAGCGCAGCTCGCCGCTGTGGCGGTCGCGGCCCTCGTAGACGCCGTCGCCGGACGGCGACCACTCGGTGCCCATGTCGAGCAGGTTGACGAAGAAGTCGTTCGTCAGCGTTCGGGGACGGTCCGTGAACACGCCGTGCTCGGAGCCCCCGGCGTTGGCGTCCAGCACGCGAAGGCCGCCGACGAGCACCGCCATCTGGGGAGCGGTCAGCGTCAGCAGGTTCGCGCGCTCCACCAGCAGGCGCTCGGCCGGGACCTGATGCCCGTTCTGCAGGTAGTTGCGAAACCCGTCCGCCCGCGGCTCGAGCACCGCGAACGAGTCGACGTCGGTCTGCTCCTGCGCGGCGTCGGTGCGCCCCGGCGCGAACGGCACGGTGATGTCGTGCCCGGCGCTCTTCGCCGCCTGCTCGACGCCGGCGCATCCGCCGAGCACGATCATGTCGGCGAGCGAGACGCGCTTCCCGCCGGACTGCGTGTCGTTGAACTCCTGCTGGATCCGCTCGAGGGTCGGCAGCACCTCCGCCACGCCGGCCGCGCGGTTCACGGCCCAGTCCTTCTGCGGCGCGAGGCGGATCCGCGCCCCGTTGGCCCCGCCGCGCATGTCCGTCCCGCGGAAGGTCGCGGCCGACGCCCAGGCGGTCGAGACCAGCTGGCTGACGGTCAGGCCCGAGGCGAGGATCCTGGCCTTCAGCGCGGCGATGTCGGCGTCGCCGATCAGCTCGTGATCGACCTCGGGCACGGGGTCCTGCCACAGCTGCGGCTCGGCGGGGACCAGCGGGCCCAGGTAGCGCGAGGCCGGCCCCATGTCGCGGTGGGTGAGCTTGTACCAGGCCTTGGCGAACGCCTCGGCGAGCTCGTCGGGGTTCTCGTAGAAGCGCCGCGCGATCGGCTCGTAGACCGGATCGAACCGCAGCGAGAGGTCGGTGGTGAGCATCATCGGCGCGTGGCGCTTGGACGGGTCGTGGGCGTCCGGGACGGTGTCCTTCGCGGCGGCGTCCTTCGGGGTCCACTGCTTCGCGCCGGCTGGGCTCGTCGTCAGCTCCCAGTCGCACTCGAAGAGATTCTTCAGGAACCCGTTGTCCCACACCGTCGGCGCGCCGGTCCACGCGCCCTCGAGCCCGCTGGTGTACGTGTCGTCGCCCTTGCCGGTGCCGTAGCTGTTCTTCCATCCCAGGCCCTGCTCCTCGAGCGGCGCGGCCTCGGGCTCGGGGCCCACGTAGCTCTCTGGGACGGCGCCGTGCACCTTGCCGAAGGTGTGCCCGCCCACGATCAGCGCGACCGTCTCCTCGTCGTTCATCGCCATGCGCGCGAAGGTCTCGCGGATGTCCCTCGCCGCGGCGAGCGGATCCGGATTGCCGTTCGGGCCCTGCGGGTTGACGTAGATCAGGCCCATCTGGACGGCACCGAACGGGCCGTGGAGCTCGCGGTCACCGCTGTAGCGCTCGTCCCCGAGCCACGTGTGCTCGGGCCCCCAGTCGATGTCCTCCTCGGGCTCCCAGATGTCCTCCCGCCCGCCGCCGAAGCCGAACGTCCTGAAGCCCATCGACTCCAGCGCGCAGTTGCCGGCGAAGATCATGAGGTCGGCCCACGAGATCTTGCGCCCGTACTTCTGCTTGACCGGCCACAGCAGCCGGCGGGCCTTGTCGAGGTTCGCGTTGTCGGGCCAGCTGTTCAGCGGCGCGAAGCGCTGCGACCCGGAGCCGCCCCCTCCGCGCCCGTCCGCGATGCGGTAGGTGCCCGCGCTGTGCCACGCCATCCGGATGATGAGCGGGCCGTAGTGGCCGTAGTCGGCCGGCCACCAGTCCTGCGAGGTCGTCAGCGCCTCGATGACGTCCCGCTTCAGCGCGTCGAGATCGAGCGTCTCGAACTCCTCGGCGTAGTCGAACTCCTCCCCCATCGGGTTGGACAAGGGCGAGTGCTGGTGGAGCACCTTCAGGTTCAGCTGATTTGGCCACCAGTCCTGATTCGCCCAGCTCGTATGCAGCGCGGGGCTCTTATCGGTGACAGACACGTCGGTCCTCCTGCGATCTCACGGGGATGGGTGGTTGGTCTGGCAGGCAGGGCACAGGCCCCAGAAGGTGACCTCGGCTTCATCGAGCAGGAACCCGCCGGCGTCGCCGGGGCGCAGACACGGCGCACGGCCGACTGCGCAGTCCACGTCCTGGGTCAAGCCGCACAGGCGGCAGACGACGTGGTGGTGGTTGTCGCCCACGCGCGTCTCGAACCGCGCCGGGCTGCCCGCCGGCTCGATCCGGCGCAGCAGGCCGGCCGCCGTCAGCGCGTGCAGCGCGTCGTAGACGCCCTGCGTCGAGAGCGCGCCGATCAGCGAGCGGGCACGGCCGGCGATCGTCTCGACATCGGGATGCCCCGGAGTCTCCGCGACCGCCCGGTAGACCGCCAGCCGCGGTGCGGTCACCCGCAGCCCGCGGGCGCGCAGCTCGGAGGACAGCTGCTCGAGATCGACCTGCATGCGCGGGCCACCTTAGCGCGATCGGATCAAACCCTTGCACCATTCCAGATGCCGCCGGGGTGCGAACCGGCCGGCGCGTCCTGCTCTCGATCCGCTCACCCGGCGCGCCCACCTCGCCTGCCGGCGCGTGCGAGCAGGACGCCGGCCGCGAACGCCGCCGCGCCGATCACCATCCAGGCGACCGACTTCGTGACCGGCTTGCAGTGCGACACGCAGAGGATCGGGCGCATGTGAACGATCCCGGCTCCCTGCAGGAACCAGAGCACGCCCAGGAGCGAGAGGACGACTCCGAGCAGCGTCAGTGCGGAGCGCGCCATCGGCGCAGGCTAGACCCGCGTGCGTGAGCGAACATCCGGGGAATCCCCGGTGATCCTCTCGCCTCGGCGGGAGGCGCTCAACCGTCGGCAGCGCCGCCCGGGCGGACGAACCCCTGGAGCATCCTCCCGAGCTCGACCCGTCCCGTCCCGGAGGTGACGACCGGATCGGCGGCGGCGAACGCGCGCAACTCGTCTTCGTCTTCGGCTTCGATGACGCCCAGGCCCCACGAGCCGGTTGAATCCAGCACGGGTCCGAAGACCACCATCCGGCCGGCGTCGACCAGCGGCTGCCAGTAGGCCGCGTGACGGCCCATGATCTCCCGCTCCGTCTCGGTCATGTCGAGTGCGAACGTCGGGCGCGGAGCGATCAGCCGGAAGACGAAGGTGCTCACGAGCGGAGTCTATGCCCGCCCACGGCCCGCCGCGGGCGTACGCTGACCGTCATCCGCTGATGCCCTACCGCTGGGTCGACCACACCGCCGAGCTCGAGCTGCGGCTCGACTGCGAGACCGAGACCGCCGTCTTCGAGGATGCGCTGCTCGCCCTCGCCGAGCTGCTGCGCGACGGCCGTCCGCGCGACCAGCAGACCGTCGAGGTCGCGATCCGCGGGACCGACCGCGCGACGCTGCTCGCCGACTGGCTCGACGAGCTCGTGTTCCGCGCCGAGACCGAGAGCCTCGTCCCGGACGCGGCCCGGCGCATCGACCTCAGCGCCGAGGGCCTGCGGGCGCAGGTGCTCGCCCATCACGGCGAGCCGCGCCACCTCGTCAAGGGCGTCACGTACCACCGGCTGAGCTTCGAGCCGAGCGATGGCGGATACCGCGCGACCGTGGTGCTCGATGTCTGAGCTCGCACGGGCGCGCCGCGACCTGCGGCGCATCGGCGAGGTCGTGTGGGAGATCCCGGCCGGGGCGCGGGCGGACATGCGCGTCCCGGCGCGCGTCTTCGCCGACGCCGAGCTCATCGAGCAGATCGCCGCCGACCGCTCGCTCGAGCAGCTCGAGAACGTCGCGACGCTCCCCGGCGTGCGCGAGGCCGCGCTAGCCATGCCCGACATCCACCAGGGGTACGGCTTCCCGGTCGGCGGTGTCGCCGCCACCGAGCCGCCCGACGGCGTGGTGTCGCCGGGCGGGGTGGGGTACGACATCAACTGCGGCGTGCGGCTGCTCGCGCTGCCCGTCACGGCGTCGGAGCTCGGCGCTCGCCGCGAGCGGCTTGTCCACGAGATCTCGCGGCGGGTACCGGTCGGCGCCGGCCACGGAAGCTCGCTGCGCCTGCAGGACGCGGAGCTCGATCGCGTCCTGGTGGGCGGGCCGACCGTCCTGGCGGCGGAGCACGCGATCGGCACCGCGGCCGACGTCGAGCACACCGAGTCGCGCGGCTGCCTCCCGGAC
>DATKLF010000014.1:0-14959 GCA_035542555.1 Solirubrobacteraceae bacterium | reverse complement strand
AGCTCGAGCGCGCGCTCGACCTGTGGCCGCGCGTCGCCGGCGCCGAGCGGCTCGCCG
Source organism: Solirubrobacteraceae bacterium (assembly GCA_035542555.1). GTDB lineage: Bacteria > Actinomycetota > Thermoleophilia > Solirubrobacterales > Solirubrobacteraceae > F1-60-MAGs163. The sequence goes on along the minus strand of DATKLF010000014.1, from coordinate 14,902 downwards.
GCGCCGACCACGTTACGCTGCTCGCGCGCGCCGCGGGGGCGCTCTCGGACGAGGGCGAGTACGTGCGCGCGGTCGCGCTGCTGGAGCGCGCGCTCGGCGAGCTCGACGCCGACGCCGAGCCCCACCGCGCGACCGGGGTGCTCGAGCGCCTCTCCCGGGCGCTCTGGGCACTCGGCCGGGCCGAGGAGGGGCGGGCGGCGATCGCCAGAGCGCTCGCGCTGCTCCCGGAGGACGACGTGAGCGCCGAGCGCGCGCGCATCCTGGCCTGGGAGGCCAAGGTCTGCATGCTCCAGGGCCGCTACCGCGAGACCGTCGCGATCGGCCGCGACGCGCTTGAGGCGGCCGCACGCGCGAACGCCGCAGCCCCGCGGATCATGGCGCTCAACAGCCTCGGGATCGCGCTGATCGCCGGCGGCGAGCTCGACGAGGGCGTGCGCGACCTGCGCAGCGCGCTGGAGGCGGCGACCGAGGAGTACGACCGCGCGAGCGCCTACGTCAACCTCGCCGACTCGCTGCACCTCGTCGGGCGCTCGGAGGAGGCGCTGGCGATCGCGCTCGAGGGACGCGAACGCGTCACGCTCGGTGACCACGCCGGAGACTGGCTGCGCATGAGCGTCTCCGAGATCCAGTTCGACCTGGGCGACTGGGAGGCCGCGCGCGCGGCGATGCCGCCCGACGAGCGCCATCACCACGGCATGACCTTCGCCTTCCGCGAGCTGCGCCGCGCCGAGACGCGGCTCGCCGACGGCGACCACGACACCGCGCGCCAAGGGCTCGAGCGGATCGCCGAGCTCGTCGCCGGCTCGCGCGAGCCGCAGTTCATCGGCTGGTGCGGCGCGCTGCGCGGCGAGCTCGAACGCCGTGCCGGCGACCTCGCCGCCGCGAGGGCCGCGGTCGATGACGCGCTCGACGCGATCGAGTTCTGCTCGGAGGACCTGCCGCGCGTCGCCCGCCTCTCGGAGTGCGGCGCGGCGATCGAGGCCGACGCCGCGCAGCGCGCCCGCGACCTGGGCGACCCCGAGGCCGAGCGGCTGGCGATCGCGCGTGCCGAGGCCTACCTGGCGCGCGCGCAGGCGTGCGTCGAGGACTGGCGGCCGGTCGAGCGCGCACGTGCGCTCTTCGCCGAGGCCGAGGCCGCCCGCGCGCGCGGCGCCGCCGACGAGCGCCGGTACGCGGCCGCGACCCGCGCGTACCTCGAGGCCCGGCGCCCCTACCCCGCCGCGCTCGCCGGGCTGCGGCGTGCCGAGCTGCTCGCGGGCGAGGGCGAGCGCGAGCGCGCCGCCGACGCGCTGGCGGACGTGCGCGCGACGGCCGATGCGCTCGGCGCCCGCTGGCTGGCGGCCGAGGCCGAGGGCCTGGCCGCCCGCGCGCGGCTGCCGCGCCCGGGCGCCGACGACGGGCAGGTCGGGCCGCCGCGCCTGGTCTCAGCCGAGGAGGCGCCGTTCGGGCTGACCCCGCGCGAGCGTCAGGTCCTCGCGCTCGTGGCCGCCGGCGCGACGAACCGCGAGATCGGCGCACAGCTGTACATGGCCGAGAAGACGGCCAGCGTCCACGTCTCGCGGATCCTTGCGAAGCTCGACGTGCGCAGCCGCACCGAGGCGGCCGCCGTCGCCCACCGGCTGGGCCTCGACGCCTGAACGGATCGGCCCGGTCCGCTCGGCGGGCCGGTGCGCCGGGTTCCGGACAGCGCCGGTCCTCGACTCAGCCCATCGCTCACGCACGCCGCCCCGGACCACCCGGCGGACCGGGTTCCAGACGCCATGGGGCCTCGACGCCTGAGCTGGTTCCGGTCCTGCCCGCCCGTCGGCGCCGGTGGGCCGGGTTTCGGACGCCACGCGTCCTCGATCCGACCCACCGCTCGCGCGCGCCGCCCCGGACCGCCCGGCGGGCCGGGCTCCGGACGCCATACGTCCTCGATCCAGCCCGCCGCTCATGCGCGCGAGCCGCAGGAACCCCTCCTTCGGTGCCCGGCCGCGGCCGCCGGCAGCGACGTCGAACGCCACCCGTCCTTGATCCGGCGCATCCAGCGCGACGTCACGAGTGCATTCGCAGCAGGCCTGAGACGCTCCGAGCCCGCGAGGCGCGGATAGGGTCCGGCGATGCACGTCGCCTTCATGGGCCTCGGGATCATGGGATCCCGCATGGCCGACCAGCTCGTCAGCGCCGGCCACGAGGTCGCCGTGTGGAACCGCACGCGGGCGACCGCGGACGCCTGGGCGGCCGGACGCCCAGTCGCCGTGGCGGACACGCCCGCACAGGCCGCGCGCGGCGCGGAGGCGCTGATCACGATGGTCGTCGACGGACCCCAGGTCGAGTCCGTCCTCCTGGGGCCGGACGGCGCGGCGCCCGCGGCCCCCGCCGGCACGCTGGTCGTGGACATGTCGACGACGGCACCGGCGAGCGCCCAGCGGCTCGCCGAGCGCCTCGGCGAGCTCGGGCTCGCGTTCGTCGACGCCCCTGTGACCGGTTCCTCGCCCGCGGCCGAGACGGGCACGCTGACCATCATGGCCGGCGGCAGTGAGGACGACGTCGCTCGGGCGATGCCGCTGTTCCAGGCGATGGGACGCACGATCGTGCACGTCGGCCCGGTCGGCCACGGCCAGCTCGTCAAGGTCCTCAACAACGCCGTCGCCGCGGCGAACACGGTGACGGCGGCGCAGGCCCTGGTCGCCGGGCGCGCGGCCGGGGTCGACCTCGGCAGGCTGCTCGAGGTGATGGAGGCCGGGTCCGGCGGCTCGGTGGTCCTCAGCCTCAAGGCCGGGCCGATGCTGGCACACGACTACCCGCTGCTGTTCAAGACCGCCCACATGCTCAAGGACGTGCAGCACTGCCTGGACGCGGTCGGCGCCGCGGGTGCCCCGTTCCCGGCTGCGGCCGAGGCGCGCGAGGTGCTCGCGGCGACCGTCGGCCGGGGCCTGGGCGACGCCGACTACGCCGCGCTCGTCGAGACCGTCGAGGGGCTGGCGGCCGTGCACCTGTGACGCCGCACGCCGCGTCCTGAGCCCGTTCGGCGTTTCCCGCCCACCGCCGGGCGCGCGACGAGCGTCCAGACACGGCCCCGATTCGTGGACCGAAACCGCAGCCGCTGCGCAGCTTTCGCGACGCAACGTGCGCAAATGCGCGCGGGACTGCGGAATCGCTGCAAACCGCCGTAAAACAGCCCACGGTCGTCATGCCGTACGGCAAGCCCCCCCACTCCACGCCCCCCACCGGCGCCTCGATCATCTCCTTCGAGGATCGCCTGCGCAGCCGCCGCGCGGCGAAGGCTCACGCCGCCGTCGCCCGCCACGCGGCCACCGGTCTGGCGGTCCGCGCGCGCGTCGCCGCGGTGACGGACACCTGCTGGTGCTGCCGGCAGAAGGTGCGCGCGATCGTCGGGGTCCTGGTCGAGCCGGAGCACACCCCGGACGGCAGCGGCTTCCTGCCGCTCGAGGCCGTCGACGAGGCGCTCCTGCGTGCGCTCGATCGCACGACGCTCGCGCGTCGCGGCATCGGCGAGCTGCGCCACCGCGACAGCCCGGGGATCGAGGGCGGCTACATCGCCAACGGCTGCATCGAGTGCGACGCGCTCATCGGGCGCTTCCACCTCGAGGACCTGCTTACCGAGCACCGCAACGCCGGCGGCTCGCCCGGGCAGCTCGACGTCGGCATCGCCGTGCAGCTCGAGCTGCGCCCCGCGGCGCGCAGCGCCGGGCGCAGCGCGCTGGGCTGATCGCCCGGTCGCGCTTGCGACACCGCGCGCCGGGCACCGCCGTCGTGTGCGATCGCGCACACGACGGGCGACCGAGCCGCGCGTCGGCGACCCCAAAACCCCGTACGCAAGCGGGATTCGCGTTCTTCGACCTGCCCCGAAACCGCTTGATTTGCAGGGATGTTTTGGGAATCCGGGCGTGTTTGCGACAATGCCGTCGTCCCGTCGCACGGCCGGCCCCGCCGGGTTCGCGCACGGGATCGTTTTCTGTCGTTCTACACCCCCGAGTCCCCTATGCCAATTGCCTTGAAGGAGTGGGCGGTCACGGTCCGCGCGCTCGCCGAGGGCGAGCAGCTCCTGACGTTCCGCGTCGACGAGCGCAAGCACTTCGAGCTCGAGCACGACCGCTTCTTCCTGTACCCGACCTTCGACCATCAGCGCAACGACGTCGTGCGCGAGGCGCACCTGCCGGAGCTGCGGCGCGCGCTCGAGGAGGGTGTCTGGCCCGACGGCGACCCGCCGACGCACGCGCTGACGCGCGAGGGCGGGATCCCGCAGCCTGAGCGCGTGCGGGTGCGCGCCTGGGCGCAGGTGGCGGCGCACTACACGGTCACCGACCCGCGCATCGTGCACGACCTCTCGCCGTTCTACGTGTGGACGACCGACTACGCGCAGAAGCGCCTGAACTGGCGGCCGCGCCACCCGTTGCACGTGGTCCTGCTGCGCGCCTACCGCATCCCGCGTCCTGTGACCGTCCGCGTGCGCGGCGGCTACAGCGGCTCGCGCACCTGGCTCGAGATCGCCCGCGACCTGCCGTTCGAGGGCACGCCGGTGCTCTCCGACGACGAGTTCGGCCGCGTCCAGGAGGAGATCGAGGCGATCGTCTCCGGCCGCGTCCCCGCGTTCGCCTGAGCTCCCCCGCCCCCGCCGCCGAGCGCCTGATCGCCGACGCCTCGGGCGTCCTGGTGATCGGCATCGGCGGGGGCGGCGACGTCGTCGGGGCGCTCGCCGCCGCCGGGATCGCCGAGTCGCTCGGCGTCCGTGCCGAGCTCGGTGGCCTGACCTGGGAGCGCCGCCCGGTCGACCCCGTCCCGGGCCCGCGCCGGCTCGACGAGGTCGCCTGCGCCGAGCGCCTGCATCCCGCGGCCGCCCTCGCCGGACCGGCGACCACCGGCCCCGGCGGCTTCCGGTTCGCCGAGAGCGCGATGGCCGAGGTGCTCGGCCGCCCGACCGCGCTCATCGACCCCAACCCCGGCCCGGACGTCTGCGGCGCCGGGATAGCGGCAGCCGCCGCGACGCTCGGCTGCGACCTCGTGGTGCTGCTCGACGTCGGGGGCGACGTCCTGGCCCACGGCGACGAGCCCGGCCTGGCCAGCCCGCTGGCCGATGCGGTCCTGCTCGCCGGCGCGCCGGCCGTCGCAGCCGCCGGCCCGCGCGTCGTCGGCGCCGTGTTCGGCGCCGGCTGCGACGGCGAGCTGACCCCGCGCGAGGTGCTCGAGCGGGTCGCCGAAGTGGACGCCGCAGGCGGCGGGCTCGGCGTGCACGAGCCCGGCCCGCAGGTGATTGCGCGCATCGAGGCGGCCGCGGCGCACGTGCCGACCGAGGCGAGCGCGATGGCGGCACGCTGTGCGCGCGGGGAGCGCGGGCTCCGGGAGATCCGAGGCGGCCGGCGCACCGTCGAGCTGACGCGGGCCGGCGGTCTCGTGCACTGGTTCGACCCCGAGCGGGCGATCGGCTCGGCCGCCCGCCTGGCGGCCGCCGTCGGCGGCGCCCCCGATCTCGCCGCGGCCGACGCCCTGCTCGCCGCGCGCGGCGTGCGCACCGAGCTCGCCTACGAGCGGGACGCGGCCGCCGGCGCGCGATGACCTGGCAGGAGACGACCTCCCCGAGCTTCCAGGCCCGCCACGACGCCCGCGACGCGGACACGGTCGTCGGCGTGCTCGAGCAACTCGAAGACGTGCGCACGCGCCTGGAGCGCTGGTTCACGATTCCGGCCGAGCGGATCGCCGTCGTGCTGCACCCCAGCTCGGCGCAGCTCGCGCTCGCCCAGCCGGCGGTACCGCTGCTGCGGCGCCTGACGACCCCGGCCGCGCGCCGCTACCTCGCCGGCTGGTTCGCCGCGCACGAGATCCACGTGCTGGCACCGCGGCCGCTCGCAGCCCGCGCCTCGAACGTGCCGGGATCGCGCGAGATGCTGCAGCTGACCCCCGGCGCGCTCTATGCGCAGCTGGTCGTCGGCCGCGCCAACCCCGCGCTCCCGCCGCCCTTCCGCCCGGCCACGGTGGCGCGCTACGCGCGATGGGCATGGCTCGCCGCCGGCGCCGGGCAGTGGTTCTCCGGCCAGACGGCTCACGCGCGGCCGGCGATCGGCCGGCGCCTGCGCGAGGGGGGCGAGCCGCGCTTCCCGCCCGCGATCCGCGACGCGCAGCTGCTCGGCGGCTCGGTCTTCGACCTGCTCGCGCGCGAGGAGGGCGCGAGCGCCGCCGCGGCGCTCGCGGTCGCCGAGCTGCACGATCAGCGCCGGCTGCTCGAGCACGCGTTCCGCGGGCGCAGCTTCGTGCACACGGCCGGCGCATGGCGCTCGCACCTGGCGCGCATGGCCGCCGGTTCCTAGGCTGCGATCACCCCGACGCCAGCGAGCCCACCCAGACGATCAGCCCGACGAGCGCCACGACGCCCAGCAGGCCGGCGAGCAGCGCGGCCGGCCGCGGCGACGGCGCGGCGCCCGGCCCGTCGTGCAGCTCGGACTGCAGCAGCACCTCGCGCGCGGTCAGCTCGCCCGAGCGCGGGACGAGCACGTCGCGCGGGCCCGCCGCGAGCATGTCCGGGACGTCGAACCCGCGCGAGCGGCGCACGAGGCTCGGCACGCCCTCCTCGAGCAGCAGGTTCGAGATGAAGTCCGCCTCCGCCTGGTTGCGCCCGCGCGCGACGACGACGAGGTCGCCCTCGGTGTACTGCGGCTTGATCTTGCGGGCGCGCGCGTGGCGCTCGGTCGCCTCGTCACGGACCGGGCCCTGGTAGGTCAGCGGCATCCCGCAGTCCGGGCAGAACCGCTCGTCCAGGCCGTGCATGGTCGCGCAGCGCGGGCAGACCAGCAGGGCCTCGTCATCCATCGCCGACGACCTCGACCCCGACCTCGGTGATGATGCCGTCGGCGATCCGGAAGCTCCGCACGGCCGGCTCGGCGTCCGCCCCGCCCGCGAGGCCGACGATCAGCCACTCGACGCCGGGCCACGCCGCCGCGAAGTTCACGTCGGTCTGCGACGGATAGGGCGCAGAGCGCGTGTGCGAGTGGTAGATCGCGCCCAGCTCGCCGCCGCGATCCTCGATCGCGGTCAGAAGCCGGTGCAGCTCCAGGCCGTCAACCTCGAAACGCAACGGGCTCGCCGCGACGTTGACGGCCGGGTGCACGTCCGCTGCGGTGCCGTCGCGCACGGCGATCACGCCGCAGCACTCGTTCGGGTGCTCGCGGCGGGCGTGGTCGACGACGCGGTCGAGGAGCTCGGCGGAGATGCGCATCTCCGCCGAGACTAGACGGAGGCCTCCTCAGGCGGCGGTGGAGTCGTCCGACCTGGCCTGCAGGACGGGCTTCTCGATCGCGTCGTCGGCGCGCGGCTCGGTCTCGCCGGTCAGCGACGCCTTGAACTCGCGCATCCCCTTGCCGACCGAGCGCCCCACTTCGGGCAGCTTCTTGGGGCCGAGCACGACGAGCGCGATGATCAGCACGACGACGAGTTCCATGGGGCCGATGCTGGGCATGAGCACAGGGTAGGGACTGGCGCGGTCGTTCGCGCCGGCTCAGCGGATGGACTACCACCAGAGCGTCGACTCGAGATCCTCGATCTCGTCGACGGGCAGCGTGTAGATCCCGCTGGAGAGGTACTTCCAGCCGTCGTCGCAGACGATGAAGACGACGTTCCCCTCGTCCATCTCGCCGGCGATACGGACGGCGACGCGCGCGATCGCCCCCGAGGAGACGCCGGCGAAGACGCCCTCCTCGTCGAGCAGCTTGCGCGTCCAGGTGATCGCGTCGCGGTTGGTGACGAAGATCTTGCGGTCCAGCAGCGTCAGGTCGATGATCGGCGGGATGAAGCCGTCGTCGAGGGAGCGCAGGCCCTGCACGGGCTCGCCCTGCATGGGCTCGGCGGCGACGATCTTGACGCGGTCGCCGAGCTCCTCCTTGAAGCGCCGCGCGTGGCCCATCAGCGTCCCGCCCGTGCCCAGGCCGGCGACGAACGCGTCCACCTGGCCCTCGAGCTCCTGCAGGATCTCGCGCGCGGTCCCGTCGTAGTGGGCGCGCGGGTTGGCCTGGTTGCCGTACTGGTAGGGCATGTAGTACGAGGCGTTCGAGGCGGCCATGTCGAGGGCCATTGCGACCGCGCCGTTGGACCCCTGATCGCCGGGCGAGTAGACGACCTCGGCGCCGTACATCCTCAGCAGCTGGGTGCGCTCGGGTGTGACGTTGTCGGGCATCACGACCTTCAGGCGGTAGCCCTTGCGCGAGCAGATCATCGCGAGCGCGATCCCGGTGTTCCCCGATGTGGGCTCGAGGATCGTCTGGCCGGGACGGATCAGCCCCTTCTCCTCGGCGTCCTCGATGAGGGCCTTGGCGACGCGGTCCTTCACCGAGCCGGTGGGGTTGCGGCTCTCGAGCTTGGCCCAGATGCGTACGCCGGGCTTGGGTGACAGTCGCCGCAGCTCGACGAGCGGCGTGTTGCCGATCGACTCGACGATGTCCGTGTAGCGCCCACCGCAGGGGCGCGACTGCAGCGGCGGGTAAGCCATGCTTTCCGAAATATAGCGGCCCCGGCGCGGGGCCCGGGCGGGGTCAGGCCGGCGCCGCCGGCGCTCAGCGCCCGCCGGCCATCGCCGGCAGGATGACGAGCGAGTCGCCCGGGGCCACGGGGGTGTCGAGGCCCTGCAGTACGCGGACGTCCTCGTCGTTGAGGTAGACGTTCACGTAGCGGTTCAGGTCGCCGTCCGCGCCGAAGAGCTGCGAGCTCGTCTCCGGGTGCGCGGCCGCGAGATTGCGCAGCACCTCGCCGACCGTCGCGCCGTCGGCGCTGACCTCGCGCTCGCCGCCGACGGAGGGACGCAGGACCGGGGGGATGCGGATCGTCGCCATGGCGGCGGACCCTATCCGGCGGCGGCGCAGAACGCCTCGTAGTCGGGGAACACGCCGAGCTCCTCGTCGGAGATCTCCTCGGGCGCGCGCGAGCAGATCGGGCACTCGGGATCGCGGCGGACCTTCAGCTCGGTGACCTCCGCCGCGAGCGCGTCGTACATCAGCAGGCGGCCGACCAGCGGGTCGCCCGCGCCGATGATGAGCTTGATGACCTCGGTCGCCTGCAGCAGCCCCATCGTCCCGGGCAGCACGCCGAGGACGCCGTTGGCGCCGCAGGACGGTGCGAGCTCGGCGGGCGGCGGCTGGCGGAAGAGGCAGCGGTAGCACGGGCCCTCGTAGGGCTTGAAGACGCTGAGCTGGCCCTCGAACCCGAGGATCGCGGCCGAGACCACCGGGATGCGCAGGCGCACGCTGGCGTCGTTGAGCAGGTAGCGCGTCGGGAAGTTGTCGACGCCGTCGACGACCACGTCCCAGCCCTGGATGATCTCGATGATGTTCGAGGCGTCCAGGCGCGTGCGGTACTTCACGACCTCGACGTCGGGATTGAGCTCCTTGACCGCCTGCTCTGCCGAGTCCACCTTCGGGACCCCGAGGCGCCCGGTGGTGTGGATCACCTGGCGCTGCAGGTTCGAGAGGTCGACCACGTCGTCGTCCACGATCCCGAGCGTCCCGATGCCGGCGGCGGCGAGGTAGAGCGCCGTCGGCGAGCCCAGGCCGCCGGCACCCAGGAGCAGCACCTTGGCGTCCAGGAGCTTCTGCTGGCCGTCGAGCCCGACCTCCGGGACGAGCAGGTGGCGGCTGTAGCGGTCGCGCTGCTCGGGCGTGAGCGTGCGCGGGACCTCGACCTCGTAGCCGCGATCCTTCCACAGCGTGATCCCGCCGGTCATCGACTCGACGTGCTCGTAGCCGAGGTCGCGCTCGAGCGTGTGCGCGCCGAACGCCGAGCGCACGCCGCTGGCGCAGTAGAGGATGATCCGCTGCGAGCGGTCGGGCACGGCGCCGTCGATGCGTGTCTCGAGGTAGCTGCGCGGGATGTGGATCGCACCCGGGAGCTTCCCGGACGCCAGCTCCTCGCTCTCACGGATGTCCACTACCACGACGCCCTCGCCGAGCAGCTGGGCGACCTCGGAGGGGTCGACCTCGGTGATCTCCTCCCTGACGCGCCGCAGGAGCTCGTTGCCGGAGACGCTCATCACTAAACCACCAGTTCCTGATCAAGATTTGCCACTTCAGAAAGGATAGCGCACGGTCCGTGGCCCTGGAACGGCGAAAGGCGCCTCCCCCGCTGCCGGGAAGGCGCCTTCGCCCTGATGGAGGCCAAGCGCAGATCAAGGGGGGAAGATCCGGGCGCGAGGTGGTCCTTCGGGGATGCACCAGGGGTATCGGACGCTGCGACGCCGGCCGATATGGGGTGAGGACCCCAATGCTCGCGCTCCATCTCCCTCACCGCCGCTCCGCCCGGCTGACGCGCCCCTCGCTGCTCGCGCAGGTGCTCGGCGTCAACGCCGCGCTGATCGCTGCGACGGTGCTCACCGTGAGCCTGGCGGTCGACTGGCAGGGCCACGGCGCGGTCGAGCACCGCCGCTCGCTGCTGCTCGTCGCGGCGCTGCTCGCGACGGTCCTCGTCAACGCGTTCGTGCTGCGCCGGCGCTTCGAGCCGCTCGAGCGGCTGATCGAGGCGATGGAGCAGGTCGACGCCGCCGACCCTGACTCGCGCCCGCCGCTGCCGCCCGGGGAGACCGACGAGGTCGTGCGCCTGCACCAGGCATTCGAGCACATGCTCGACCGCCTCGATACCGAGCGCGCGCGCACCGCCAGCGCGGTGCTGCGCGCGCAGGAGGTCGAGCGCGCCCGCATCGCGCGCGACCTGCACGACGAGGCGAATCAGGCGCTGACCGGGGTGCTGCTCCGTCTGCAGGCCACCGCTGAGCGCGCGCCGGAGGAGCTGCGGCCCGAGCTGCGCGAGACGCAGCGCGCGGCGACTCAGGCGATCGAGGAGCTGCTGCGCCTGGCGCGCGAGCTGCGCCCGGCGGCGCTCGACGACCACGGCCTCGCGGCCGCGCTGCGCACCAAGGTCAGCGACTTCGCGCGCCAGACCGGCGTCCACGCCGAGCTCAGCCTCGACGGGACGGACGTCGACGCACTCGAGCCGGAGGAGCAGATCGTCGTCTACCGCGTGGTGCAGGAGAGCCTCTCGAACGTCGCCCAGCACGCCGGCGCAGGCAGCGTCCGCGTCGCGTTCGCGCGTGAGCGCGGCGCCACGGTCGCCCGCGTGCAGGACGACGGTCGCGGGTTCGCCGGCGGCGCTCCCGCCGGCCACGGGCTGCGTGGGATGCGCGAGCGCGCCGCGCTCGCCGGCGGCTCGCTCGATGTCCGCTCGGCGCCCGGCGGCGGCACGACGATCGAGCTGCGGCTCGGGGAGCGGGTGGCATGAGCCTCCGCGTCCTGATCGCCGATGACCACGGGATCGTGCGCGGGGGCCTGCGGCTGCTGCTCGACCGCCAGCCGGACATCGAGGTGGTCGGCGAGGCGGCTGATGGCGCCGAGGCCGTCGAGCGCACGCTCGCGCTGCGCCCGGACCTGGCGATCGTCGATGTCTCGATGCCGCTGCTCACGGGCATCCAGGCGACGCGCGAGATCAAGGCGCACGCGCCGGAGATCGACGTCCTCGTCCTCTCCATGCACGACGACGAGCGCTACGTGTTCGAGGCGCTCAAGGCCGGGGCCTCGGGCTACGTTCTCAAGCGGGAGGCCGATCAGGACCTCGTCGACGCCGTGCGCTCGATCGCGCGCGGCGAGCCGTTCCTCACGAACGCCGCCACCGAGACGCTCGTGCGCGAGTGGATGGCCGACGAGGCGACCGGGCCGCGCGAGCCGCTCAGCCCCCGCGAGCAGGAGGTGCTGAAACTCATCGCCGAGGCGCACACGAACCGCTCGATCGGCGAGATCCTGCATCTCAGCGAGAAGACCGTCGAGTCCCACCGCGCGAACATCCTGCGCAAGCTCGGGATGCGCGACCGGGTCGAGCTCGTGCGCTACGCGATCCGCCGCGGCCTCGTCGAGGCCTGAGAAGGCGTTTCGAAAGGCCTTCTTAGCTGAGCGGGGCGCTATCGGAGGCGCCGCTCTCGTACCCTCGAGGGATGCACCCGCGCGTGCGCCTGACGCTGATGACGGTGGCGACCCTCGCGCTGCTGTCGATCCTCGCGTTCGTCCTGTTCAGCGACCCGAGCTCCGGGACGAGCCCGAACCCGGCTACCGAGTTCGCGGGCTCGATCAGCCCGGCCGCGCCGCCCCAGGACTTCGCGCTGCACGACCAGGACGGCCGGCTCGTGCGGCTCTCCGACGAGCGCGGGCACGTGACGGTGCTGACGTTCATGTACTCGACGTGCCAGAACGACTGCCCGACGATGGCCCAGCAGATCCGCGGCGCGATCGACGACACCGGCGGCGACGTGCCGGTGCTCGCGGTCAGCGTCGACCCGAAGCACGACACGCCAGAGACCGCGCGCCGCTTCGTCGCCGAGCAGCACCTGCTCGGACGGATGCACTTCCTGCTCGGCAACGAGGGCGAGCTTCAGCGTGTGTGGCGCCGCTATGGGATCCAGCCGCAGACGACGGGTCGCGAGCATTCGGCCTACGTGATCCTCGTCGACAAGACGGGCCGGGCGCGCGTGAGCTTCCCGATCAGCGAGCTGACGCCCGAGGGCCTGGCGCACGACATCCGCGTGCTCTGGAAGGAGTAGGCGGCGGCTCGCGAACGCGATCCGCGAACGGCCGCCGGCGCTCCGTCCGCGGGGCTCGGCGCTGGCCCTCGCGGGTCCTGTCGGCGGACACGGCCCCGGGGGTGCAGTCGCTCCCGCGGGGCCGCGCTCCGCCGCCACCCGCTCGACCGGCGCTCGGGTCCGCGGCGCGGTACGCCCCGCAGCGTCCGGCGTCCACCCGCACACGCGCTGGGCCGGAATGTGGACGCCACACGTCCGAAACCCGGCCCACCGCCGCGCACGCAACCTCCCGCGCGCCCGCTGGGCCGGAATGCGGACGCCACACGTCCGAAACCCGGCCCACCGGCGCGCACGCCATTCGGCACGGAGGCCGCCGCCAACCCGCGGGCGCAGATGCCCTTCGGTGCCCCGCCCGGGCCACCCGCACGCCCACTGGGCCGCAACGCGGACGCCACACCTCCGAAACCCGGCCCACCGCCACCGCAAGACCCACGTGGCGCCGCCAGATCTCCCGGGCCCGCGCGGACAGCCCCGGGCCGCCTACCGCTCCCGCCGTCCGCTCCACCACAGCGCGCCGCCGATGATGATGATCGGGGCGAGGTAGAGCAGCGCGTGATACCAGTGGCCGATGTGCGCGAGCGGCGGCGTCATCGCGAGGCCGCGGACAGCAGCCAGAGGCCCAGGCAGGTGAACGTCACCATCACGAGCAGCATCCAGTACTGCGAGCGCGTGGCGATGCGCGGGTCGCGCCAGATCGAAAGGGCGCGGTCGTGGGCGAGGGTCAACCCTGCGACGTGCCCGGCCACGAGCGCCGCCACCTGCACGTACCAGATGCCGGTCCCGCCGACGATCCCGTAGTCGATGGTCGCCGAGGCGGTGCCGAGCAGGTTCGAGCCGTTGCCGAGCGGGTCGGAGGCCAGGTAGGCGATGGCCTGCCCCTGGTAGGCCAGCAGCGAGAAGTAGTGGGCGACGACATAGGCGAGTGCGATCGGGATCAGCGAGTGCGCGAACCGGCGCGCGAGGTCGTTGGTCGTGTGGTCGCGCCCGACAGTGCGCATCCCGGCGATGCCGAGCCGGTACAGGCCCGCGACGATCAGCACGACGACGACCAGGCCGACCGTGTACGCGCCCTGCGGCGCCGCCTCGGGGCCGAGGCCCAGGCCATGGAAGACGCTCGTCAGCCGCGCCGCGAGCCCGTTCGGGTCGAGCCAGACCGCACCCTGCGAAAAGCCGTCGAACGTCGTCGTCCCGATCATCACGCACACGACCGCGACGGCCCCCGGGCCGGTCGGCATGCGCGGAGCGCCGACGAGCACCGGCCGCAGGTACAGGTGACGCTCGCGCCAGTGCAGCGGCGCGAGCCGCGCGAACAGCCCGAACGCGACGCCGAACGCGTCCGCGTTGCGCGTCCAGGCCTCGACCCCGTAGAGACTCTGGCCGACGAGCATCACCACGGCGTAGGCGACGGCCATCGTCGCCAGGACGCTCGGCTGGTCGCGGTTGACGTAGACGAGCTCGACCCAGGCGAACAGCAGGATGCCCAGCGCCGCCGGCCAGCGCCCGACGCGGGCGGGGTAGGCGAGCGGCTCGGGGAGCTGCGCGCGCCCGACCCGCGTGGCCAGCCACCCGGCCGCCCGCCCGACCGCGCGCCACGGGCTGACGGCGGCGAACACGTCGCCGACGAACATCGTCAGGAACGGGATCCCCACCCAGAAGAGGACGAAGATCACGGTCGGCGCGAGATTCGCGGTCGCGGTCTGCGTCCCGGCGAAGCCCGCGTACACGACGGCAGCGAACGCGAACACACCGAACGCGCCGGCCAGCACCTCGAGCGCCCCCGGGACACGCAGCAACAGCCGCTCGCGCGCCTGCTCGAGCACCGGGCGCGGCCACAGGATCGCGAGCGCGACGAACGAGACGAGCAGCACGAAGGCCGCGGCCCAGGCGAACAGCCACTCGGGCACCGGGAGGTCGGCGCGCTGGGCGATGCCGTGCGCGGAGGCCGTCGCCGGGAGCGAGAGCGCAGCGGCGACGGCGACGAGGAGAGCCGCGACCTGGCGGCGCGCGGCCCGGGGAGTCATCCCCTGGAACGTTACGGGGCGGGCCCGCAGGCCCGCCCCGATACCGGAACTGCGATTGCTGCGCTGCCTACTTGCAGGCCTGCGTGATGCCGACGGTCTGCGAGGTGCCGTCGGTGTACTGGCCGGTGTAGCCGAAGTTCAGCTTCTTGTTCGTGCACCCGGTGAGGCCGACGTACGGGATCTTCTTGCCCTTCTTCTTGACCGACGCGCTGATCGTCGTGTCGAAGTTCGTCAGGGTCGCGAAGACCGACGGTGCCGGCTGCTGCAGATCGGCCGGGACCGG
>DATKLF010000013.1:0-22226 GCA_035542555.1 Solirubrobacteraceae bacterium | reverse complement strand
GGCCTTCCGTTCCGGGCACGGACGCTTGTGGTCGTTGCGGGCGGGATCGGCGCGGCAGGGCTCATGATCGCCGCGTGGCGCCAGCGAGAGGATCCGGCGCGGCGTCCTCCCGGTCCGCGCGGCGGCCAACGGCCTGCGGGCCCGCGTCTGCGGGGCAGACCGCCGGAGTCATACGCGGTCACGCTCACCGGCCTCGCGCTCGCCGCCTACTTGGTCGTCGGGCTGCTGGCCTCACGCGTCCTGCCGCTCGCGGCCTGGGACTCGTGGTCGATCTGGGCGCGCAAGGCCGATCTGGTCTTCGTTCACGGAACGCTCCCGGTCGACGTCCTGGCTTCGCCGCAATACGCCTTCGCGCACCCCGATTATCCGATGCTCGTGCCCCTCATGGAGACCGCGTGGTTCCGCGCGGTGGGCAATACGACGACGCAGGCGCTGCACGCGCAGTTCTGGCTGCTGCTCGTGGCGTTCCTCCTGGCGGGTGCATTCCTCGCGCGCCGGGTCTCCCCGGCGGCCATGTGGCTGCCGCTGCTCGCCCTCGTCGGGGTCGTGCCCGGTGTGCGCGACCAGCTGCTGACGATGTACGCCGACGTCCCCATGGCCATGTTCCTCGCGATCGGCGCGCTTCTCGGCGGACTGTGGCTCGTGGGCGGCCGACGGAGCGATCTCGCGCTCGCAGCGCTGTTTCTCGCCGCTGCGGCGAACTCGAAGAACGAGGGTCTCTCAGCTGCGGTCGCGACGCTCGCTGCCCTGCTCGTCGTGGTGCTCACACGCCCGGCCGCGCGCAAGGCCCGAGCCATCGCCGTCGCGATCACGTCCGGCGCCGTGCTGACCAGCGTCCTTCCATGGCACATCTGGCTCTCCAGCCACAACATCGTCGGAGACACACCGCTGCGCAAGGGCCTGGAACCCGGCTACCTCGTCGATCGCGCCTGGCGAGTCTGGCCCACCGTGCGGGCACTCGCGGAGCAGATCGGCGATGGCGCCACATGGCTCTACCTCGTGCCGCTCGGACTCGGCGTCGCGCTCGCCGGTCTGGCCACCAGGCGCATCCGCGAACCGAGTGCGTACTACCTGCTGAGTGGGGTCTTCGTCTTCACATCGCTCGTGTGGGCGTACGTCATCACGCCGGACGACCTGCACTGGCGCCTGCAGACGTCGGCGAACCGCGTCGTCGTGGCGCTGGTGTTCCTCGCGGTGGCCGCGTTGCTGCAACTCGCCGGGAGCATGCTCCGTGGCGATGCGGGTGGAGCGCATCGGGCCGACGGCGGAAGCTGAGCTCCGGCTTGGAACCCGCGAGCCGGTTCCCGCGGCGTGCTGTCAGGAGCCGAAGCGAAACCGCAGCAGCGCGCCGAGCGCGAGCACGCCGTCGCGCCACGTGATCTTCTTGCCCTCGGCGAAGGTGCGCCCGTAGTAGGAGATCGGCACCTCGTACAGGCGGATCCCCGGGATGCGCAGGATCTTCGCCGTGATCTCCGGCTCGAAGCGGAAGTCGTCGCTGACCAGGCGGATCGAGCGCACGAGCTCGCCGCGGAAGGCCTTGTAGCCGACCTCCATGTCGCTGATCGTCGTGTTGAAGAGCACGTTCGTCAGCAGCGAGAGGAAGCGGTTGCCGGCGTAGTGCCAGAACAGGTGCGCGCGCTGGGGCTCGCCGCCGCGCAGGCGCGTCCCGTAGACCGCGTCCGCCAAGCCCGACTGCAGCGGCTCGATCAGGCGGGGGATGTCCGCCGGGTCGTACTCGAGATCTGCGTCCTGCACCAGCACGATCTCCCCGCGCGAGGCGGCGATCGCGGTGCGCACGGCGGCGCCCTTGCCGCGGTTGCGGTCGTGGCGGATGAGCCGGACCTGCGGCAGTTCACTCGCGACGCGCTCGACGACCTGCGCCGTGTCGTCCTGCGAGCCGTCATCGACCACGATGATCTCGCTGTCCAGGTCGAGCGCCGCGGCCCGACGCAGCACCTGCTCGATGGTGGCCGCCTCGCCGTAGGCGGGGACGAGGATCGAGACGGCGGGCGCGGGCATCGGCGGGGAAGCCTACGATCTGGCCGTGCTCGCCCGCGTCGTCGTGCTCGCCGTATGCCTGGGGGTGATCGCCGTGCTAGGGGTGCATGCGCACGAGCATCACCGCTGCCAGTCGGCCGCGGCGGTGCTGTTCCGCTTCGGCGTGCATCACCCGCCACCGCCCCCGCAGCAGGTCGACGGCGCCGTTCGGACGCTGCGCGGCTCGTGCATCGACGCCAACGCGCTGGCGGTCGGCGCCGAGGGGCTGCGCTACGGCGGGCGGCCGGTGGCGGCGGTGTCGCTCGCCGACGCCGCCACGCGCCGGGAGCCGCGCACGTTCGCCGCATGGGTCGCCTACGGCGACGCGCTGGTCGCAGCGGGGCGCCCGGTCGCCGGGGGGCTCGCGTACGAGCGCGCGCAGCGGCTCAACCCGCGCTGGCCGGCGCCGATCCTTCCGGTGACGGTGCGCGCCGGCGCGCCGGCCCCCGCGGGTCCTTGAAGCGCAGCATCGGCCGCTCGACGACGTAGTAGCTCCCGGCGGCGAACAGCACGGTCACGGCGAACGCCAGCACGACCAGGGTCGGGAAGGGCATGCCCAGAACGCTTGGCTGCAGGTGCACGCGCAGCCAGACGATCAGCGGCACCTGGTAGAGGTAGATGCCGTAGGAGATCAGGCCGAGCCATGCCATCCAGCGGAGCTTCAGCAGGCGTCGCGGCCAGCCGCCGGCCCAGTCGCCGAAGACCGCAGGTAGCAGCAGCAGGAAGGCGATCAGCGCGTAGCCCAGGTGCTCGGCCTGGTAGTTGAAGTTCGTGAAGACGAAGAAGAACCCGCGCGAGAGCCCGAGCTGCGTGGAGACGACCCAGAAGACGACGATCGCGCCCGCCCACGGCAGCCAGGGGCGGCGGATGATCGTCACGAGCGTGCGGGACTGTGACTCGCGCCGGTGCCAGGCGACGCTCAGCACGGCGAGCGCCATGCCGTAGGCGAACCAGTCGAAGAAGCACAGCAGCGTGTTCTGCAGCGGCGAGAACCCGCCGGCCGCCTGCAGCGCGCTGCGCAGCACGAGGCAGGCGAGGGTGAGCACCGCGAGCACGCCGAGCTCGATCCGCACCCAGTGCGCGCGCCCGCGCGCGAGCCGGGCGATGAGCGCCGCCAGCAGCGGCAGCACGAGGTAGAAGCTCACCTCGACGCACAGCGTCCAGGCCGGGCCGATGCCCTTCGTCGTCGAGTCCAGCCAGTAGATCTGCGTGAACGTGTAGTAGCGCAGCGGATGCGCGCTGAAGCCGTCCAGCCCAGGCCAGATCGACAGCAGCGTCAGCGCGACCCAGTAGGCGGGGATGATGCGCAGCGCGCGCCGGCGGAAGAAGCGGCCGACGTGGATCGGGGGCTTGCCCTCGACGCGTGCCGCGACGAACGGGCGGTAGAGCAGGAACCCGGAGATGAGGAAGAAGATCGTCACCCCGAGGTCGAGCCTGGCGGTGTACGCGCCGAGCGGGTTGGCGGTGTTGAACGCGGTGATGCCGGCGCAGTGCGTGATCAGCACGGTGCAGGCGGCGATCGCGCGCAGGCCGTCGAACAGCGGGAAGCGCGGGTTGCCCGGCGGCGGCTTCAGCGCATCGGGCGCGGCGGCGGCGGCGTCCTGCGGCGCCGGCGCGACGTCGGACTGCGCGGGATAGGACGCCACGGGGGCCAGAGCATACGCTTGCCCGGATGCCACGGAGGCTGGGTGCATTCGAGCGCGGCCTGGGCCTGATCGCGCTCGTCGCCCTGGCTCTGCGGTCGGCGTACGCCGTGTGGAACCGCGCGTTCCTGGTCCAGGGCGACGCGATGACCTTCCACCAGGTCGCCCAGCACCTGGCGGACGGGTCGGGGTTCATCCAGCCGTTCACCGTCCCTGTCCAGCCGACGGCCGAACACCCGCCGCTGTGGGAGGTCGTGCTCGCCGCGGCGGACCTGCTCGGCGCCAACGGCTACCTCTCGCACCGGCTGCTCGGCGCGCTGATCGGCACCGTGACCGTCATCCTCGTCGGCGTCCTCGCGCGCGCCGCCGCCGGCGCGCGCGCCGGCCTGATCGCCGCCGCGATCGCCGCCGTCTACCCGATCCTCGTCACGGCCGACGGCTCGCTCATGAGCGAGACGCTCTACGGCGCACTGGTCGCCGGCGCGCTGCTCGCCGCGGTGCGCCTGCGCCGCGCTCCGGCGGCCGGCGCCGCCGCGGGCTTCGGAGCACTCGTCGGTCTCGCGGCCCTCACGCGCGGGGAGGGCCTCGGCCTCATCGTGCTGCTCGGCGTGCCGCTGGCGCTGCGCACGCCGGGTTCGTGGCGCCGGCGCGCGGGGCTGCTGGCGGTCGTCGCGGGGACGTTCCTCGTCGTGCTCGCGCCGTGGACGATCCGCAACCTCGAGACGTTCCGCGACCCGGTGCCGATCTCGACCAACGCCGCGGGCCTGTGGGTCGGCGCGAACTGCCCGCCCGTCTACTACGGCCCGCTGATCGGCTCCTGGCGGTTTCAGTGCTACTTGCCGCGTCGGGCCGGTGAGGACGAGTCGCAGTACTTCGCCCGCAACCGGACCGCGGGGATCCACTACATGCGCCGACACGCCGGCCGCCTGCCCGTCGTGATGGTCAACCGCCTCGCGCGCCTCTTCGATGTCGCGCACGTCGACCAGTCGCTGTACCTCAACGCTGCCGAGGGCCGGCCGGCGGGGCCGATGCGCTGGGCGATCCGCTCAGCATGGATCGTGATGCTGCTCGCGCTCGCGGGCGCCGTCATCCTCTGGCGGCGGCGCAGCGACATGCTCTGGATCCTGCTCGCGCCGGTCGTGCTCGTCGTCCTCACCGCGCTCGCGACCTACGGCACCACGCGCTTCCGCCACGGCGCGGAGCCCTCGTTCGTCGTGCTCGCCGGGGTGGCGCTCGACGCTGCGTGGGCGTGGGCGGCCGCCCGCCGCGCCCATCGAGTGGTCGTTTGACTACCCACCGGGTAGCGAATCGACCACTCGACGCGGGAGGCGGCGCTACGCGGGGGCGCTGCGGCAGAGCAGCAGCCCGGCGAGCGCGACGGCCACGAGCGTCAGCGCGGGCATCTGCCAATCCCAGTCGAGGCCCGCGTGCAACGCCCAGACGAGCGCGCCGGCCGCGGGCCCGGCGGCGAGCGCGCGGTCTGCGCGCAGCGCGCGCCGCGCCGCCACGACGACAGCGCCGATCAGCACCGCGAGCAACGCGAACCCGACGATGCCGAGCTCGGCGAGCGTCTGCAGGTACAGCGAGTGGGCGTCGCGCACGCGCTCGGCGATCGTGCGCCGACGCAGCCACTCGGTCGCATAGCCGCCCGCTCCGACCCCCTTCAGCGGCGCGGCGGCGAACGTGTCGACGGCGACCCTCCAGTAGGCGTAGCGGCTGCTGCCGACGTCGGTGAAGCGCGCCGAGGTCGCGCCGAACGACGCCTGCGAGGCACCGTTGCCGCGCTCGCCGAGGGCCGCCGCGTAGGGGGCCAGCGCGAGCGCCGCCGCGAGCGCGACGAGCGCGATCCGCCGGCCGCGGCCAAAGTCGAGCGCGCCGCCCCCCTGCGCGTCCTCGCGGCAGCTCAGGTGCGCCAGCCAGGCGCTGAAGGCCATCGCCGCCAGCAGCAGTGCGAGCACCGCCGCGCCCTGCGCGTTGCGCGAGCCCTCGTGCAGCGCGCGCACGGCGCCGAACGGCGCGCACACCAGCGCGCCGAGTACGCCCGCCTCGAGCGTGATCGCGGCCGCGCGCAGCTGCGCCCAGGTCGGCACGAGCAGCACCAGGACGACGAGCGCGCAGCCGAAGGCCGCCAGCGCGCCGCGCGAGAAGCTCAGGTAGAGACCCATCCCCAACGGCGCCGCCGCGGCGGCGGCGGCGAGTCGCAGCCGCACGGGCCGCGTGGGATCCCCACCGAGCCGGGCGCAGAGGATCAGGCCGATCGCCGCGAGTGCGCCCATCGCGTTCCAGTAGGTCAGCGGCTGCTCGAGTCGGCCGCCCGCGCGGGCGCTCGCGTGCAGGTGCACGACCGAGGGGACCAGCCGTCCAGCGAGCCCGTACCCGATCACGAGCAGCGCCCCCGCGGCGAGCGCCGGCTCCACCCAGCGCGCAGCCTCACGCTCGCGCCAGGCGATCGAGCCGGCCGCGAGCGCCGGGAGGTAGAGCAGCACGCGCTCGACCGCGTCGCGCGCGGGCCCGTGGGCGGGTGCCCAGGTGGTCGAGAGCGCGGTCCACGCGCCCAGCAGCGCGAGGGCGGCGAGGGCCGTGCGCGCAGGCCGGCCAGCCGGCAGCACGGGCGCGGGGACGGCGAGGACCGCGAGCGCGAGCAGCGCCCATGCGGCGATCGCGGCCGTCAGCCGCGCGCCGGTGAAGAATCCGCCGCTGGCGAACGCGAGCACGGTCGGCCCGGCCAGCAGCCCGGCGCGCACGACGATCATGGCGCCCCGGCGCATGACGGGGCAGCCTATCCCCGGGCCGCGACCGCGGCGCCCGCGCCGCGGATAGCCTGCGCCGCCCGTGCGCCTGCGCCGCGACAGCCTGATCCCGCTCGGCCTCGCGCTCGCGTGCTACGTCACGGCGCTCCTCCAGCAGCCCGGCCTGATCGTCGCCGAAACGAAGATCGACCTGTTCGTCTCGCCGACGGCGTTCCTCTCCGACGTGCTCAGCGCATGGACGCCGTCGGAGTCGTTCGGGCACGTCTGGGCCGGGCAGTACGGGGGCTACCTGTGGCCGATGGCGCCGTTCTTCGCGCTCGGGCACACGCTCGGCGTGCCGATGTGGATCGTGGGGCGGCTGTGGCTGGGCTCGCTGATGGCGCTCGCGGCGTGGGGGATCGTGCGGCTGCTCGACGCGCTGGTGGGGCGCCCGCGCGGGATGGCGCAGATCGCCGCGGGCGTCCTGTACGCATTCAACCCGTACGTCGTCACGTACGCGGGCCGCACGAGCATCACGCTGCTGGCCTACGCCGCGCTCCCATGGCTGCTGCTGTGCGTGCACCGCGGCGTGCGCGACCCGCGCGGCTGGTGGTGGCCGGCGGCGTTCGCGCTCGTGCTGACCTCGACCGGCGGCGGCGTGAACGTCGCGGTCACCGCATGGCTGCTGCTCGGGCCGACGCTGCTGCTCGTCTACGAGCGCACGGTCGCGGCGATCGCCTGGAGGGCGATCGGCCGCTTCCTCGCGCGGACCGCCGTCGTCGGCCTGGCGACCTCGCTCTGGTGGCTGGCGGCGGTCGCCGTGCACGTGCGCTACGCACAGGACTTCCTGCCCTTCACCGAGCAGCCGGGCACGATCTGGTCGACGACGAGCGTCAGCGAGACGCTGCGCCTGCTCGGCTTCTGGACGAGCTACATCGGGCTGGGGTACACCGGGGTCCAGCGCTCCTTCCAGGCCGACGCAGGGGTCTATCTGCGGCTCGTGCCGGTCGTCGCGGCGAGCTTCGCGGTCCCGGCGCTGAGCCTCCTGAGCTTCGCCTGGACTCGCCGCGCGCGCTACGCGTCCTTCTTCCTCGCGCTCGTTCTCATGGCGGTGCTCGTGATGGCCGTGGGGTTCCCCGAGGGGACACCGCTGCGCTCGGGCGCCACCTTCACCTACAACCACGTCGCGGCGGTGCGCTTCCTGCGCACGACCTACAAGGCCGGGTCGCTGCTGGCACTGGGGCTCGCGGGCCTGGGCGGCCTGGGCGCCGCGTGGGCATGGGGCCGCGTTCCGGCGGCGTGGGGCCGCGCCGCGCTCGCGCTCGCGGGTCTCGGGCTCGTCGCGCTCACGGTCTGGCCGTTCGTGCGGGGGGTCGGCCTGGACCGCCAGCTCGCGTTCAAGCGCGTGCCGGCGGCGTGGACGCAGGTCGCCCGCGACCTCGACCGCACGCTGCCGGCGAACGCCCGCGCGATGGTGCTGCCCGGGACGCTGTTCGGCGCCTACCGCTGGGGCGGCACCTACGACCCGATCCTGCCGGCGCTGACCTCCCGGCCGGTTGCCGAGCGCGTGATCGTGCCCTTCTCCGATCTGCGCGCCTACGACCTGCAGCAGACGACCGACGCGCTCGTCAGCCAGCAGCGCGCGCTGCCGGGGCAGCTGCCCGCGCTGCTCGAGCTGGAGGGGGTCGGCGCGCTCGTGGCCGCGGCCGACGACGACCGCTCGCGCAGCGGCGGGCCCTCGGCCGCGGACGCGGCGCTGGTGCTGGCCCGCCAGGGCTACGGCGCGCGCCCGGCGCGCGCGTACGGCCCGCTGCTGACGGTACCGCCCGGCGAGGGGACGATCGCCGCCGCCGCGCGCCTCCCGCAGGTGCGTCGCTACACGGTCCGCACCCACGGGATCGTGCGCGTCCTGCCACAGGCGCCGCAGACGATCATCGACGGCTCGGCGCAGGCGATCGCCGACCTGGCCGCGTTCGGCGCGCTGCCGCGCACGCGCGTCCTTCGCTACGCCGCCGACCTCACCCCGGCGGCGCTGCGTGTCCAGGCGGCCCGCGGCGCCGACATCGTGATCTCCGACTCGAACCGCCGGCGCATCTTCGTCGCCGCGCGGATGCGCGCCGACACCGGCTACACGCTCGGCCCGCGCGACGGCATCTCGCAGGACGCCACGCAGCTCAACGCGTTCGCCGCGCGCGGAAACGACACCCAGACGGTCGCGCTGCTCGGCGGCGGAGTGCGCAGCATCACGGCGCCGTACTCGCCGGGCTTCGCGCAGTTCCCCGAGCGCCGCCCGTTCGCCGCGATCGACGGCGACCCGCGCACCGCCTGGCTGGCCGACCGCGCGCTCGCCGTCAGCCGCCGCCGGCTGCAGATCGACCTCGACCGCCCGCGCGACGTGGGCCACGTCGACCTGCTGCCGTACGCGGACTCGCGCGGCACGCCGGACCGGATCTCGGTCAACGGGCGCGCGTTCGCCGTGCGCCCCGGCTGGAACCGGCTGCAGCTCGGCCTGCGCCACGTCTCGCAGCTGGTCGTCGTCATCGACCACGTGCGCCTGCCCCCCACCGGGAAGGGTGGCGCGGGCGGCATCCGCGAGCTGCGCATCCCCGGCGTGCATCCGACCGAGACGCTGCGCACCCCGGTGCTCGCCGAGACGGCCGCGCGCGGAGCCGACCTGGGCCGCACGAGCCTCACCTACCTCTTCGACCGCACGACCGGCGACGACCCGTCGCGCCCACGCGTCGTCGTCGCCGAGCGTCAGCGCGGCTACGTGCGCGATCAGGAGGACGGCGAGCTCGGCTGGCGGCGCGCGATCGACCCACCCGCAGCGCGGCGCTGGCGGGTACAGGCGCGCACGCGGATCGCGCCGCGCACGCCTGACAGCGCGATCGACGCGCTCGTCGGCGCGCGCGGGCCCGTGCGCTTCGACTCCTCCTCGCGCTTCGAGGGGCGCCCGCGCAACCGCGCATCCTCCGCGTTCGACGGGCTCGCCGCGCGCGGCTGGATCGGCGGCTGGGCCCCGGGGCGCACGGCGTGGCTGCAGTGGCGCACGCCGGCGCCGCGCACGCTGCGCGCGCTGACGCTCGAGCCGCTCGCCGTGCGCGTGCGCCGCCCGACGCGCGTACGCCTGATCGCCGACGACCGGCCCGGGCCGGCGCTGACCGTCGGCCCGGGCGGCGCGCTGCGGCTACCGGCGCCGGTGCGCGGGCGCACCTTCCGCCTGCAGGTGCTCGCCGCCGCGTTCCCGGCGGGCACACCCGGCCTTGCGCGCCGGCGCCGCGCCGTGGGCATCGCGGAGGTGCGCGGCGCCGGGGTGCCGCGCGCGCAGGTGCCGCGGCGGGGCCCGCTGCAAGTCGGCTGCACCGACGGGCCGGTGCTCGCGCTCGGCGCGCAGAGGCTGCGCCTGCGGCCGGGGGGGACGATCGCCGAGCTCGACGCGGGTCTGCCGCTTCCCGCGAACGGCTGCGGGCCGGTCGCGCTGCCCGCCTCGCAGCTGCTCGTCCGCGCACCGGCCGGGCCGTGGCTGCTCGATGCGGTGCGCCTTGCCTCACCCGCCCCAGCCGGGCTTCCCGCGCCCGTCGGCGGCGGGGTGGTGCGCAACGCCGGCCATGGGGGCCGCGCGGACTGGAACGGCGTGCGCGTCGCGCTTCGCGGCCCCTCGTGGCTCGTGCTCGGCGAGGGCTACGACCGCGGCTGGCGTGCCACCTGCGACGGCCGTTCGCTCGGGGCGGCGGCGCCGGTGCAGGGCTACGCGAACGGCTGGGTCGCACCGGCTGGCTGCAGCCGCGTGGCGTTCGCCTTCGCGCCGAACCGCACCGTCCTGCGCGCGGCGATCGCCTCGCTCATCGCCGCCGTGCTCGCCCTGCTGTACCTGTTGCTGCGCCGCCCGCCGCGCCCTGGTCCTGCGCCCGAGCCGCTCCCGCCGGCGCCCACGCCGGCCCGCTGGCCCCCTGCCCGCGCCGCCGCGGCCGGGCTCGCTGCAGCCGCCGTACTCGGCTTCCTCTTCGCGCTGCGTGCGGGCGTCGTGCTGGGCCCGATCGTGTTCCTCGTCCTGTGGCGCGGCGTCGGTGCCCGTGCGCTGGCGCTCGCCGGCGGCGTGATCCTGCTCGTCGCCGTCCCGCTGCTCTCGATCCTCGCAGCGCCGCTGCCTCGCACCGGCTTCCAGACGAACTACGCCGTCGACCGGATCGCCGCCCACTGGGCGGCCGTGCTCGCGGTCACGCTGCTGGGCGCCGCGCTGTGGCGCACGCTCGCGGCGGCGCGCCGCCGGCGCGGGGCGACCGGCGCGAGCGTGGCGCCCTACCCGGGCGCAGGCTGAGGCGCGCGGCGCACCCGCAGCCGCAGCCCGATCGTCAGCAGCAGCGCCGCGCCCGCACACTGGACGGCGAGGACGACCGCGGCGAACGGCACGAGCGTGAGGTTCGCGAAGCCCAGCAGCAGCGGCTCGGCGACCGCCACGACGCCGAGCACCCACAGGAATGCGGTCCGCTCGAGCGCGACCATGTACTGGACGGTCAGGTAGGCGACCGCCAGCAGCGTCATCGCCAGCCCGAGCAGCGGCAGCGCGCCGGCCGCCGTGACGAATCCGGGCCCGAAGGCGATGCGCAGGAGCTGGCGCGGGAACAGCGTGAAGATCAGGAGCGCCGGCAGCGCGACGAGCGCGAGCACGCACAGGGCCCGGGCGAGCACGGGGCGCGGGTCCAGGCCGACCGCCGAGCGCCGCGTGGCCTCCGGCAGCAGCTGCAGCCCGATGCCGATCGCCACGAAGACGACCGCTTTGGCGGCCACCGCGGCGGCGGCGTACGCGCCGGCGATGTGGGGGGCGAGCTGGTGGCGCGCCATGATCACGTCGATGTTCTGCAGCGCGGCGAGCAGCAGCAGCGCGATGATCGCGACCCAGCCGTCGCCGAGCACGCGGCGCAGCAGGCGCGGCTTCCCGCTCCCGCGGTCCAGCGGCCCCAGCTCGGTGTGCAGCGAGCGCTCGAGCCAGACGATCAGGATCGCGAACGCCAGCGGGGTGCCGAGGAACGCACCGGGCACCCCGAGCCCGATCGCCACGAGCACGAGCGCGCAGATCAGGCGCAGCACCGCCTCGGCGACGATGCTCGAGCCCACCGGCTTGTAGACGCGCATGCCCTGCAGCGCGCCGCGCTGCAGGGAGAGCAGCATCCACAGCGCACCGGTCGGCAGGATCGCCGCGGCGGCCCACGGGTACTGCTCGACCCCGATCAGGCGGGAGATCGGCACGCGCAGCAGCCCGGAGGCCAGCGCGAGCGCGACGAACGCGACCATGATCCGCTCGGTCCAGGCGCGCATCGTCGCCCGCACGAGCGCCGGGTGGCCCAGGCGGTCGAGCGCGACCTCGCGCGCCGCCGCGACCTGCACCGACTGGCCGGCGACGAGCAGGATCAGGAACGCCGAGACCAGCGCGGCCAGCGAGCCGTAGCCGTTGGCCCCGAGGATGCGCGTGAAGAGGATGGTGAACACCAGCTGGATGGCGTTGTTGGCGAGCGTCGCGGCCGCCAGCCCCGCGGCCTTGCTGGACTCGGTGCTCAGCAGGGCGTCGCGCAGCCGCGGTGGCCCGCTCGCGGCGGCCGCGGCGAGGCTGTCCATCGCGCCGCGGGCGGTGGCCTCCCACGTGAACCGCCGGGCGCGCTCGTGCGCGGCGCGGCCCATCGCGTCGAGCCGGTCCGGGTCCTCGACCAGCTCTGCGACGGCACTCACGAGCTCGTCCGGGTCGTCGGCGAGCACGCCGGTGTGACCGTCGACGATCGCCTCCTCGAGCCCGCCGACGCGCAGCGCCGCCGTCGGCGTGGCGCAGGCGCCCGCCTCGACGACGGTCAGGCACCAGCCCTCCGCGGAGGAGGCGGTCAGGGCGACCCAGGATTCGCGCAGGAGCCGCGCCTTCTCCTCCTCGCTGACGTGGCCGTGGAAGGTGATGCGGTCCGCCACGCCCTGCTCGCGCCCGTACTGCTCGAGGACGGGCCCCCAGTCGCCGTCGCCGGCGATGTGCAGGTGCGCCTGCGGGATCGCCGCGGCGACGTCGATCACCTGCTCGATGCGCTTGTACTGCTTCAGGCGCCCGAGGTAGACGAGCGACGGCTCGGGCGCGCGCTCACCGGGGGCGAGCGCGCCCTGCTCGAGCCCCAGGTAGACCACCTGGATCTGCTCCTGCGGAATGCCGAGCTCGACGAGCCCGCGACGCGAGCTGTCGGAGATCGTGAGCACCGGCGTGCCGCGGTAGAAGACCGTCAGCGGCATGCGCTCCAGCAGGAACGCGGCGACCTTGCCGCGCGTGCCGAGCTCGGCCACATAGTGGTCCTGGTGCACGTGGAAGACGAGCACGACGCGCGGCTTGCGAAGCCAGCGCCACAGCGGGGTGTTGAAGGCGATCCCGTTGCAGACCTCGAGGATCGCGTCGGCGTCGCGGCCGAGGCCGCGCAGCGTCGCCCACGCCGCCCGCGGGAAGACCGTCAGGCGGGAGCCCATCCGGTGGACCTCGAGGCGCTCGTGGTAGCGCGAGCAGGACTCCGCGCCCTCGTAGGAGCCCGCGATCACCGTGACGCGGTGCCCGTCGGCGAGCCAGTGGGAGATCAGGCCGTACAGGACCGTGCCGGTGCCGCCCGCCTGGGGGTGGGTCCAGTCGCGGTCTGCGAGCACGAGGATGTGGCGCGGCGCGGCGATCGACCGACGGTATCGCAGCACGCGCGCCGCTAGCATCGGACGCCGATGCCCCGCCGGATCGTCGTCCTGCTCGCCTGCGCCGCACTGCTCGCTGCGCCCGCCGCGGCGCGCGCGCAGAGCGGCGCGGGCGACCAGCAGTACCAGGACCCGTTCGCCGGCCAGCAGCAGAGCCGCTCCGGCGGCTCGTCCGGGTCCTCGGGCGGCTCCGGGCTCAGCCAGAGCGCGCCGTCCGGCGCGGGGACCGCGCAGGCGGCGCCGACCGCCGCCGCCACGCCGTCGGCCGGCGCATCCACCGCGCAGGGCGCCCAGCTCGCGCGCACGGGGCTCGACCTGCGGCTGCTCGCGGGGGCGGGGCTCGTGCTGCTCGTGGCCGGGATCGCGCTGCGCCGGTCCGGCCATGCGCGCCGCTGAGCGCAGCGAGACCCACAGCGCCGAGGAGACCGAGCAGCTCGCGGCGCGGCTCGCGGCGCAACTGCGCCGCGGTGATGTCGTGCTGCTGTCCGGCGAGCTGGGCAGTGGCAAGACCACCTTCGTGCGCGGCGCCTGCCGCGCGCTCGGGGTGCGCGGGCCGGTCACGAGCCCGACCTTCACGCTCGCCCGTCGCTACGACGACGGGCCCGTGCCCGTCTCGCACGTGGACCTCTACCGGCTGGCCGGTGTGGACGGCGACGACCCGTCGCTGCTGGAGGAGGAGCTCGGCCCGGAGCGCATCGCGTTCGTCGAGTGGCCCGAGGCCGACGAGTCGCGCCTGCGCGGCGTGCGGGTCGCCGCGCGCGTGCGCCTCGAGCACCTGGGGGGCGACCGGCGCGCCGTGACGATCGAGCGCGTGCCGTGACCGTGCTCGCGTTCGACACCGCGACGCCGTCGACCGTCGTCGGCCTCCAGCTCGCGGACGGGACGGCGCTCGCGCGCCGCGACGATCCCGCGACCGGGGCGCGGCCCGCCCACGCGGCGCAGCTGCTCACGCTGTGCGCCGAGCTGCTCTCCGAGGCGGGGCTGGGCTGGAGCGACGTCGAGCGCATCGGCGTCGGCGTCGGCCCGGGGACCTTCACGGGCCTGCGCATCGGCGTCGCCACCGCACGCGCCCTCGCGCAGGCCTGCGGCGCGCAGCTCGTGCCCGTCTCGACGCTCGAGGCGCTCGCGGACGGGGCGCGCGCGGTGGCTCGCGGGGGCCTCCTGGCCGTGCTGGACGCGCGCCGCGGCGAGGCGTTCGCCGCCGCGTGGGACGCGTCGGGAGCGCCGTCGGCGCTGCCCGCGGCGCTGGCGCCGGAGGCGCTCGCCGCGCTCGCCGATCCGGCCGGCGCGCCGTGGATGGCCGTTGGGGACGGGGCGGTACGCTTCCGCGACCGGCTCGAGCCGGCGTCCGTGGCCGTCCCGGACGACGACTCCGCGCTGCACCGCGTCGATGCCCTCCGGCTGTGCCGGCTTGCGGCGGCCGGCGCGCCGACCGCGCGCGAGGAGCTCGTCCCGGCGTACCTGCGGCTGCCGGACGCCGAGATCGCCCGTCGTGCCCGCGGCGCATGAACGACGAGACCCTCGACATCGACCGCCTCACCTACGCGGACCTCCCGCAGGTCATCGCGATCGAGCGCCGCGCCTTCCCGACCCCGTGGTCGCTGGCGATGTTCGTCCTGGAGCTCAGCAAGCCAGGGGGCATCTGCCTCGCCGCGCGCCGCGACGGCGCGCTCGTCGGGTACGTGATCTGCTCTCGCTACGAGGACGTCTGGCACATCATGAACGTGGCGGTGGACCCCAGCGAGCGACGCCGCGGGGCCGCCACGGCCCTGCTGTCGGAGGTTCTCGCGCGCGTGGGGCCGGACGGCCGGCTGACGCTCGAGGTGCGCCCCTCCAACGACGGTGCGATCCGGCTCTATGAGCGCTTCGGGTTCCTGCCCGCGGGAATGCGCCGGCGCTACTACCAGGACAACGGCGAGGACGCGGTGATCATGTGGCGCACTCCAGCGACCGTCGAGGGCCGGCTCGACGACGTGCCCAACCCGGGCCCCGTGCGCACGTGAGCGGCCTCGTCCTCGGCATCGAGACGAGCTGCGACGACACCTGCGCGGCGGTCGTCACGACAGACGGCGAGATCCGCTCGAACGTCATCTCCTCGCAGGGCGTCCACGACCGCTACGGCGGCGTCGTGCCCGAGGTCGCCGCGCGCCGGCACCTCGAGCTCGTCAACCTCGTCGTCGACGACGCGCTGCGCCGCGCGCACGCGGACCTCGACGACATCGAGCGCGTCGCGGTCACGCAGGGCCCCGGGCTCGTGGGGGCACTGCTCGTCGGCGTGGCGACCGCGAAGGGCCTGGCGGCCGCGCGCGGCCTGCCGCTGTGCGCGGTCGACCACCTGCAGGGTCACGTGTCGGCGAACTTCCTGGGGCCCGAGCCGTTCGAGCCGCCGTTCCTGTGCCTGATCGCCAGCGGCGGCCACACGTTCCTCGCGCGCGTCGAGGGCCACGCGGGATTCGAGGTGCTGGGCGCCACGCTCGACGACGCCGCCGGCGAGGCCTTCGACAAGGGTGCGCGCATGCTCGGCCTGCCGTTTCCCGGCGGGCCGGCCGTCCAGCGTCTTGCGTCCGAGGGCGACCCGGAGGCGTTCGACTTCCCGATCGCGGCGGGCGTCCCGGGCCTCGACTTCTCGTTCGCCGGCCTCAAGACCTCGCTGCTCTACCGCATCCGCGACCTGGGGGAGGAGCGTGGCGCCGAGTGTCGGGCCGACCTGGCCGCCTCCTACCAGCGCGCGATCGTCGAGGCGCTCGCGCGGCGCGTCGAGCGCGCGCTCGAGCAGACCGGGCTGCCGCGCCTGGCGATCGGCGGCGGCGTCGCGGCGAACGCCGCGCTGCGCGAGCGCGTCGGCGTGCTCGGCGTGGAGGTCGCCGTGCCGCCGCTCGAGCTCTGCACCGACAACGCGGCGATGATCGCCGGGGCCGCGCGCTTCGCCGAGCCGCTGGACCGGGCGGCCGCACTGGCCCTGGACGCGTATGCGACGGGGGCGCGCGGCCTTTGAATGCGGCGCGCCTGACCGTCTACGCTCGCGCCGGCTGCCATCTGTGCGACGAGGCGCTGGCGGTCCTTGAGCGCGTGCGCGCCACGCACCCGTTCTCGCTCGAGGTCGTCGACATCGAGGCCGATTCCGTGCTCCACTCTCGGTACCTGGAACGGATCCCCGTCGTCGCGCTCGACGGTGACGAGCTCTACGACTTCTTCGTGGACGAGGAGGACCTGCGGGCGCGACTGGCGGCGGCGCCGGCGGCCCGGGACGCCCCGCCGACCTACTAGAGTCGTCACGCGCATGACCATCGGGGACCTCGCAGGCTCGGCCGTCGACCAGCAGGACGGCGCCGCTCCCACCGAGCGCCTGTCACTCGGTGTCGCCGCGCGCCTCTCGCGCTACCTGCAGGTGCTCACGCAGGCCAAGAAGATGGGCCGCGAGACGATCTCCTCACAGGAGCTCTCGGAGTACACCCACGTCAACTCCACGCAGATCCGCCGCGACCTCTCGGGCTTCGGCAAGTTCGGCAAGCGCGGCGTCGGCTACAACGTCGACTCGCTCGTCTCGCAGATCCGGCGGATCCTGCAGACCGGCGGCCAGCACAACATCGCGCTGTTCGGCGCGGGCCACCTGGGCAAGGCGATCGCCTCGTCGGACATCTTCGCCGACCATGGGTTCAACGTCGTCGCGATCTTCGATTCCGACCCGCGCAAGGTGGGCTCGAAGGTCGGCGGCCAGCGCGTGCGCGACGTCGCCGATCTCAGCCAGGTGGTCGAGGACGAGGGGATCGTCGTCGGGGTGCTCGCGGTTCCCACGGCGGCCGCCCAGCCGCTCGCCGACGAGCTCGTGCGCGCCGGCGTGCGCATCATCTTCAACTACTCCGAGGCGCTGCTCGACGTCCCGCCGGAGGTGACGGTCCACACCTCGAGCCCGGCGGTCGACCTCCTGCACGCGCTGTACTTCTACCTCTCGTGAGCGCATGCGTTCATCGAAGCCACGGGCGCCGAGCGAACTTCGGCGCGCTGCCGTCGTGAGTGCGATCGATCTCGACCTCGCCGAGGCGGCCTTCGAGTCGTCGGTCGACGGCACCGTCGGGATCGAGGAGGAGTTCGCGATCCTCGATCCCGAGAGCCTGGACATGGTGCCGCGCTTCGAGGAGCTGCGCGACAGCGCCGCGGAGGACCCCGCGCTGGCCGTCTCGATCGCCGGCGAGCTGATCTCCTCGGAGATCGAGATCCGCTCCGGCGCCGGCTCCGACCTGCACGACGCGATGACGCGCCAGAACGAGGTGCGCCGCCGCCTGTTCGCGCTCGCGGAGGCCCATGGCGTCGCGC
Organism: Solirubrobacteraceae bacterium; assembly: GCA_035542555.1. Taxonomy (GTDB): domain Bacteria; phylum Actinomycetota; class Thermoleophilia; order Solirubrobacterales; family Solirubrobacteraceae; genus F1-60-MAGs163. Next base: position 4,804 of record DATKLF010000013.1, on the reverse strand, counting down.
TCGGCGCGACCGGCACCCATCCGTGGGCCGACTACCGCGCGCAGCGCAACATCGACACCGAGCACTACCGCCGCGTCGTCGAGGGCCTGCAGTACGTCGCGCGGCGCAACAACACGTTCGCGCTGCATGTCCACGTAGGGGTGCACGGCGCCGAGCACGCCGTGCAAGCCTGCGACCGCCTGCGGCCGGTGCTGCCGGCGCTGCTGGCGATCAGCGCGAACTCGCCGTTCCTGGAGGGCTGCGACGCCGGCCTGCACTCCGTGCGCACGCAGACCTTCACGAAGTCCTTCCCGCGCTGCGGCGTGCCGGACGCCTACGGCTCCTGGGCGGTCTACCGCGACTATCTGGAGTTCCTGGTCAGCACCGGCTCGATCGTCGAGGACACGCAGGTGTGGTGGTCGATCCGCCCGCACCTGGCGTTCGGCACCGTCGAGGTGCGGATCTGCGACGTGCAGATGACCGCCCACGAGTCCGACGCGCTGAGCGGCCTGATCGTCGCCTGCGTGCTGCAGGCCGCGCGCGATGCGGCCGAGGGGGTGCCCTCCGAGCCACCGCCGCCCCGCCTGATCGAGGAGAACATGTGGCGGGCGATCCGCTTCGGACGCGAGGCGGGGCTGATCGACCTGTCCACGGGCGCCGTGCGGCCCGTCGAGGCCGTGCTCGACCGCCTGCTGGCGTGGACCGCCCCGGTGCGCGCGGAGGCGCAGATCGAGCCGGTGCTCCCCGAGCGCAACGGCGCCCAGCGCCAGCTCGAACTACGCGGCCAGGGCGCCGGGCTCCCGGAGATCTACGCGTCGACCGTCACCGAGGCCCGCCGCACCTACGGCCGTGCCGGAACCACCCAGGAGGCCCCAGCGCCATGACCGACCAGCCGACCGACAGCCCCGCCGGGGACCCCGGCCGCGCGCCCACCGAGGACGAGCTGCGCGCTGCCTATGAGGCGGAGCTCAAGCAGCTGCGCGTCGAGGACGTGATCCTGCAGACCGTCGTTTCGCTGCTGAACCTCGGCGCGCGCAAGGCCGGCCTCGTGCCGGGCTCCGAGGACGAGCTCGACCTCGAACAGACACGCCTGGCGATCGAGGCGGTGCGCGGCCTGCTCGTGCCCATCGACGACCAGCTCGGCGAGAACGGCCGCCCCCTGCGCGACGCGCTGGCGCAGCTCCAGCTCGCCTACGCGCAGCGCGCGGGTACGTCGGCGACGCCGGCGCCGGGCGGGGCCGAGAGCCCCGGCGGCGCCGCGCAGCCGGGCGCCGCGGAGACCCCCGCGGCCGATCAGGGCCCGGGCCCGGCGCAGCGGTCCGGGCGCCTCTGGGTGCCCGGGCAGTAGGCGCGCCGCGCGCCGCGAACGCGCCTGCGGCGCGGGTCGGACGACCCTGACGCCGTCGTTCCCGGTACGATCCAGCGGCCTTCGGGCCGGGGCGCGCGTGTTCGCGCGCCCCTTCCGCGTCGCAGGCACCCGGCTGCGACGGGCAAAACACTTCGCGGAGGATCGTTTCCCTTGACCCAGTTCCTGACCGACCACGGGGTCGTCGTCGCCGTCGTCTGCGCGGCCATCGCGGTGCTGTACGGCATCCTGACGACGTCCCAGTTGCTCGCCCTGTCCCCGGGCAACGAGGAGATGCAGCGCATTTCCGGGGCCGTGCAGGAGGGCGCCAAGGCGTACCTCACGCGCCAGTACACGGTCATCGCCGGCGTCGGCCTCGTCCTGTTCGTCGTGCTGATCTTCGTGCAGAACATCAGCGTCGCGATCGGCTTCCTGATCGGCGGCATCCTGTCGGGGTCGGCCGGATTCATCGGGATGAACGTCTCCGTGCGCGCGAACTCCCGCGTGGCCGAGTCGGCCCGCGGGGGCATCAGCCCCGCGCTGAGGGTCGCCTTCCGCGGCGGCGCGATCACCGGCATGCTGGTCGTCGGCCTCGCGCTGCTGGGCGTCGCGGGCTATTACGGCCTACTCACCTCCGCGTTCGGCAAGACGCCCAAGCAGGCGGTCGACGCGCTGATCGGGCTGGGCTTCGGCGGTTCGCTGATCTCCGTCTTCGCCCGTCTCGGCGGCGGCATCTTCACGAAGGCCGCCGACGTCGGAGCCGACCTCGTCGGCAAGGTCGAGGCCGGCATCCCCGAGGACGACCCGCGCAACCCGGCGGTGATCGCCGACAACGTGGGTGACAACGTCGGCGACTGCGCGGGCATGGCCGCCGACCTCTTCGAGACGTACGCGGTCACCGCGGTGGCGGTCATGCTGCTCGGCGTCCTGACCTTCCAGGAGTCGACGACCGTGACGCTCTACCCGCTCGTGCTCGGTGGCGTGGCGATCATCGCATCGATCATCGGCACGTACGCCGTGCGCACCACCACCGGCAACGTGGAGCGCGCCCTCTACCAGGGCCTGATCGTCTCCGGCGTGATCGCGGCGATCGCCTTCTACCCGATCACCAAGTGGATGATGGGTGACCTGCACTACCGCGGCACCGGCGGATCGCTGACCCCGCCCTCCGTGACGCACCTCTACCTGTGCGCGCTGGTCGGCCTCGCCGTCACCGCGCTGCTCTTCATCCTCACCGACTACTACACCTCGACCCGCTTCCGGCCGGTGCGGCGCATCGCCGAGGCCTCGCAGACGGGCCACGCGACGAACATCATCCAGGGCCTTGCCCAGGGCATGCAGGCCACCGCCCTGCCGGCGATCGTGATCGTGCTCGGCATCCTCGCCTCGTGGAAGCTCGCGGGCGGCGGCGTGCACGGCATCTACGGCATCGGCGTCGCGGTCATGGGCCAGCTCTCGCTGACCGGCCTGATCGTCGCGCTCGACGCGTTCGGCCCGATCACCGACAACGCCGGCGGCATCGCCGAGATGGCGAACATGCCCGAGGAGGTCCGCGCCGTCACCGACCCGCTGGACGCGGTCGGCAACACGACGAAGGCCGTCACGAAGGGGTACGCGATCGGCTCGGCCGTCCTGGCCGCGATCGTGCTGTTCGCCGGGTTCAAGGACGAGCTCGCGGTACGCAACGTCAGCACCGTCTTCCGCGTCGACGATCCGGCAGTGCTCATGGGTCTGATCATCGGCGGCATGATGGTCGTGCTGTTCGCCGCGCTCTCGATGGAGGCCGTCGGCCGCGCCGGCGGCGCGGTCGTCGAGGAGGTGCGCCGCCAGTTCCGCGAGAAGCCCGGGATCATGGAGGGCACCGACGAGCCCGACTACGGGACCTGCGTGGCGATCGTCACGGCGGCCGCTCAGCGCGAGATGATCGTCCCGTCGCTCATCCCGATCGTCCTGACGACGGTCATCGGCCTCATCAGCGTGCTCGCGCTCGGCGGCCTGCTGATGGGCGTGATCGTCGTCGGCTTCTTCTTCGCCGTGATGATGACCGCCGGCGGCGGCGCCTGGGACAACGCGAAGAAGCTCATCGAAGACGGCGCCTTCGGCGGCAAGGGCTCAGAGGCCCATGCCGCGGCGGTCACCGGCGACACGGTCGGCGACCCCTACAAGGACACCGCCGGCCCGGCGATCAACCCCATGATCAAGGTCGCGAACATCGTCGCGATCCTGATCATCCCGATCATCACCTGAGCGGCCGCGGGCGGGGCGCCCGCCGGCCCGCCCGCGTCGTCGCTGTTGGGGTGCGCTCGAGGGAGCGCACGTTGCGCAGGGGGCGCTGGGCTGGATCGAGGACGTCCTGCGTCCGCATTCCGGTCCACCGGGGCGTCGCGGCGCGTCGGCCCTGCCGGTGGGCTGGATTGAGGACGGTCTTCGTCTGCGGTCCGGCCCACCGGTGGGCCGTGGCGGGTCGGGCCGGGTGGTGGGCTGGATCGAGGACGGTCTTCGTCGCTCACACGGCCCACCAGGGCGGCGCAGCCCGCCGGCCCGACCGGCGAGCCGCCGGCTCGGGCGCCGGGGAGTCCGCCCGGCAGGCCCGGCCGCAGCGTCCAGAAAGCGTCCAGGCCACCCTGGACGCGCGCCGGGCGGCGACGGCCGCATAGCCGATTGTCGTGTCGGCCGCGCGGTCGTACCGTGCCGGGCGTGATCGGACGAGCGGCAGCCGCAGTGCGGCGAACGGCGGTCCATGGGGGGTGGACGGCCATCGCCATCGCTTCGGCTCTATTGCTCGTCGCGCCAGGCGCCGCCGTCGCCGCCGTTCCAGCGAGCGGCGACGGCGCGATCCGGCATCCGCCGGTGGCGACGATCACGACGCCGGCCGACGGCTCGAGCTACCGCGACGGCGTGGCCGTCAGCGTGAGCGGCGCCGCGGCCGACACCGACGGGCCGGTCGGCCCCGAGGGGATGCACTGGAAGATCGTCCGCTTCACCGGCCGCAACTTCGAGGTCGTGGCCGAGGGCGATGGGGGAAGCGTCTCGTTCACGCCGTCAGACCGCTGGGGGGCGGACACGACGTACGAGGCGCAGCTGACCGTGACCGACGACACGGGGCTCTCGGACACCGCGAGCATCACGCTCGTGCCTGAGACGGTCCAGGTCACGCTTCGCAGTGACCCGATCGACGCACCGCTGACCTATGGGACGCTCACGCAGAGCGGCACGCGGGTCTTCCAGGACGTCATCGGTCACCGAATCGCCGTCTCCGCGCCGGACACCGTGAGCCCTGTCGGGGGGCAGGCGCTCGTGTTCGATGCGTGGAGCGACGGGGGCGGCGCGGCGCACGACTTCGTCGTGCCCGCGAACGGCGGCCATGTCCGCGAACGGGTGCCAGAAACGCGTGTCGCTGCTCATGGCGAGGACGGTACGCGCTGGCGCTTCGGCGGGCAATCGTCGAAGCGGCGCACGGCGCGGCCCGCGGTGCGCCGC
>DATKLF010000012.1:0-49971 GCA_035542555.1 Solirubrobacteraceae bacterium | reverse complement strand
ATGCGCATCAACAGGCCGTGGAAGCTGCGCAAGTGGCTGATGGTCGCGCGCGCGATGCCGCCGATGATCCGCCACCTGGACGAGCACCCGGAGGCCGGCTGCCTGGCCACGCGCCAGGGGATGCTGAGCCCGCTGCAGCCGTTCATCGTCCAGTACTGGCGCAGCTTCGACGACCTTGAGCGCTTCGCGCGCGGCGACGCGCTGCACAGCGAGCCGTGGAAGGCGTTCTTCCGGGTGGTCGGACTCGGCGGCGACGTCGGCATCTGGCACGAGACCTTCCAGGTGCGCGCCGGCGAGTACGAGGCGATCTACACGAACATGCCGCGCGCCGGACTGGCGCTCGCGGGTGGCCACCGGCCGCTCGGCTCGGCCGCCCGGGACAGCGCGCGCGAGCGGCTGGAGACCGGGGTCCCGGCCTAGGAGCGCCGAGCACTGGGGGCGTGGCGGGCGTTGACGGGCGGCGATGACCCCGGTGTTGTCGCGACGCCGGCCCTCGACGTCAAGACACCCGGCGCCTGCGGGCGTGATCGGTTGCAACTGCATCGGTGAGGCCGACGCACATGCACCGGCTCCGATGCGTGACCGGGTCGGAGTTCGAGGATTCCTTCGCACGTCGCTCATCTCGAAACACCTGCTAAGGCTCGAGCAGCGGAGCGATGCTCAGCCGCGGGGCGAGGTTGCGCACCTGCGGGTCGGGTGACGGCACCGCCCCGAGCGCGCCGTCGAGCGCCGCGAGGTGCCCGCGGAAGCGCTTGAGCGGGTAGTCGCCGGCCAGCTCGCGCGTCATGAGGAACGCCCAGTCGCTGGCCTGCACGGCCAGCAGCTCGCGCACGGCGCGCTCCCCCGCGGCGCGCCCGGCGGCCACGACGCGCAGCTCGGCGGCGCGCTGTGCGTCGGCGATCTCCGCGACGCGGGGGTTCGACCAGGTGTGCAGCGTGCGCGGCTCGCCCCAGGTGGTGACGTGCGGCCAGTCGCCCGGAAGCGGCGCGGTCGGCGCCTCGGCGAGCGCGGCGTCGAGGTGGACGAGCTCGAGCCCGGTGCGCTCGGCCTCCTCGACGAAGGCGCCCAGGAAGCGCGGGCCCTCGTGCCACCAGTGCCCGAACAGCTCGGTGTCGAACGCCAGCACGCACAGCCCGCCGTCTCGCACGCGCGCCGCGCAGCGCGCGGCGAAGTCGGCGGCGTCGGTGCGCGCCTGCGCGCTCGCCCGCGCGTCGTCGTAGACCTCGCCGTCGTTGGCCCACGGGTGGTGGTCGTGCGTGGTGCGGTGGTGGTAGTCGCGGTACGCGCCACCTGCGGGGTAGCCGCCGCGACCCCAGACGAGGTCGGTGAGCGCGCGGTCGAGCGGGACGAGCAGCGGGCCGGCAGGGCTGCGCAGCGGCGTCAGGTGGCGGGCGTCGCCGCGTCCGAAGACGTCGGTCAGCTCGACGCATGTGGCGTGCACGCCGGCCTCCTCGAGCAGCGGGTCGAGCCAGGCGGCGTGCGCGCACTCGGGCAGCCAGAAGCCGCCCGACCACTCCTCGCCGAAGCGCGCACGGTGCGACGCGATCCCCGCGTGCAGCTGCAGGCGCACGCCCGCGTCGGTGGCGACCAGCGGCAGCACGGCGTGCGTCGCGCTGCTCGTCCATGCGGCGTGGCGGTGCAGGAGCCCGACCACGTCGCGCCCGATCGCCTCGAGCTGGGCGAGCGCCGCGTCGTACTCGAGGGCGGCGCGCTCGAGCTCGGCGGCGAGGTCGGGCCGGCCCGACGCACGGGAGCCCTCGATGTCGAGGCGGTGGGAGGCGCTGCGCACCTCGCGCAGGAACGCCGCGCAGCGATCCATCGCGCCCGGCGCCTCGAGCTGGTCGCACAGCACCGGCGTCACCGACAGCGTCAGCGGCGCCCCGGCGTCCAGCAGCTCGAGCAGCGGGAGGTAGCTCGTCGCGACCGCCTCCCACAGCCACTCCTCGCCGAAGGGCCACGTGCCGTAGCCCTCGACGTAGGGCATGTGGGTGTGCAGGACGAGCGCGACGCGGCCAGGCGAGCTCACGGCGTCAGGACCGCCAGGAAGTCGAGCGCTCGGTCCAGGCCGCCGAGCGCGGCCGCGTCGGCCTCGGCGACCAGACGGAAGTCGCGCTCGGAGATCGCCGGCGTGAAGCGCTCGTAGAAGCGCTCGGTGATGCCGAGGCGCGCGTGCACGGCGTCCCAGTGCAGGTGCTCCAGGGCGAACTCATGCAGCGCCAGCATGCGCGCGTGGTAGAGGCCGTAGAGCTCGACGCGGGACGCATGCGCGGCGCACAGCTCGCGGAACTCCGCAGCGCGGTACTCGCGCACGTGCCAGGGGTTGCCCGAGCGCTCGGCGCCCCGCGGCGCGAGCGTCAGGACATTCGGCGTCGAGACGTAGATGGCGGGGCGCTCGCCGGCGGCGACCAGCGCGCGAAAGCGCTCGAGGACGTCGCCGGGGTTGGTCACGTGCTCGATCGTCTGCAGGAAGACGACCGCGTCGCACGGCTCGTCGTAGAGGTCGATCAGCGTGCGCACGAAACGCACGCCCGGGCGCTCGTACTTGGCGCGGGCGTGCGCGAACGCGTCGGCGTTGGCGTCGACGCCCACGGCCGAGGCCGCCGTGCGCGCCAGGATGTCCGTGCCGTAGCCCTCGCCGCAGGCCATGTCGACGACGCGCTGCCCCCCGACGCGCGTACGGATCCACTCGTAGACGGCCGCATGGCGCCGGAACCAGTAGTTCTCCTGCGGGATGTCGGGCAGGGTGCGCTCCCCGGTCAGCTCGAGCGGCGGCACCCCCTCGGGCTGCGCGCGCTGGAAGATGCGCGGCGCGTGAGGGTCGGTCCGTTCGGGTGCGGCGGCGTCGGGCATCGGGGGCCAGACGGTACTCAGGCCGCCGCGCGCAGCGCCGCCTCGCGCGGGCGCGCCGGCGTGGTGCGGCGCTCAGCGATGCGCACCTCGCAGCCGCGTGCCGGTGAGGAGGTGATGAAGCGTGGCACCGGCCGCTCGGGCGCGCCGACCGGCTCGAGGCGGACCTCGCGCGCGATCGCGTGCAGCACGATCTCCATCTCCATCTGCGCGAACTGCGCCCCGATGCAGCGGCGCGTGCCGCCGCCGAACGGGATCCACGTGTACGTGCCCGGCGAGCGCTCCACCCAGCGCTCGGGGACGAACGCGCGGGGGTCCGGGTAGACGTCCGGCCGGCGGTGCACGAGGTAGATGCTCGGCGCGAGCACGTCGCCGGCCGGGTACTCCACACCGCAGATCTCGTAGGGCTCCTGCAGCGTGCGCACGACGTTGTTGAGCACCGGGCGCAGGCGCAGCGCCTCGCGGAAGACCGCCTCGGCGTACTCGGTCGACTGGCCGGCCTGCGCCTCGTCCTCCAGCCTGGCCAGGCGCGCGGGGTCGCGCGTCAGGCGCTCGAAGGCCCAGGAGAGGGCGGTCGCCGTCGTCTCGTGCCCGGCGACGATCAGCGTCACCACCTCATCGCGCACCTCGGCGTCGTCCATCCCCGCGCCGTGCTCGTCGGTGGCCAGCAGGAGCATCGAGAGGATGTCCTCGCGCTCGGCGAGGTCGGGCGCGCCGCGGCGCTCGCCGATCAGGCGGTAGAGCGCGGCGTCGACCGGCGCCAGGACGGGGCGCTGCGCGCGGCGCGCGAGCGGGTGGTCCGGGCCGAGGATGACGGGCGCCACGAGGTTGCGCGGGACCGCGAGCCAGTTCAGCAGGCGGTCGACGGCGGCGCCGATGCGCGCGTGCTCCTCGCCGCCGCGCAGCCCGAGAACGACCTCGAGGATCACCTCGAGCGCGATCGCCGTCATGTGCGGGCGCAGGCTGAACGCCCGCCCGGGCGGCATCCGGCGCACGCGCTCGCGCGCGACGCGCTCCATCGCCCCGCGCCAGGCATGCAGGCGGTCGCCGTGGAACCGGGGCAGCAGCATGCGGCGCTGGCGCAAGTGCTCCTCGCCGTCGATCACGAGCACCGAGTGCGCTCCCAGGGTGGGACGCAGTATCTCGTTCGCGTCACCGGCGTGCACGACGTGCGCGGGCGCGGTGAAGATCTCGCGGACCGCCTGCGGGTCGGCGAACATGTGCCACGGGCGGCGCTCGAACTGCACGCGGAAGGCGTCGCCGTAGCGGCGGTGCAGCGCGTTCGTGTACGCCTCCTCGTCGCGCAGGAAGCGCAGGAGCTGGACGGCGCGCGGGGCGCGCGGGCCGGGGAACGCGGCGCGGCTCCTCATGCGGCGACCAGCGCGCCCTCGCGCGCTTCGGCCACCTGCGGCAGGCGGCGCGTGACGCGCACCCGGCCGCCGCGGTTCGGCACGAGGATGAAGCCGCGCCGCCCGATCCGCTCGGCGCGCCCGACCGGCGCCAGCTCGACCTGCGCGAGGACGGTGTGCAGCACGGCGCGCATCTCGAACTGGGAGAAGGACGCCCCCAGGCAGCGGCGCATGCCGCCGCCGAAGGGGATCCACATGTACGTGCCCGGCGGGGTCTCGAGGAAGCGCTCGGGCCGGAAGCTGTCCGGGTCGGGATAGACGTCGTCGCGGTAGTGCACGAGGATCATCGCGGGCGCCACGCGCGTGCCGGCGGGCAGGCGGAAGCGACCCTGCCCGACCGTCACCGGGCGCGTCAGCTTGCGTACGACGAGCGGCACCACGGGGCGCAGGCGCAGCGTCTCCTGGATGACCGCCTCGGTGTAGGGCGCCTCGCCGCCGGCGCGCGCCTCGGCCGCCACGCGCTCGAGCGCCTGCGGGTCGCGCGTGAGGCGCTCGAACGCCCAGGCCAGCGTGTTGGCTGTCGTCTCGTGGCCGGCGAGCAGCAGCGTCATGAGCTCGTCGCGCAGCTCCCCGTCGCTCATCGGCTCGCCCTGATCGTCACGCGCCAGCACGAGCATCGACAGGATGTCCTCGCGCTCGGCGAGGTCCGGGGCCCTGCGGTGCTCGTCGATCACGCGGTACAGCTCGGCGTCGAGCGGGTCGAGCGCGCCGCGCAGGCGCGCCTCCAGGCGCGGGGAGTCCGGGCCCATGACGAGGCTGATGACGAACTGGCTGGGGTTCGTCGTCACGGCCAGCATGCGGCGGATGAGCGCGCCCAGGCGCTCCTTCTGCAGCCCCTCCTCCACGCCGAAGACCGCGCGCATGATGACCTCGAGCGTGATGCCCTGCATGCGGGGCAGCAGTGCGATCTCCTCACCGGGCTTCCAGGTGGCGACCTCGCGCTCGGCCGCCTCGCGCATGATCGCCGCGTAGCGGCGCATGCGCTCCCCATGGAAGGGGGGCAGCATGAGGCGCCGCTCGCGCAGGTGCTCGGCCTCGTCGAGCAGCAGGATCGAATGTGGCCCGACGACCGGCTCCAGCGGCACGTTTGCCTCGCCTGCGTGCATCACCTCCGCACCGCCGGTGAAGATCGTGCGCACGTCCTGCGGGTCGGCGAGGAAGACCAGGCCCTCGCCGTCGAAGTTGATCGTGAAGACGTCGCCGAAGCGCTCGCGCTGGCGTGCAGCGAACTCGCGCGGGCGCATGATCCACTGCAGGGCCTGGGCCGTCGGCGGCTGGCGCGGGCCCGGTGGCAGGTCGAGCAGGTCGGGCATGCGTCCGGATTGTCGCATGCTGCTGACCGTGCGGTCAGCGGAGCGCGCGCGGTGCACCGGCGCTACGCTCCTGCGCCTCATGGCCGCCCCCACCTCCCCCGACGCCATCCGCGACGTGAACACGCGCTACCACGACGGCGCCGCCGCGCACTACGACTCCAAGTGGGGCATCGACTGGGGGCAGGTCGGCCGCGAGCAGGTCCTGGGCAAGGTGCGCAAGGCGCTCGGCGGGGCGATCCCGACGTTCGGGCGCTCGCTCGAGGTCGGCGCCGGCACGGGCTACTTCTCGCTGCACCTGCTGATGGCCGGCGTCGTCGGCGAGGCGACCTGCACCGACATCTCGCCGGGGATGGTCGATGCCCTGCAGGCGAACGCCGAGCGGCTCGGGCTCGACGTGCACGCGCAGGTGGCCGACGCCGAGGCGCTGCCGTTCGAGGACGCCAGCTTCGACGTCGTGCTCGGGCACGCGGTCCTGCACCACCTGCCGGACCTGCAGCAGGCCTTCGCCGAGTTCTTCCGCGTGCTGCGCCCAGGCGGCGTCGTCGTCTTCGCGGGCGAGCCCTCGCGCTACGGCGACCGCCTCGCCGGCGTTCCCAAGCGCGCGGCGACGGTCGTCGCGCCGGTGTGGCGCACCGCGATGCGCGCCTCGGCCGCACCCGACGGGCACAGCGACGGTGGCGAGCACAACCATGAGCTCGAGCAGCACGTCGACGTGCACGCATTCGTCCCCGGCGACCTGGAGACGGTGGCGCGCGACGCGGGCTTCGGCGAGATCCACGTGCGCGGCGAGGAGCTGCTCGCCAACTGGTTCGGCTGGACGAACCGCGCGCTCGAGGCGACCGCCGTCCCCGACGAGGTGCCGATGGCCTGGAAGCAGTACGCCTTCCACGGCTACCTCGCCTTGCAGAAGGTCGACCGCGGGCTGCTCGAGGGCCGGCTGCCGGCGGCGGTGTTCTACAACCTGCTGCTCAGCGCGCGCAGGCCGGCCTGACCCTCCCCCCGAGCGTCCCTCGCGGCCCCCTCCAGGCGGCACTCAGGGACGTTCAGCGTGGGCCGCGCGGTAGCGCTCGATCGCCACCCGGCGCTCGAGCGCGTGGTCGACGATCGGCGCGGGGTAGTCGCGGCCGATGCGGCAGCCGGCGGCCTGCTGCTCGGCGGCGCTCATCGTCCAGGGCTCGGCGAGCCGCTCGTCGGGGACCGCGCGCAGCTCCGGGACCCAGCGCCGCACGTACGCGCCGCCAGGGTCGAAGCGCCGCTGCTGGAGCACCGGGTTGAAGATCCGCCGGAAGTACGGGGCGGGGTCGACGCCGGTGGAGGCGACCCACTGCCAGTTGCCGTTGTTCTGGGCGGGCTCGGCGTCGAGCAGCAGGCGCTCGAACCACGCCTCGCCGCGGCGCCAGTCCAGGTGCAGGTCCTTCGTCAGGAACGAGCCGACGACCATGCGCGCGCGGTTGTGCATCCAGCCGGTGGCGGCGAGCTGGCGCATGCCGGCGTCGACGAGCGGGTAACCGGTCCGACCCTCCTGCCAGGCCGCGAGCAGCTCGGGGTCGTCGTCCCAGGCCATCCCGCGGTAGCGCTCCTGCAGCTCTAGGCGCGCGCTGGCGGGGTGCGTCAGCAGCACGTGCGCGTAGAAGTCGCGCCATGCGAGCTGGCGTACGAACGCCTCGGCGCCCGTCCCGCCGCGTTCGTGCGCCCGGGCCTCCGCCTCGCGGGCGCTGATCGAGCCCCAGCGCAGATACGCCGAGAGCCCGCTCGATCCGCCGGTGAGGTCGTCGTGGCGCTCGGCGTAGCGGTCGATGGGCCCGTCGAGCCAGGCGGCCAGCGCCGCGCGCGCCGCTACCTCACCGGGCTCGCAGAACGGCGACGGCAGCTCATCGGCGAGCCGCGGCCTGTCGGGGAGGGCGCCCGGATCGAGCCCGTCGGGGAACGGCACCCGCGCGGGCGCCCCCAGCACCTCGCGGCGCTCCAGGCGCTCCCACGCGCGCCAGAACGGCGTGAAGACCGTCAGCGGCCGGCCGGACGAGGTCCGCGGCAGCGAGACGTCGGCGCAGTAGCTGCCTCCGTGCGGGCACGGCGTGATGCCCGCGGCGCGCAGCGCCTGCGTGACCGCGGCGTCGCGCCGGCGCGCGAAGGGCGAGACGTCGCTCGTCCAGTGCACCGCCGCGGCGCCGGCCTCGCGCGCGACGCGCGCGACGACCTCCTCCGGCCGCCCGGAGCGCACGCACAGCGCGCCGCCGCGGCGGCGCAGCTCGGCGTCGAGCTCGCGCAGGCTCCCGAGCATGAACGCCGTCCGCGGCCCGCTGGCGAAGCGCCCCTGCAGCAGCCGTGCGTCGAGCACGAACAGCGGGATCACGTGGTCGTGCTCGGACGCGGCCGCGCTGAGCGCTGGGTGGTCGTGCAGGCGCAGGTCGCGGCGCAGCCAGACGACGGCGGTCGAAGGCATCGTCCAGAAGTACGGGCCGCCCGTACACTCGGACGAGATGCCCGATCGCATCGTCGAGGATCTCCCCCTCTTCCCGCTCGGCATGGTCGCCCTCCCGGCCGAGGTGGTTCCGCTGCACATCTTCGAGGAGCGCTACAAGACGATGATCGGCGGCTGCCTGGACTCCGGCTCGGAGTTCGGCATCGTCTGGACGGGCCCCGACGGCACGAACGCCGTCGGCTGCGCGATGGAGGTCACGCGCGTGCTCGACGAGCTGCCCGACGGGCGGATGAACATCCTCACCACCGGCACCCGGCCGTTCCGCGTGCTCGAGGAGCACCACGACCTCCCGTACGCCACGGCGATGGTCGAGCTCCTGGAGGACGAGCCCGAGCGGCCCGACAAGCAGGACGCCGCGGCGGCACACGAGGCCTACCGCACGCTCGTCGCGCAGGCCGCCGACCGCGAGCTGGCCGACGACGAGCTCGCGGCGATGAGCGCCTACGACATGGCCGCGACCGTCGACTTCGGCCCGGAGTCCAAGCAGAGCCTGCTCAACCTGCGCTCGGAGAACGCGCGCCTGCGGCTCGTCACCCGGCTCTTCCGCGCCGCCCTCAAGCGTCTGGAGTTCGTCGGGCGCGCCCAGGTGCGCGCGCGCTCCAACGGCCGCGTGCGCTTCAGCTGACGAGGTCCTCGGCGAGCGGCTCGAACGCGACCTCTGTCGCGGGCGCCGTCACCGCAGCCGTCGCACGGGCCCGCCACGGCGGCCGGCCCTCGGCGGCGATCCACGAGCCAGCGAGGATCAGCACCAGTCCGGCGATCGTCGCCGCCGTGATCGTCTCGCCGAGGAACAGCGCGCCGTAGAGGACGCTGAACCCGGGCGCCAAGTAGGCGACGACCGTCGCGCGGTTGGCTCCGACGTCGGCGATCAGCACGTAGTAGATGAGGAACGCGATGCCGGTGCCGCCGGCGCCGAGCGTCAGCAGCGCCGCCCACGCCCCGGCGCTGATCGCATGCGCGGGCGGGTGCGTGATCGCCAGCGGCAGGGTGAGCGCGGTCGCAGCGAGCATCGTGCCGGCCGCGATCCCGACCGGCGCCGCGCCGGGCAGCTTGTAGCGCACCCAGATCGCGCCGAACGCGTAGCCGAGCCCGGCCAGGAGCACCAATCCGCCGCCCAGCGCGAGCTTCGCGCTCGCCGACAGGTCGACCCCGAAGAGCAGCGCCACACCGACGATGCCGACGATGATGCCCGCGACCGCCCAGCCGTGCACGGTCTCGCTGCGGGCCAGCCACGGGCTCAGCAGCGCGACGAAGATCGGCGCCGAGGCGACGAGGATCCCGGCGAGCGCCGAGGGGATCCAGCGCTCCCCGTAGGTGATCAGCAGGAAGGGCCCCGCGACCTGCACGACACCGATCGCGACGACCCAGCGCCGGCGCCCGCGCAGGCCGCCGAACGCGCGCTGGTGGACGGCGATCGCGCTCAGCAGCGCCGCGCCGAGCGCGACGCGGATGAAGACGATCGACGGCGCCGGCACGCCGTCGCGCAGCGCGATCTTGATGAACATGTAGGACGCCCCCCACAGCGCGGCGAGCAGTCCCATGAGCAGCCAGGAGCGACGGGTCATCAGGGTTCAACGCCCAGGGTCGCAGATCCGTGAAGTGCCGCCTGCGCGCGCTCGTGATGGGGCCGTGGCCGGAGCTCAGCGCGGCAGGCCGCAGACCCGCTGGGCCAGCTCGCGGGTGAGCGCCGCGAGCTGGAAGAAGACCTTCGGCTGGCCGGCGGAGGTGTCGCTGAAGGCGACGGTCCCAGGCTCCGAGCGCACGACGTAGCGCATGATCGAATCCGGCCCGGCCGGCAGCCGCAGGTCGCGCTTCGCCGGGCCCGGGCTCTTCGACGTGCCGGTGAGGTCGTCGACCGCTCCGCGCGCCTTCAGCAGCTCGGCGCTGGAGATCTCCTTCGCCCGGCCGCCGTTGCAGCGCACCGTGCCGCTGTCGTTGACCAGCAGCGTCAGCTTCGCGCCGGGGATGCTGCCGCTGCGGTGGACGAGAAAGAGATCGGGTGCCTGCACGCCGCAGCCCGCGGCGGCGAGCAGCGCGCCCGCGGCCACGGCCGCGAGCGCCCGCCCGGCGCTCACGCGGCCACCGCAGCGCCGCCGCGGCGCGGGTCGCCGCCGCCCGAGAGGGCGCCCGTGCGCGGGTCGCGCTCGACCGCCTGCGCGCCCCCGAAGAAGAGGTTGCGCGCGCGGAAGCGCACGATCTCGCGCCCCGCCCGCTCGAGCGCGCCGAGCTCGAGGCCCGGCTCGGCGTAGATCACGCCGCCCTCGGCGTGGATGCGAGGCGCCTCGATCGCCGCGCCGGCGGCCATCCCGCGGTCGACGACATTCACGACGACCTGCAGGATCGCCGAGCGGATCCGGTTGGAGCCGGCGCTGCCCACGACGAGCTCAACCTCCCCCGAGGCGCCGAGCACGACCGTGGGCGCCATCATCGACGGCATCCGCAGGCCCGGCGGGCTGCGGAAGAACCCGGCGGGGTTGAGGTCCTCCTCGCCCATGATGTTGTTCAGGTGGATGCCGGTGCCGGGGACGATGACGCCGGACGCGGCCCCGTTCGTGCACGTCACCGAGCACGCGCGGCCCTGCGCGTCGAGCACGGAGACGTGGGTCGTCGAGCCGAGGCTCGCCTGCAGGAACCGCTCGAGGAACCCGGGCTCGGGCAGACCCGCCAGGAACGCGTCGTCGCGCAGCGCCTGGACGTCCTCCATCACCGCGACGAGCGCGGCGGGGTCCGGCGGCCCGGGCCCCTCACGCGCGTCGAGCCGCGCGAAGGCGACGGCCAGCAGCGCGCCGCCGGCAGCCGGCGGCGGGTTCGTGAACACCGTGCGCCCGCGGTAGGCGGCACGCACGGGCTCGCGCAGGACCGGCGCATATGCCCGCAGGTCCGCGGCGCGCAGAAGGCCGCCGCGCTCCTGCACGTGCTCGGCGAGGGCGTCCGCGATGTCGCCGCGGTAGAACGGCTCCGCCCCGTCCGCGCCGAGGCGCTCGATCGTCTCGGCGAGCTCGTCGCTGCGATACCGGTCGCGGCGCGTGAGCGGCGCCCCGCCCGGGGCGAAGACGGCGGCCGCCTCCGGCGTGTGTCCCAGGATCGGGCCGAGGATCTCGAAGATGTACTCCTGCTCGGTGGTCGGCGCGACCCCCTCGCGCGCGAGGCGCGCCGCGGGCGCCGCCAGGTCGGCGAGCGGGATCGAGCCCCAGCGCGCCGCCGCCTCCGCCAGCCCCGCCGGGCTGCCGGGCACCGCGCACGAGGCGACGCCGCCGTTGAAGGTCTGCACGGCGTCGCCGAAGGAGACGTCGTAGGAGAACAGCTCGGCGTGCGGCGAGCCCTCATGCCCGGCGCCGGGCGCGGCGACGAAGAAGTCGAGCAGCGCCGGCTCCTCGCCGGGCTCGGCGACGAGCATGTAGCCGCCGGCGCCCGGTCCCGTCAGCAGCGGCTCGCAGACCCAGGACGCGAGCACCGCGGCGATCGCGGCATCGACCGCGTTCCCGCCCTCGCGTAGCACCCGCGCACCGACCTCCGCCGTCCGCGGATGGCCCGCCGCCACCATGCCACCCGAGCCGGTCACGGCCCGCAGGGTAGTCGGGCCCGCCCCCTGGCGGCGCACGTGAGGCTGAGGCCCGCATCGTGGATGCCCAGGGCCGCACGTGGCCGAGGGACAGTGCTCCTGCACGGCCCTCGGCCCACGGGTGGCGCTGGGCGCCGCGAGGCGGCCCTCAGATCACGTGCGCGGGACGAATTCGGGAACGTCGATCTGCGACACGCCGGTCCCCGTGCGCACCGTGTTGCCGCCGCGCTCGCGGCGCTCGACGCGCGGCTCGCCCGTGGGCTCCTCGATGCGCCGGCGCGCGCTCGTGCGCGGCCCGTGCTCGCCGTAGCGCGTGGCGACGACGGTCACCCAGACCTGGTCCTCGAGCGACGCGTCGACCATCGCCCCGAAGATGATGTTCGCCTCGGGGTGGGCAGCGGCGGCCACGGCCTTGGCGGCCTCGTTGACCTCCCACAGCGAGAGGTCGGTGCCGCCGGTGATCGACAGCAGGATCGAGCGCGCGCCCTCCATGCTCGTCTCCAGCAGCGGCGAGGACACCGCCTGCTTGGCGGCCTCCATCGCGCGCCCCTCGCCCGTGCCCATGCCGATGCCCAGCAGCGCGGGGCCGGCCTCGGACATGATCGTCCGCACGTCGGCGAAGTCGAGGTTGATGATCCCGGGCAGCGTCACGAGGTCGCTGACGCCCTGCACACCCTGGCGCAGCACGTCGTCGGCGACCCGGAAGGCCTCCACCATCGAGGTGCGCTGGTCGAGCACCTGCAGCAGGCGGTTGTTCGGCACCACGATCAGCGTGTCGACCTCGGCCGCGAGCGCGTCGATGCCGACCTGCGCGGAGGCGGCGCGGCGCGTGCCCTCGAAGCCGAACGGCTTGGTGATGATGCCGACCGTCAGCGCCCCGATCTCCTGCGAGATGCGCGCCACGATCGGCGCAGCCCCGGTGCCGGTCCCGCCGCCTGCGCCGGCGGCGATGAAGACCATGTCCGAGCCCTTGAGCAGGTGCTTGAGACGGTCGTAGTCCTCCATCGCGGCGGCGCGCCCGAGCTCGGGGTTCGCGCCCGCGCCGAGGCCGCGCGTGAGGTTCTCGCCGATGTGCACGGTGATGTCGGCGTCGGACTGGTGCAGCGACTGCATGTCCGTGTTGACCGCAACGAACTCGACGCCCGCGATCCCCGCCTCGACCATGCGGTTGACGGCGTTGACGCCGGCCCCGCCGACCCCGACCACGCGGATCACGGGGCTTGCGCTCTGGCCGGACGTCGACCACGGGTTGTCCTCGAAGCTCACAAGCGGCTCGCGCTCGGGCGGCGCGACCCTGGCCGACGCCGCCGGCTCGCGGCGGGCCGCGGGCGCGTCCTCGCGCTCGAGGATGTTCTCCGGGATGTCCTGGCTGAACGCGTGGCGCAGGCGCTCCTGCGGTGTCGGTACCGCCCGCCGCCGTTCCTGCGGCTCGGGCGGCGCGCCCAGCGACGGGTGCGGGTAGTCGCGCTCGGGCGCGGGCGGGGGCTGGCGCTGCTCGCGCCCGGCGATCGTCGCCGGACCGACGCCGGGAGCCGCGGGGGCCGGCGGCGGGGCCGCGGCCGCCGGCGGAGGCGGAGGCACGGACTCGGTCGCGGGCGGCGCCTCAGGCGCCGCAGGCGCCGGCGCGGCGTCCGGGGCGGGCGCCTCCTGCTCAGGCGTGGGGGCCTGCTGCTCCGTGCGGCGGAACAGCTCGGCCAGTGGCCCTTCGCGCATGCTCGCGCGCTTACCGCTTGCCATGGGTGAGAACCTCCTTCGCGAGGTCGCGATAGGACTGTGCGGCCAACCCGTCAGGGTCGTACTTCAGCACCGACATGCCCTTCACGGGCGCCTCGGCGAATCGGATCGTCTTCTTGATGCGCGAGGCGAAGACGCGATCCCCGAAGTTCTCCTCGAGGATCTCGATCGCCTCCTTGGCGTGAACCGTGCGGGCGTCCATGAGCGTGGGCAGGATGCCCTCGATCTCCACGTCCGGGTTGAGGTTCTCGCGGATCATCTGCAGCGTGTTCTGGAGCTGGATCAGCCCCCGCATCGACAGATACTCGCACTGCACGGGGACGATGACCTTGTCGGCCGCCGTCAGCGCGTTGATCGTCAGCAGCCCGAGGCTGGGCGGCGTGTCGATGCAGACGAAGTCGTAGTCGTCGTGGACCTCCGCGAGCGCCTTCGCGAGCGCGCGCTCGCGGCCGATCATCGTCGACATCGCGATCTCGGCGCCGGCGAGGTCGATCGACGCGGGCGCGAGGTCGATCTCGCGCTTGCGGATCACCTGCCGCAGCGGCAGGCGATGCACGAGCACG
The DNA here is from genome assembly GCA_035542555.1 of Solirubrobacteraceae bacterium. GTDB lineage: Bacteria > Actinomycetota > Thermoleophilia > Solirubrobacterales > Solirubrobacteraceae > F1-60-MAGs163. Next base: position 36,061 of record DATKLF010000012.1, on the reverse strand, counting down.
TCGAAGACCGACTCCTCGAGCGAGTCGGGGTCGATGCCCTGCGACATCGTGAGGTTGCCCTGCGGGTCCATGTCGACGCAGAGCACGCGCTTGCCGGTCTCGGCGAACGCGACTGCGAGGTTCAGGGCGGTCGTCGTCTTGGCGACGCCGCCCTTCTGGTTTGCGAAGGCGATGACCTTGGGCCGGGTGTGCTGCTGCGAACTGTCCACGGGGGATGCTCCGTCCTCGGGGGGTGCCCGTACCTGCGCGTAATTCGCACGGCCATGGCCGAATCCTCCTGTGCATGGGAGGTTTCGTCGGCTGGGCGCTCATCTACGCTCCCGGCACGATGCTGGTGCACTGGGACGACGTGCCGGTCCTCGAGCTCGGCCGCGGCGAGCCACGCCAGCTGCGCGGGCGCCGGCGCCGGCTCGCCGCCGCCGCCGGCGCGCCGCGGCTGGGGCTGAGCCGCTACGAGCTGGGCCCCGGCGAGCGCGGGATGCCGGTGCATGCGCATGCCGACGAGGAGGAGCTGTTCTTCGTCCTGGCCGGCTCCGGGACGGCGCTGCTCGGCGAGGCGGCGTACGAGGTCGGGGCCGGCGACGCGATCCTGCACCCCGCGGGGGGGCCGCCCCACGCGCTCGTCGCCGGGCCGCAGGGGATCGACGTGCTGGCGTTCGGCTCGGGCTCGGACACGTCGCTCACCTGGCTGCCGCGCCCGAACGTCATGTGGGCCGCCCCGCGCTGGATCCCGCTCGACGGCCCCAACCCGTTTGCCGCCGAGGAGGCCTGCGGCCCGCTGGAGCTGCCGGCGCCGAGCGACGAGCGACCGCGTGAGATCGCCGCGCTGGACGCGACGCCGGCGCGTGAGCGCCGCCATGGCGACATCGCCGCCGTGGTGCGCCGGCTCGGCGCGGCGACCGGCGCGCAGCGCAGCGGGCTCTCCCACGTCACGGTCGACCCGGGCCGCCTGTCGAGCCCGCCGCACTGCCACAGCGCCGAGGAGGAACTGTTCGTCGTGCTCGCGGGCGACGGCGCGCTCGAGCTGCTGCATCCCGACGGGACCGCCGAGTCGCATCCGGTGCACGCCGGGCACGTCGTTTCGCGACCCGCGGGAACCGGCGTGGCGCACACGTTCGGCGCCGGCGACGACGGGCTGACGCTGCTGTGTCACAGCGACCTCCAGGACGCCGACATGTGCTTCTACCCGCGCTCGGGGAAGGTCCTGCTGTGCGGCCTGAACGTCGTCATGCGCGTTCAGCGGGTCGACTTCTGGGATGGCGAGGGCTGAGGCGTTGACCCCCCGCGCGAGCGCGCTGTTCGCCCACCAGCTGATCGTGGTCACCGGCAAGGGCGGGGTCGGCAAGACGACGGTCGCGACCGCGCTCGCCGTTGCGGCCGCGCGCCGCGGCCTGCGCACGATCGTCGCGGAGGTCGCCGCGCGCGACGACGTCTCGCGGACGCTCGGGGGCGAGCACGCTGCGCGCGACCGCGAGGTCGAGCTGGCCTTCGGCGTGCACCACATCTCGATCGAGCCCGAGGAGGCGATGCACGAGTACCTCGTCGACCAGCTGCCCTCGCGGACGCTGGCCGCGGTACTCGTCGAGAGCCGCACCTTCACGTACCTCGTGGCGGCCACGCCGGGGATGCGCGAGCTGCTCACGATCGGCAAGGTCTGGGAGCTCGCCCAGGAGCAGCGGCGCCGCCGCGGCGACCGGCCGTACGACGTCGTCATCCTGGACGCACCCGCGACCGGCCATGGGATCGCGACGCTCACGGCGCCGCACACGTTCGCGAAGGCCGCGCGCGTGGGGCGGATCGCGCGGCAGGCGTCAACCATCGACGCGCTCGTGACCGACCCGCGGCGCACCGCGGTCGTGGCGGTCGCGCGGCCGGAGGAGATGCCGGTCAACGAGACGCTCCAGCTGCGCGGCGCGCTGGAGGACCAGGTCGGCCTGCCGCTGACGCTCGCGGTCGTCAACCGCGTGACGCCCGGGCGCTTCACCGCGGCCGAGGTCCGCACGCTCGCGGGCTGCGCGCAGGGCCCGGCGGTGCGCGCGGTGCTGCGCAGCCAGCAGCGCTCCCGGGCCCAGCGCGCGCAGGTCGCGCGCCTGCGCCGCGGACTGGCGTGCCCGGTCGTGAGCCTGCGCGACCTCTTCTACCCGGCCCTCGACTCAGACTCGATCGCCGCGCTCGCCGGCGAGCTGGAGCGTGTCCTGTGAGCACCGGCGGCGGATCGCGATGAGCCTCCTGCGCCACCTCGAGGGCAAGTCGGTCGTCATCTGCGCCGGCTCGGGCGGCGTCGGCAAGACGACGACCTCCGCCGCGATCGCGATGGGGCTCGCCGCCCGCGGCCGGCGCGTGGCGGTCGTGACGATCGACCCCGCCAAGCGGCTCGCGGACGCGCTCGGGCTCGACGTGTTGGACAACGAGCCGGCGCTCGTCGACCCGGGGCGCTTTCGCGCCGCCGGCGTCGAGGTCAGCGGCGAGCTGTGGGCGATGACGCTCGACCCCAAGCGCACGTTCGACGAGCTGATCGAGCGGCTCGCGCCGGACGCGCGCACGCGCGAGGAGATCCTGGGGAACCGGATCTACCAGCAGCTGTCGGGCGCGGTCGCCGGATCGCAGGAGTTCACCGCGGTCGCCAAGCTCTACGACCTCCACGCCTCGGGGCGCTTCGACGTGCTGGTCCTCGACACGCCGCCCTCGCGCAACGCGCTCGACTTCCTCGACGCCCCCGACCGCCTGACCGGCTTCTTCGAGGGCCGCGCACTGAAGGTCTTCCTGGCGCCGACCGGCCTGGCGGCGCGCGCGATGGGGCGCGGCACGGCGGTCGTCTTCGGCGTGATGAAGCGGCTCACCGGGGTCGATCTGCTCGAGGACCTCGGTGTCTTCTTCCGGGCGCTCGGCTCGCTGATCGACGGCTTCCGCGAGCGCGCAGACGGCGTCGCGCGGCTGCTCGCGGACCCCGGCACGACGTTCCTGGTCATCACCTCGCCCGAGCGCGAGCCGGCCGAGGAGGCGATCTTCTTCCGGCGCAAGCTGCGCGACGCGCAGATGCCGTTCGGCGGGCTGATCGTCAACCGCGTTCACGAGCTCGACGGCGCGGGGGAGCCCCTGCCGGATCCGGCGTCCGTGGCCGCGGAGCTCGCGCCCGAGCTGGGCACGCGGCTCGCAGCGAAGGTCGCGCGCACCTACGGAGAGGCGCTGACGATCGCCGAGCGCGACGCCGCCTCGATCGAGCGGCTGAAGGCCGAGACGGGCGACCGGCGACCCGTGCTGGTCCCGGAGCTCGACGGCGACGTGCACGATGTCGCGGGGCTCGTCGCGGTCCACGCGCACCTGTTCGCCTGAGCACGCCTGCCGCCCCCACCGAACGACCACACCGAACGTCCCGCACGGCCCCCTCTGGGCGGCAGCCAGGGACGCTCGGCGCTTCGGGGAGCGCACCGCCCCCACCCCGAACGTCCCGCACAGCCCCCTCTGGGCGGCAGCCAGGGACGCTCGGCGCTTGGGGGCCGGGTCAGGCCATCTCGGCGCCGGCCTGGAGGGCCTCGTCCTGCGCGAGGATCGTGTCGGCGAGCGTGCGCAGGTCGGGGTCGAGGTGGCCGCAGAGGACATCGCGCAGCAGCGCGCGCAGGTGCCCGGCGAGCTCGCGTGTGAGCTGCTCGAGCTGCGGGTCGACCGCGAGCCCGGCGACGACGGCGCGCTCGAGCAGGACCGTGTGCGCGATGCGCTCGGTCAGCCGCGCGCGGTCCGCCGGCTCGGCGCACAGCGCCGCGACGCGCCCGGCAAGGCGGGCGGAGGCCGTGCCCTCCGGCTCGAGCAGCGCCCGCAGGGCGAGCAGCACGTCCGTCAGCGCCTCGGCGGGGGCTGGGCGCTCGCAGGCGAGCTCGTAGCGGCGCAGCGCCCAGGCGACCTCGCCCGAGCGGGGCATGCGCCGGCCGATGAGGCTGAGGAAGGCGCGCAGCTCGTCCTCCTGCTCGGGTTCGATCACGATCTGGTCGTCGGGAAGCGGCCCTGCGGGCAGCGGCAGCGGGTGCCACGGGCCGTTATCGGTCCGCGTCCACGCCACCGGTGCGCAGGCGACCGGGACCGCGTCGTACAGGCGCAGGCCGAGCAGCAGCCGGCGCAGGCGGACCAGCGCGTGGGCCAGCGGCGCCTGGTCGCCGGCGGCCGGCTCCCAGCGCAGCACGGCCAGGGTCTGCGGCATGCCCGTCGCCCGCGACCAGCGCGCCTCGTCGGGCGCATCGAGGCAGACGTCGCCGCGCATCAGCGACAGCCCCTCGCCGAGCCCGAGCTCGCCCGACGGGCACAGCAGCTCCACGCCGTGGACGACGGCGATCACCATCGTCTCGGTGCGCCCCTCGCAGATGATGCTCTCGTACTCGCGGAACGCCTGGTCGAAGCGCTCCTCGCGGAACGCGAAGTCGCTCGAGTCCTCGAACACGCGCGCCAGGAAGCAGTGCAGCGTGGCGTCGGCGCGATCGCGGCCGGCCGCGTGCGGGGGCGCGCCGCGGGCCTCGAGGTAGTCGTCCATGCGCCCGGCGGCGATCACGCCGTGCGCGGCGGGCAGGTAGCTCGGAAGACGCGTGAGCACGCCGCCGTGCTCACGGATGAAATCGCCGGTGAGCGGCCGGTAGCAGTAGAGCGGCGCATCGCGGCGCCCGCTCTCGATGACCTCGAAGGAGAGCTCGTGGCCGGACTGGGTGTCCGCGGCAAACTGCCAGGCGGCCTCCTCGCAGAAGACGTGCAGCGCGGCGCGAAGCTGGCGGAGATGCATGGGGGCCGGTTCGGCAGGCCGGGCGCCGCTCCTTCAGCGCGCAGCGCCGCTTGCACCGCCCTCCGGGCGCAACCTGCAGGTTCGGCGCCGCGAAGCCGTGCACTCCCGGGCGGGGGCGGCGCGCCGGCGCGCACCGGCCGAAGGACCGCCCATGAGGCATGCCGCCGCCAGGTCACGTCGCCGCACGACGATGGTCGTCACGGCCCTCCTGGTGCTGGCGGCACCCGCGCCGGCCGCGCACGCGGGCTCGAGCGGCGGCGCCGCCTACGGCACCGCGAGCCAGGCGCCGACGCCGGCCTTCCCCCCCGGCGGCGCCGACACCACGCAGCCCGCGCCCGGCCCGTCGGCGCCGGGGGCGGCAGGCGCGGTCCCCGCGCCGACCGCAGGCCAGACGGCGCGCGTGCTCTCGAGCGGCCTCGCGGTCGCGCCGGCGGGGGCGCCCGCGGTGGTGCAGGCGATCATCACCGCCGCCAACCGCATCGCGAAGGCGACATACCTCTGGGGCGGCGGGCACGCGCGCTGGAACGACAAGGGCTACGACTGCTCGGGCTCGGTGAGCTATGCGCTGCACGGGGCGGGACTGCTCGACACCCCCCTGGTGTCCGGCGACCTCGCGCACTGGGGCCTGCAGGGGCCGGGCACCTGGGTGACGATCTACGCGAACGCGGCGCACGTGTACATGACGGTCGCCGGACTGCGCTTCGACACCTCCGGCCAGCAGCAGTCGGGCACGCGCTGGCAGCCGGCGCTGCGCACCAACCGGGGCTTCCACGTGCGCCACCCGGCGGGGCTGTAGGGCCGCCCCGCAGGGGCCGCTGCGAGGCGCCGCGCCCTACCATGCGCGGAGATGCACGACCACGCCGCGCACGACGAGCACCCCCACGTCCACGGCCCCGGCTGCGGCCACGTCGGAATCGTCCACGACGGTCACATCGACTTCCTGCACGACGGGCACCTGCACCATCCGCACGGCGACCACGTCTGCGAGCACGTGATCGCGGTGGACGAGACGCACCCCGACCGCTGTGACGGAGGGCGCGGGGTGCAGGCCGCCGGCCACGACGCCGCGCACGTGCACGGCCCCGGCTGCGGTCACGAGCCCGTCCCGCACGGTGACCACGTCGACTACCTCGTCGACGGCCGGCTGCACCACCCGCACGCCGGCCACTGCGACGACCACGGCGCCGTCGCCCTGACCTGAGCGGCCGCCCATGGCCCGCGCACGCACGACACCTGCCGAGAGCTGGGCCGCCTCCGCGGCGCGCACGATGTCCGACGCGGGCTATCGCCGCGGCGGCGCACGCGCAGCGGTGCTCGAGTTGCTCGACGGGCAGTCATGCGCGCTCACCGCCTACGAGATCGAAGAGGAGCTGCGCGCGCGCGGGCGCACGGTCGGGCGCGCGAGCGTCTACCGGATCCTCGACGAGCTCGAGGCCCTTCGGCTCGTGACGCGCGTCGAGCTCGGGCAGGGACAGGCGCGCTACGAGCCGGCGCGCGCCGACCACCATCACCACCACCTCGTCTGCGACGTCTGCGGCGCGGTCACGCCGTTCCACGACGCCGCGCTCGAGCGCGCGATCGTCGCGCTCTCGCACGAGCTGGACTTCGACGTGACCGAGCACGAGATCGTGCTGCACGGGCGCTGCGCGCGCTGCCGCGCCTGATCAGGCGCGCTGCCGCAGCTCGCGCACCGCGCGCAGGAGCAGCGCCAGGCCGAACAGCACCACGATCGCCGCGGTGACCGACGCGCCCGCCGCGACGCTCGCGTCGTAGGACAGCCACAGGCCGATGACGGATGCCAGGAAGGCGACGAGCGTGGCGGCCAGCATCATCCGCGCCATGCGCCGGGTGAGCAGCCGCGCCGTGGCGGCCGGGCCGACGAGCATCGCCACGACGAGCAGGTTGCCGAGCGCCTGCACCGCCACGAGCGTGGCCCCGGCGAGCAGCACGGCGAGGACCACGTCGAGGCGCGCGGGCGAGCGCCCAAGCGCCGGCGCGCTCGCGCGGTCGAAGCCCGCCGCCAGCAGCGACGGGTGCAGCACGGCGAGCACGCCGACCGTCACCGCGCCGAGCGCCGCGGCGAGCACGATGTCCGTGTCGCTGACGCCCAGGACGTCGCCGAACAGGATCTCCGCCAGCCCGGTGGGCGTGCGCGGGGAGAGCCCGAGCAGCACGCCCAGGCCGAGCAGGCCGGTGATCACGACCGACACCGCGGCGTCCGAGCCGATCCGCGGGACGCGCGCGACGAGGGCGATCGAGAGCGCCGCGACGAGCAGCCCGACGGCCCCGCCGAGCAGCAGCGGCACGCCGAGGAGCGCGGCGCCGACGAGGCCTGGAAGCATCCCGTGCGCGAGCGACTCGGCGCTGTAGGACATCCCCGACAGCACGATCCAGCAGCCCAGCCCGCCGGACACCACGCCGAGCAGCGTGAGCTCGACAAGCGCCCGCGCGACGATCGCGTGCGCCAGCGGCGCGGTGAGCCAGCCGGTCACCTGCCCCCCTCGTGACGAGCGTGGGCACGCACGATCCCGAGCTCGCCGGCGCCCGGCAGCGCGACGATCTCGCTGCCGTACGTGCGCTCGACCACCTGTGCGGTGAGCGTGGTCCGCGGCGGCCCGAAGGCGATCTGCACGCGGTTCAGGCACAGCACGAGGTCCCATGCGCGCGCCTGCTCGATGTCGTGCGTGGCCATCAGCAGGCCGCGGCCCTCGGCGGCGAGCTCCTCCAGCAGCACAGCGAGTCGCTCGGCGCTGGGAACGTCGAGGCCCGCGAACGGCTCGTCGAGGACCAGCAGCGGTGCGTCCTGGACGAGCGCACGGGCGACCAGGACGCGCTGGCGCTGGCCGCCGGAGAGGTCACCGAAGGTCCGCTGCGCGAGGTCCCCCAGCCCGACGCGCGCGAGCGCCTCCCGCGCGAGCTCGCGGTCGGCGCGGCCCGGCCGCCGCCACCACGGCATGCGCGAGACCGCCCCCATCAGCGCCACGTCGAAGGCGCTGACCGGGAAGTCCAGGCGCGAGCGGTCGCCCTGCGGCACGAGCGCAACGCGCCCCCCCGGCAGCTCGAGCCGCCCCGAGGAGAGCGCCAGCTCGCCGGTCAGCGCCCGGAAGAGCGTCGACTTGCCGCCGCCATTGGGTCCGAGCACCGCGACGCGCTCGCCGCCGCGGACGCTGAACGTCGCGCTGGCGACGGCGGGGACCGCGCTGCCGGGATAGGTGGCGGCGAGGTCGTCGGCCTCGACCAGCAGGCGCCCGCTCACGCCGGGATCGTGCACCGCACCCTCCCTGCGCTCATCCCGAGCGCGAGCGCGAGCGCATTCGCGCGCTCCATCCCGAGGTACGTGGCGCCCGCCGAGCCGCGGGGGCCGAGCGTGTCGCCGTAGAGCGAGGCGTCCGCGGTGGCTCCGGTGTCCTGCGCGATCCGCCGCGCCAGCGCCGTGTTGATCGACCGCTCGGGGAAGATCGCGCGCACGTGCTCGCGGCGGATCGTGTCCTCCAGCCGCGCCAGCGCGCCGGCCGACGCCTGGGCCTGGGTCGACGTCGAGGGGATCACCGTGCCGACGATGCGTACGCCGTAGCGCCGCGCGAAATACGCGAACGCATCGTGCGAGGTGACGATCACACGGCGCGCGGGCGGGATGCGCGCCATGCAGGCGCGGATGCCGGCGTCGAGCACTCGCAGGCGCGCGCGGTAGGCGCTCGTGCGGGGGGCCAGGTACGGCGCCGCGGCCGGGTCGATCGCTCGCAGCCGGGCACCGACAAGCGCCGCGGCGGCCTCCATGTTGCGCGGGTCGTGCCACCAGTGCGGATCCGGGCCGCCGGGCGCGGTGAGGCGCGTCGGCACGTGCGCACCGACATCGACGAGGGTCGCGTGCGAGCCGGCGTCTGCGATCGCCGGGCGCATCCAGTCGTCGAGCCCCATCCCGCTCAGCAGCACGAGGTCCGCGCCGGCGACCGCCGCGACGTCCGAGGGCCGCAGCTCGTACTCGTGCGGGTCGCTGCCCGGCTGCAGGATCTGGCGGACCTCGATGCGGTCGCCGCCCAGGGCGCGCGCGAGGTCGCCGAGCTGGGTCGTCGTCGCGACGACGACGGGCTTCCCGCCGGAGCCGTGCCCGACCTGAGCGCAGCCGCTGAGCCCCGGCGCCGCCAGCGCGGCGAGCGCGGCGGCGAGCGCCCGCGGGCGGCGCAGCAGCGCGCGCGCGACAGCAACCAGGGCGAACACGGCGCCGCCGAGCACGGCGATCGCGGCCCCCGGGGGCGCATCGACCTGGAAGGCGAGCCACATGCCGCCGACGCCCTCGGCCGCCGCGAGCGCGACGGTCGCCAGCTGCCAGGAGCGCATGCGATCGCACACCAGGCGCGTGGTCGCCGCCGGCACGACCAGGACGGCGGTCGCCAGCAGCGCGCCGACGGCCGCGAGCGCGGCGACCGCCACGAGCGCGATCAGCACGACGAGCGCGAGGTCGCTGCGCGGCCGCGCGCCGCCCCGCTCGGAGAATCCGGTGGCCAGCCAGCGCGGGCCCAGGACGAGCGACGCGGCGAGCGCGGCCGCTGCGGCCAGCCCGGCGAGCCGCAGGTCGGCGCCGTCGATCGCGAGCAGGCTGCCGAACAGGAGCCGGTCGACGCTCGCCCCGGAATGGAAGACGTCGCTCGCGAGCATCACGCCGAGCGCGAGCGCCCCGGCGAGCACGAGCGCGGTCGCGCTGTCGTCGGCGGACGCGCGGCGCCTGCCGAGCGCGCCGACGAGGACCGCCATCGCCAGCGCGGCGCCGAACGCCCCGAGCGCGGCCGAGAACCCCAGGCCCTCCGCGAGCACCAGGCCCGGGAACGTCGCCGTGCCCACGGCATGGGCGAAGAACGCCCGACCGCGCAGGACGATCCACGTGCCGAGCGTGCCGGACGCGACGGCGAGCAGGACGATCTCCAGCACGCCGCGCTGGAAGAAGGGCAGCGGGAACGGGTCGATCACGGCACCCGGATCGTAGCGGTAAGATAAGAATGAGTCTTGCTCTCAGCAGTCGCGGGCGGCCCCGGCGGGCGGCCGGTCGCCTACCGCGCCCGCACCAGGAGCGGCGTCGCGACACCGACGCGACCGTCGCGCGAGGAGCGCACGGTGAGCCGGTAGCTGCCGGGACGCGGCAGGCGGACGCCGACCGCGAACGCGGGGCGCGCCCTGGCGCCCACCGCTGCGATACGCCGCCAGCGCCCCGCGCGACGGGCCTCCACGACCACGGTCACCGTGCCGGCCGGTCGCGCGCTGCCGCTGACCGTGACCGCCGAGCCGGCGGCCACCTGCGAGGCGCCGGCCGCGGCCGTCACGAGCGGGATGATCCCGACCTGCACCGGCAGCGACGCGACCTGCAGCGCCGTGGCGCGCACGAGCCCCGGGCGCGTCCATGGGACGCTCAGCGCGAACGCCCCGTCGGTGCCGGTGGTCCCGCGCGCGATCGTCGTCCAGCCGCCGCCCGGGCCCTGCTTGTCCAGGCGCACCGGTTGCCCCGCGAGCGGCGCCTTCTGCCCGTCGGTGAGGACGCCCGTGAGCCGCGCCGTGCCGCCGTAGGGCACCGCCGGCGGCCCGCCGAGCGACACGGTCGGGCTGAGGAGCACGGGCTGGGCCTCCGACGCGGTCAGCGCGCGCAGGGCGGGCAGCTGCGCGTAGAACCGCGTACCCGGGCAGTCGGTCGCGTCGACGTCGCGGTGGCCGCAGATCCGATCGAGCGTCACCGTCGTGCCGGCGCGCCACTGGGTCAGCGCCCCACCGTCCGAGACGACCTGGATCTGGCCGGTCACCGGGCTGCCGTGCAGGGGAAGCTTCCAGGCCAGCAGCCGTGCGACGGCCGACACGGCTGCCGGCGGCGCCTCGACGTCCATGAAGGTGCCGATCACCGCGACGCCGGTCGAGAGGTGGTTGAACCCCTGGGCGTGGGCGCCGATCACGGGCAGCTCGATGCCGCCGGCGCGCCCCTCGAAGATCGTGCCGAAGCGGTCGACGAGGAAGTTGTAGCCGATGTCGTTCCAGCCGTTGACGTTGCGGTGGTACTGGGCGATCGCCAGCACGATGCCCGCCGACTCGGAGGCGCTGTAGGTGTTGGCGTTGTCGGTGTGGTGGACGACGCCGATCTCGACGGTGCCGTACGAGGGCGCTGCGCGCGGCGCGACGCCGTTCCCGCCCCATGCCGCGCGCGGCACGATCGCGGGCTCGCCGGTCGACTGCGCCGCGTGCGCGGCGGCGGCCGCCCGCGCACCCGCCAGTGCCCGCGCGGCCGGCGGGACTGACACGAGCGCAAGCCGCACCGCCCGCCGGGGCCGAGCGGTCGCGCGCAGCTCGAGCTGATCGGCCGGCCCGGTCCAGACGGGGTCGCCGGCACGAGCGCGCGGCGCGCCGTCCGGCGCGTGCCCGTCGTGGGCATGCAGCGCCAGCCAGGGTGACCACGCGCCGCCGGCGCGCCGCGCGCGCACCTCGAGCCGGGCGCCGAGACCGTGCGGGTCGCGGACCCCGAGCAGGACGAACGGCCCGGGCGCGCGCAGGGTCCCCGTGCGCCCGCCGGCGCCGAACGCGTCGCGGCCGACCTCGAGGCTGGAGGTACTCGGCGCGGCCAGCGCGCGCAGCGGCTCCCAGCCCGCATTGATGAGCGAGCCCGCGCCCGCGAGCGCGCCCAGCGCGAGCACGGCGCGGCGTGTGAGCCGGTGATCGTGAAGGTCGTCGGGCCCCATCAGCAGAGCTTCTGCGCTGCCACCATGGTCGCAGGAACGCGCCGCGAGGGCCGGGGTTGCGGTGCCGCCGAGGGACCGGTTCTCAGGCGATCGGGCTCAGGCGATCGCGCCCGCGGCGGGGCGCTCGCGGGCGTCGGCCGCGCACACGTCGGCGAGCCACTGCTCGCCGAAGGTCCGCATGTCCTCGACGATCGGCAGCAGCGCGAGGCCCTTGTCGGTGAGCGCGTACTCGACGCGCGGCGGGACCTCGGCGTAGGTCTGGCGCTCGACGATCCCGGCCTGCTCGAGGTCGCGCAGGCGCAGCGACAGCGTGCGCGGGCTGATGCCGCTCAGCGAGCGCTCGAGCTCGCAGAAGCGCGTGCGGCCCTCGGCGAGGTCGCGGATGATGAGCAGCGTCCACTTCGCGCAGACGATGTCTGCGGTGCGGCAGACGGGGCAGCTCGGGTCGACGGGCACCCCCTCACTTTACCAAGTGAAGCGCTGGCCGGCCGGTCGCCGGTCGGACCCGCTACGCCGCCAGCGGCGGCCGCGAGGACTCGCTGCGCCGCGCCTCGGCGTCGGCGAGGTCCTCCATCGTCGTGCCGCGCTTGCCGTCGGCCGCGACCAGGAGCTTGAAGTCGTGAGGGTGGCTCGAGGCCTCGATCGCCTGCTCCATCGTGATCCGCCCCTCCTTGAGGTGGGCGAACAGCGCCTGGTCGAAGGTCTGCATGCCGTAGTAGGCGCCCTCGGCGATGACCTCGGGCAGGCGGCCGGTCTGCGTGTGGTCCATGATCATGTCGCGAACGCGGCCGGTCATCCGCAGGATCTCGCAGGCCGCCACGCGCCCGCCGCTCGCGGAGGGAACGAGGCGCTGGGAGATCACGCCCTTGAGCGTCCCCGCGAGCATCGCGCGCACCTGCTGGTGCATGTGGGGCGGGAAGAAGTCGATCAGGCGGTTGACCGTCTCGGCGGCGTCGACGGTGTGGACCGTGGAGAAGACGAGGTGGCCGGTCTCGGCTGCGGAAAGCGCGGTGTGCACGGTCTCCTCGTCGCGCATCTCGCCGATCAGGATCACGTCGGGGTCCTGGCGCAGCACGCGGCGCAGCGCGCGCTTGAAGGAGGCGGTGTCCTGCCCGACCTCGCGCTGGTTGATCAGCGAGCGCTTGTCGGCATGCAGGAACTCGATCGGGTCCTCGATCGTCACGACGTGCCGCGCGCGGGTCGAGTTGATGTGGTCGATCATCGCCGCGAGCGTCGTCGACTTGCCCGAGCCGGTGGTGCCGGTCAGCAGGACGATGCCGCGCTCCTCCTCGGCCAGGTCGCGCACGACGGGCGGCAGCGCGAGGTCGTCGATCGTGCGGATCGAGATCGGGATCGCGCGGATCACGACCGAGACGTGGCCGCGCTGGCGAAACGCGTTCACGCGGAAGCGCGCCAGTCCCTCGATCGCGTAGGAGTAGTCGACTTCGTGCTCCTCGGCGAACTCGCGCAGCTTCACGGGGTCGTGGAGCATCTGGTGCACGACGGCCTCGGTGTCGTCCGTCGTGAGGACGCCCGTGCCGTCGATCGGGCGCAGTGCGCCGTCGATGCGCGTCAGCGGCTGGCAGTCGGCCTTGATGTGCAGGTCCGAGCCGCCGGCCTCGACGAGGTAGGTGAGGGCAGCGTGAAGATCAAAGGACACGCCCTGGGGATCGGCGCGCCGCGGGCGCCGGTTGAACCGCCGCTGGACGGATGGATGACGCTACGCGACGTCGCGCAGCTTCTGGGCCTCGGCGAGCGACTGCAGCTTCTTCAGCGACTGGTTCTCGATCTGGCGGATGCGCTCGCGCGTGACGTTGAAGGTCTTGCCCACCTCGTCGAGCGTGCGCGGGTGCTCGCCGCCGAGGCCGTAGCGCAGCTCCAGAACGCGGCGCTCGCGGTAAGAGAGGTTCTCCAGTGCCTCGCGCAGCGCTTCCTTGGTGAGGATCTCCGCGGCGCGCTCGTAGGGCGACTCGGCGCGCTCGTCGGCGATGAACTGGCCGAACTCCGACTCCTCCTCGTCGCCGACCGGCTTCTCGAGCGAGACCGGCGCCTGGGCCGAGCGCTTGATCGAGTCGACCTCCTCGGGGTCGATCCCGGTGACCTCGGCGATCTCGTCGGCGGTCGGCTCGCGGCCGAGCTCCGTGACGAGCTTGCGCTCGGCGCGACCGATCTTGTTGAGCTTCTCGACGACGTGGACCGGGATGCGGATGGTGCGCGCCTTGTCCGCGAGCGCGCGGGCGATCGCCTGGCGAATCCACCAGGTCGCGTAGGTCGAGAACTTGAAGCCCTTGCGGTAGTCGAACTTCTCGGCCGCGCGCACGAGGCCCAGCGTCCCCTCCTGGATCAGGTCGAGGAACGGCAGGCCCTGGTTGCGGTAGTTCTTGGCGATCGAGACGACGAGCCGCAGATTCGACTCGACCATCTTCTGCTTCGCGTCGAGGTCGCCGCGCTCGATGCGCTTGGCGAGCTCGACCTCCTCCTGGGCCGTCAGCAGACGGACCTTGCCGATGTCCTTGAGGAACAGCTGCAGCGAGTCCGTCGTCATGTCCGGACGCAGGTCCAGCGTGGTCTTCACCTTGCGGCGCGAGCGACGGTCCGGAGCGCGCTCGACCTGCGTCGGCGGCGCCGACGGGTCGTCGTCGATGAGCTCGATCTCCTGGGTCTCGATCCAGGTCGTCAGCTCCTCGCGATCGGCGTCGTCGAGGTCGAGCTCGGAGGTCGCGGTGGCGATGTCGCTGTGCGACAGGACGCCGGTCTGATGCCCGCGCGCGAGCAGCGCCTTGATCTCTTCGAGTTCCTGGAGTTCGCTGACTGACATTGGTCCGTTCCGTCCGTTGGGCCCTGGGGCCCTGCCTGCCGCTGAAGATTGGAGAGACACGCTCCGCGGACCGCGACCGCGACCGGGCCGGCACACCGCCGAGCTGACCCCTCCAGGGTACTGCCGTCCGAATCGGATCGTCAAAGACGGCGCGATCGGAGGTCGTTTCGATGTCTACGCCGCTTGTGGGCTGCGGTTTCATGCTTCGGCAGGCCCGGCGGCGGGCACCACCCCCGGGGTGGCAGAATGGCCGCATGTCCGCCCCCGACGCCCCAGCCCCCGACGACGAGCGGGAGGTGCTCTCGAGCCTGCCGCGCAGCCGCCGGCAGCGCCCGACCGCGCGCCGCGAGGCCGCGCGTGCCAAGCGCGCGCGGGCGGCGTCCGGGACCCCGGCGACGAAGCCCGCAGCCGGAAAGCCGGCGGCGGGGCGGGCGGCAGCGCCCAAGGCGACCGCGAAGGCGACCGCGAAGCCGGCAGCGAAGGCGACCGCCAAGCCGGCGGCGAAGGCGACCGCGAAGGCCGCCCCGAAGGCCTCCGCGACGAAGGCGGCGGTCCGCCCGCGCCCGGCCAAGCGCGCGATCCCCCCCGCCGGCTACGCGACACCGCGGACCGAGGGCGAGCACGGGAGCGCCGACCCCGGAGCCGCCCTGGCGGGGCTCGTGCGGACGGTGCTGCGCCTGATCCCGCGCCCGTAGCGCTGCGGCGGCCGCCCACCGGCGGGCGCACCGTCCGGGCGGCTGGTATAGGGTTATGACCACTGCCGAGCCTCCGTGCGCCTCGCACACGGAGGGCGGGGGACCCACTGCGAGCAGCTGCTCGCCGGGGCGAATCGGGCCGGATGGCCCGTAGCGCCGCTCGTTCGGCGCGAGCCCGTCAGCTCACCCCGTAGGCCGCCGAACGAGGAACCAGCGCCATCACCCGCATCCGACAGCTGCTTTGCGTGATCTCGGCCGCCGCGGCCTGCGGTGGGCTCGCGTCGCCCGCCCGCGCAGACGACGTCGGGGGCGCCGCGATCGGCGACAGCCTGCTGAGTGCGGCCCCGGCGCTCGTCGGCCGGCCCGTGGCGCTCACCGGCACGCTCGGCCCGGCAGCCGCAGGGCGACTCATCAGCATCGAGGCCCTGGCCGCCGACGGCTCGTGGCAGCGCGTCGCCACGGCCACCGCCGCGGGCGACGGGTCGTTCAGCACGGCCTGGACCGCTCCGCAGGCGGGCCGCTTCACGCTCCGCGCCGAGCCCGCCGCCGAGGTGGTCGCAGCCCAGGCGGTGAGCGACCCGCTCGCGACCGCGACCGTGTACCGCCCGGCCACGGCGACCTGGTACGACCAATCGGGGCGCACCGGGGCGTGCGGTGTGCGGCTGCGCAAGGCGACGCTCGGCGTCGCGCACAAGAGCCTGCCGTGCGGCTCGCTCGTCGACGTCACGTACGCCGGGCGCAGCATCACGGTCCCTGTCGTCGACCGCGGCCCCTACGCGCGCGGCGTGAGCTACGACCTCACGGTCGCCACCGCGCGGGCGCTCGGGATGGTGGCCGCCGGACGTGCGCGCGTGGGCGTGCTGCCGCAGGGCGAGCGCACGCCGAAGACCCCCATCGCTCCGTCGCCGGTGATCGGCGCGGCCGGCGGCGTCACAACCGGCTGAGCGCCGGGCTCACGCCAACGGCACGCCGGCGGCGCGCGCCGCGAACACGCCCTCATCGGCATGCGCGACGAGGCCCGCCGGATCGGTCCCGTCGTCCGGACAGACGCCGATCCCGATCGACGCGGCCAGCGGGACCCCGTGGGGTGCGCCGGCACCGCCGACGGCCGCCGCCAGCCGCCGGCCGAGGGCACGCGCGCCCTCCAGGCCCGTGCTGGCCGCGATGATCCACACCCGTCCCTCGCGCTCGCGCACGGCCGCGTCGCCGGGGCGCAACTCGTCGCGCACCGCGCGCTCTGCGCGCTCCAGGACGGCCGCGCCGTCGCCGCGCACGTCGCCGGAGAGCAGGCGGTCCGCGTCGTCGACGTCGACGACCAGCACCGCGCACGGCCCACCGTCGGCCACGAGGCGCCCCAGGCGGCGGATGACGGCCGTCGCCCACGGCTCCGAGCGCTCCTCCGGCGCCGCCGTCGCCGACGGGAAGACATCGGCCGGCACCTGCGGGGCCGGCTCGCGCGGTGCGAGCGCCGGCGGGCGAACCGGCACGGCCGGCTCGACGGACGGCTCCCGCGTGGCTGCCGCGGGCACCGCCGCCAGGCGTGGTCCGGCCTCGCCGCCGGGCGGCGTTGCCGGGCCGGGCTGTGGGCCTTCGCTCGGCGGGGCGGGCGACTCGGCCGGCGCACCCGCCGGCGCGCCGGCGACCGCGGCGGCTGCCACCACGTCGCACACGTGGCCGAGGCGCGCGGCCAGGGCGGAGACGTGCTCGGGCTCGGGACGCGTGAGCACGTCGGTCAGCGCTGACCACAGCGTCGCGCGAAGCGCCCCGACGGCGCGCATCGCGCCGGCCGGGTCGCCCGCGCCGGCGAGCGTCCCCGCGCGTGCCGCGAGCGCCGCACGGTCCCCGTCCGGACGCAGCCGGTCGAGCTCCGCCTCGGAGGCCAGCGCGGCGACGACGGCCTCGCAGAGCGCCGGCCCGTCCTCCGCCAGCCCGGCCGCGGGCAGCGCGGCAGCCTCCGCCAGCGGCGCCTGTGCGATCAGCGTCATGAGCCAGGCCTTCGCCAGCGCCTCGCCGTCGGCGAGCGCCGCCAGCGGCGCGTCGGCGACGGGCCGCGCAGGACGGGCGGGAAGCGAGCCCGCGAGCATTGGCGGTGAATATCAGCGGCGACGGACGGCGGCGGGGTGCCTTTGCCGCAACGTGGGGGATCTTTCTCCGCGGCGGCCGGTACGTCATGCTCCCCCGCGCCCATGCCCGACACCCCTCGCAGCATCGACGCCGCGCGCGCCGAGATCCTGGCCGCCGTGCGTCCGCTCGCCCCCGAGCAGGTCGCGGTCGAGCGGGCGCTCGGCCGCGTGCTGGCACGGGACGTCACCGCCGCGCACGACGTCCCGCCCTTCGCGGGCAGCGCGATGGACGGGTTCGCGCTGCGCGCAGCGCCCGCGGGCGCGCGGTTGCGGCTCATCGGCGAGGCGCGCGCGGGCGCCCCGTTCGACGGCGAGGTCGGCGAGGGCGAGGCCGTGCGGATCTCGACCGGCGCCGCGCTCCCGCCTGGCGCCGAGGGTGTGCTGCAGCTCGAGCTCGTGCAGGATGAGGGGGCGGTGATCGCGCTCGAGGAGGCCGTCGAGCCCGGGCGCAACGTGCGCGAGGCCGGCGAGGACCTGCGGTCGGGCGAGACGGTGCTGCGCGCCGGGCGGCGCCTGGGGCCGGCGGAGCTGGGCGTCGCCGTGCACGCGGGGGTCGCACGGCTCAGCTGCGCGCCGCGCCCGCGCCTCGCGGTGCTCGCCACCGGCGACGAGCTCGTGCCTCCGGGCGCCCCGCTGGGACCAGGCCAGATCCACGACTCGAACCTCGTGACGCTCGCGGCGCTCGCCGAGCGCGAGGGCTGCGACGTCGTGCTCGCCCGTCACGTGCCGGACGACCCGGCCGCGACGCGGGTCGCGATCGAGGACGCGCTCGGCGCCGCCGACGTCGTCGTCCTCTCCGGCGGGGTGTCGGTCGGCCCGCACGATCACGTCAAGCCGGCGCTCGCGGCGCTCGGGGTGCGGGAGCGCTTCTGGCGGGTGGCGCTGCGTCCCGGGAGGCCGACGTGGTTCGGGACTGCCGGCGAGCGGCTCGTCTTCGGCCTTCCCGGGAACCCGGTCTCGGCGATGGTGACCTTCTTCCTGTTCGTGCGCCCGGCGCTCGGCGCGCTCCAGCGCCTGGCGGACGAGGACGCGCCGGAGCGGGTCGCGCTCGGCGAGCCGCTTCCCCGCAACGCCCGGCGCGACGAGTGCGTGCGCGTGCGGATCGAGGACGGGCTGGCCTACGCCACCGGCCCGCAGGGCTCCCACGTGCTGCGCTCGATGGCGCTCGCGGACGCGCTCGTCGTCGTGCCGCGCGGCGCGGGCGAGCTGCCGGCGGGCACGAGCGTCGAGCGGATCGCGCTGTAGCGCGCTACGCGGCCTCGAGGTAGGCGATCATGCGGTTCGTCAGCGCAGTGAGCGCGGGCGCCGGCTCCTCGAGGGCCGGCGGGCGGTCGGCGAGCAGCACCTCCAGGCGCTCGCCGTACGCGGGGTCCCGGCGCGCCGCAAGCCGCGCGCCGACCTGCGCGGCCCGCCGGGTGGCCAGCGGGTCGATCGTCCAGACCGCCTCGAAGCGCCGGTCGGGATCGTCCGGCCCGCCGGCCTCGGTCGCACCCGGCTGCTCCCAGGCGAGCAGGCAGGCGGCGTAGCCGGGCGCGTCCACAACCACGGCCCACTCGTTGCCGAGCGCGTCCTCGGGCGCGATCGGGATCTCGACCGGGCCACCCTGCGGGTGGCGCACGGCCGCGAAGTCGGCGAACACGACGGCCGCGTCGGCGAGCTGGGCCATGCGCCGGTAGCGCGGCTCGACGGCGCGGTAGAAGACCTCGCGCTGGAAGGCGCCCACGAGGACCGGTGAGGCCGCCTGGGCGAGCGCCTCGTGCTCGATCGCGCGGCTGAGGGCGACGAGCGTCGACTTGCGCAGCACGCGGGGGCGCAGCTCGCGGAAGGTCGACGCGACGGCCGCGTAGATCGACGGGCGGTCGGGGCCGCCCCCGCCTCCCTCGCACGCGCGCTCGATCGCCGCGGGGACCGAGAGGCCGCGGTGGCGGTAGGCCTGCACGCGCCGCAGCGCCTCGACGTCCTCGGGCGCGTAGCGGCGGTAGCCGCTCGCGGTGCGCTCCGGGCGGGGGAACCCGAATCGCTGCTCCCACATGCGGATCGTCCCGGCGGCGATGCCGGTCTGATCCGCCACGTCCCTGATCGCGAGGTCGTTCATGCTCGTGCTCCGGAAGAAGGATTCAACGCGGCGTTGAATGTCGCCTCCTCATCGTCTCAGTACGGGCGGCGGCGCCGGCGCGGTCATCGCAGCCCGGGCGGGGCCCGTATCCGGCGTATGGGCACGGTCGGACCGCCACCCATCCTCCTGACCGGCGCCACGGGGGCCGTCGGCCGCGAGCTGCTCAGCGTGCTGCTCGCACGCGGCGAGCGTGTCCGCTGCATGACGCGCGCACCTGGTCGCGCGCGGCTCCCGCCCGCTACCGAGGTCTTGTACGGCGACGCGCTCGGCGACGCAGGCCTCGACGCGGCACTGACCGGCGTGCGCGTCGCCTACTACCTCATCCACTCGATGGGTCCCAACGCCGGGCACGAGTTCGCCGCCGCGGACCGCACCGCCGCCGCGCGCTTCGCGACCGCCGCCCGGCGGGCGGGCGTGCGCCGCATCGTCTACCTCGGCGGGCTCGAGGCCCCCGGCTGGGGGTCCGAGCACCTGCGCAGCCGCGCCGAGGTCGCGGCGATCCTCGCCGACGGCGCGCCGGAGGTCGTGCACGCGCGCGCGGCGATGGTGATCGGGCCGGCGAGCGCGTCGTTCACGATGCTGCTCGAACTTGTGCGCCGCCTGCCGGCGATGGTCGGGCCGCGCTGGATCGAGACGCGTTCGCAACCGATCGCGTCGTCCGACGTGAGCGCGGCGCTCGCGGCGCTCGCTCGGCATCCTCATCCGCCGGCCGAGGTGCAGCTCGGCGGCGCCGACGTGCTCTCCTACTGCGAGATGCTGCGTCGCTGCGCCCGTGCCGACGGCCGGCGCGAGCCCGTGATCGTCCCGGTCCCCGTCCTCTCGCCGCGGCTCTCCTCGTACTGGCTGCGCCTGGTCACCTCGGTTGACCCGGCGCTCGCCCGGCCGCTCGTCGACGGGCTCTGCGAGGAGCTCATCGTCCGCGAGCCGCCGCCGGCCGGGATCAACGACGCGCCGCTCGGCTTCGACGCCGCGCTCCGCGCCGCGCTGGTCGACGCCAGGCACGTACCATCGGGCCCGCCATGACCCGCCTGCGCACAGCGCTCCGCATCGGGGCGCTCGCGGTGGCCGCCTACGCCGTCGCCTCACGAATCGCCAAGCGCGCGCTCGGACGTCCGACGACGATCGGGCCGTCGGTGATCAGCAGCCTGCACGATGACACGACCGTCGACCGCACCGGCGCCGTGCGCTCCGTGCAGTCTGCGGACGTCGAGATGCCGGTCGCCGCCCTCACGGCGATCTGGTCGCCGATGTACCTCGAGCGCCTCGCGCGAACGTACTGGCGCTTCCTGAGCCGCTGCACCCTGGGGCTCGTGCGCGTCGAGTACACCGACGACGAGCGCTTCGTCGTGCTGCTGCGCCGGCCGTTCGTGCTGCTTGCGTTCCGCAGCCCCGAGTACGAGATGAACGCCGACCGCGGCGTCGTGCGCTGGCGGATCGCGCGCGGCGTGCTCGTCGCACCCCCGGGCGTCGACGCCGACGGCTACCTGGAGATCGACGCCCGCCGGATGCCGGCCGCCGACCCTGCGCGGGTACGCCTGCACGTCGAGGTCGAGGTCGCCAACTACTACCCGCGCATCGCCTCGACGTTCACGCAGTGGGCCTACGCGGTCACGCAGTCGCGCATCCACGTGCTCGTCACCTACGGATTCCTGCGCTCGATCGCGAAGCTCGACCTCGCGCCGTCGAAGGTCGGCCGTCTGGCCGAGATCGCCGACGTCCCCGACCCGAGCGGGCCGACGCCCAGCGAGCGCTCGCGCTCACGCGAGGCCGGCCGCATCCCGTCGGCGACCCGTGAGCACCGAGCGTCCCGCGCTGCCGCCCCGACGGGGCCGCCAGGGACGCTCGGCGTGGGTCGTCAGCCGTAGCGGCTGCCGATCATCGCGCGCAGCTTCTCGCGATTGTGGCGGGCGGTGATGCGGCGCACGGTGCCCGAGCGCGAGCGCATCACGAGCGACTCGGTGGAGGCGACCCCGCGCCCCTCGTAGCGCACGCCGTGGAGCACGTCGCCGTCGGTCACGCCGGTCGCGGAGAAGAAGCAGTCGTCCCCCTGCACGAGGTCGTCCTGCGTGAGCTGGCGCTCGAGGTCGTAGCCGGCGTCCAGGGCCGCCTGGCGCTCGGCGTCGTCGCGCGGCCACAGACGGCCGACGAGCCCGCCGCCGAAGGACTTGATCGCGGCGGCGGAGATGACGCCCTCCGGCGTCCCCCCTACGCCCCACAGCAGGTCGACCGGCGAGCGTGTGCTGGCGGCCAGCAGCGCGGCGCTCACGTCGCCGTCGCTGATCAGCCGCACGCGCGCCCCCGCGCCCCGGATCGCGTCGATCCCCTCCTGGTGGCGCGGGCGGTCGAGCACGACGACGGTCACGTCGCCGATGTCGACGTTGCGCCGCTCGGCGATCCGGCCGCAGACCTCGCCGATCGGCGTGTCGAGGTCCAGCAGGTCGGCGACGTCCGAGCCGCCGGCCAGCTTCTCCATGTACACGCAGGGCCCCGGGTCGAACATCGTCCCCCGCGGGGAGATCGCGATCACGGCGAGCGCGCTCGGCATGCCCTTCGCGGTCAGCGTCGTGCCCTCGAGCGGGTCGACGGCGATGTCGACGGCGGGCTCGGAGCCGTCGCCCACGTGCTCGCCGTTGTAGAGCATCGGGGCCTCGTCCTTCTCGCCCTCGCCGATGACGACGACGCCGTCCATCGAGACGGTCTGCAGGACGTGGCGCATCCCGTCGACGGCGGCCTGGTCGGCGGCCTCCTTGTCGCCGCGGCCCACCAGGCGAGCCGCCGACAGCGCGGCCGCCTCGGTGACGCGGACGAGCTCGAGCGCGAGGTTCCGGTCGGGAGTCGAGTGATTCATGGCGGCGGACCTTAGTCCGTTCACGCCCGGATCGACTCCGCGATCTCCCGCAGTTCGTCGACCCTCCACGGCCCCTGCGCGGTGAGCCGCAGATGCAGGCCACCCGCCTCCCAGACCAGCTCGCGTACCGGGCGCAGGGACGCCTCGGCCTCCTCCAGCGGCGCGCTCCGCAGGCGCCCGCGGACGCCCGCGACCTCCACCTGCTCGTCCCCCACGGCGCCCGGGAGGGCGCGCGCCGGCGGCGGTGCCGGGCCGGCGTAGAGCGCCAGGCGCGCCGGGGCACCCGGCCGGGTGTCGTCGAGGTTCCACACGACCTCGGCCCCGTCCCCGCATGCAGACACGTCGACCCAGCGCCCGAGCGGCAGCGGCGCGGACGGGAGCGGGAAGGGCCTGCCCAGACGCGCGTCCGCGTCGGCGATGCCGCTGAAGTCGGTCACCGCGGCCATCATCCCACGGCGGATATCGTGCGGCCATGGCCGCCGCCGACCTGCTCGCCGCCGACGAGCGCTTCCACGCCCCCGGCGCCGAGGAGCAGTGGTCGGACTCGCTGTACTTCGGCGGCGGCGACGCCGCGAGCGGCCTGGCGTTCTACACCCGCATCGGCGCGCGGCCGAACGAGGGCCGCATCGAGGCGGCGCTCGGCATCTGGCTGCCGCCCCACCTGCCCGGCAACCCGCCGCGCTTCCTGCTGGCATTCGCGCGCGTGCCGGCGCCGTCGTCCCTGCCGAACGCGCCGATCGCGGCCGGGCCCGTCACCTACACCTGCGCCGACCCGTTCGAGCGCTGGACGATCACGATCGACGGCGCGGCGCGACTGTTCGCCCGGGCCGAGGATCTCGGTGCGCACCCCGAGGCCCATCAGGACGTCGCCGTGGCCGGCGAGCTGGCCTTCAGCGCGTGGACGGCGCCGTTCGCGTTCGGCTCGGGCCTCACCGAGGAGGTCGCGCGCCGGCACTACGAGCAGCCGGGCGCCCTCACCGGCGCGCTGCGGGTCGGGGACGAGCGCTTCACGATCGACGGCGCCGGCATGCGCGACCACTCTTGGGGCGTGCGCGACTGGCAGGCGGTCCCCTACTGGCGCTGGATGGGCGTGTTGCTCGACGCCGACAACTTCCTGCTCGTCAACGACGTCGGGCTGGCCGGCGGCGGCGAGACGGTCGGCGGATGCCTCATGCAGCACGGGGAGCTTGCACCGATCGTCTCGGGGAGCACCGAGGGCACGCAGCGCGACTTCGTCGCACGCGCCCGCGACGCGCTCGGGCGCGAGGCCGTGCTGCGCGGGGCGGCGATCAGCATCGCGCCGCTGCGCCAGCGGCGCGACGGACGCCTGACGATCGTCGCCGAGGGGCTGACGCGGGTGGAGTGGCTCGGCCACGAGCGCTTCGCGATCTCCGAGTGGCTGGAGCAGTCCGATGCCTGACACGCGCTGGGGGCTGACCCTGCCCTTCGCCGGCGTGGCGCTGGCAGACCACGCGCCGTTCTTCCGGCTGGCGGAGGAGCTGGGCTACGACGACCTGTGGACCGGCGACACCGCCGGCCCCGACGGGTTCACCCCCCTCGTGCTGGCCGCCGCGCACACCGAGCGCATCCGTCTGGCGACCGGGATCGTCAACCCGTTCACGCGCGGCCCGGCGGTGCTCGCGCAGCACTGCGCCGCGCTCGCGGACGCCTCGCGCGGGCGCTTCGTGCTCGGGCTGGGCGCCTCGTCGAATGTCATCGTCGAGCGCTGGAACGGGATCCCGTTCGAGCGGCCCCTGACGAAGGTGCGCGAGACCGTCGAGGAGCTGCGCCCCGTGCTCGCAGGGGGCCGCGGGCGCGGCGGCTTCAAGCTCGAGAGCCCGCCGGCCGAGCCGGTCCCGATCGTCATCGCCGCGCTGCGCGGGCGCATGCTGCGACTGGCCGCCGAGATCGGCGACGGCGCGTTCACGAACTTCCTGCCGCTCAGCGGCCTGCCGCGCATCGTCGCCGAGCTGCGCGCGGGCGAGGCCGCGGCGGGACGGGCGGAGGGCTCGACCGAGCTCGCGTGCCGCTTCTTCTGCATCCCCCAGCCGGCCGAGGAGGGGCTTGCGACGGCGCGCTTCCTGTTCTCGGCGTACGCCACGGTCCCGGTCTACACGGCGTTCTTCCGCTGGCTCGGCTGGGGCGATCAGCTCGACCCGATGGTCGAGGCCTGGCGCGGGGGCGACCGCAAGGCCGCGCTGGACCTCGTCCCGGACGAGCTCGTGCGCGAGATCTTCGTCTTCGGATCCTTCACCGAGCAGCGGGCGCGCCTGACGGAGTTCGAGGCCGGCGGGATCTCCACGCTGATCCTGACGCCGATCTGTGGCCCCGACCGCCTGCGCGAGGTCATCGAGGGGCTCGCCGCGGCGCGCCGGTAGGCCTCTCAGCCGGCGAGCGGGCGGTTGCGCCGCGCGAGGTCGCGCGCCAGGCGCAGCGCCACGTGGGCGTCGCGCGGGGCCGCGCGCACGGAATACGGGACCCGCCCCCAGCCGTACGGGACGTAGACGCGCACCGGCACGCCCGCCCGGCGCCCCGCGTCGATCGCCCGGGCCGCGCGCATCCCGTGCAGGACCTGCAGCTCGCACGCGATCCCGGCGGCGAGCAGCAGCGCCAGCGCGCGCTCGGCGACCGGCGCGTCGTGCGTGGCGACCGCGACGTGCGGCGCGCCCGCGGCCACAAGCGCGTCGACGACCTCGAGGAACCCGCGGCGCGGATCGCGGTCCGGGTCCTCCGGGCTCGGCCACTCACTCTTGACAACGCGCACGCGCAGCCCCGCGGCGGCGACCCGGCCGGCGTCGGCGACGCTCCGCGGCCAGCGCCCGGTCAGCGTGCACCCGAGCGGCGCCGGGGCGTCCGCCGCCAGCGCGCAGACGATGCCGAGCGCCGCGTCCTGGCGCTCGGGCGCCATCGAGTCGACGTGCACCCCGACCCCCGCCTGCGCGGCGC
This sequence comes from Solirubrobacteraceae bacterium, assembly GCA_035542555.1. GTDB lineage: Bacteria > Actinomycetota > Thermoleophilia > Solirubrobacterales > Solirubrobacteraceae > F1-60-MAGs163. The sequence goes on along the minus strand of DATKLF010000012.1, from coordinate 11,043 downwards.
GCGCGAGCAGCGAGGCGACGAGGTCCGCGCGCTCCCCGATCGCCGTGACCTTGATCGACACCTGCGCATCCGGGCGCCCGGCGAGCGCCGCGACGATCAGCTCGTTTTGCCGCGCGACATGCTCCGGCGCGTCGTCCTCATGGTTCCAGTAGCCGACCGCCGTCGGCCATCCCCGCGCGGCGTAGGCGGCTTCCAGGCGCGTGGCGTCGGCGAGCTCCGGGCCTGCCAGATAGCGTCCCGCCGCCGCCTGCTCTGCGGCCGCCGCGGCCCGGCGCAGGCCGCCCCGCAGCGCCGCGCCGGCGCGCGCATTGCAGACGGCGCCCGCGTCGCGCGCGAGCCTGCCGGCGGCCCGCGGGCGCGCCGGGTAGGCGATGAGCGTCACGGTCGGGACCTCGCGCGTGCACCAGGGTCGCGTCCACTGCTCCGCCGTCCCGAGCAGCTCGCAGCCCTCCAGCCCGCGGGCCGCCGCGTCGGCGACCGCGTGCGCGAGCAGCAGGATCCCCGGCGAGCAGCGCGCAAAGTGCGGGTCGTAGCCGATCTTCAGGACCCACAGGCGAGCGCCCCACGCGACGGCGAGCTGCATGGCCGCGGCGGCGCCCCCGATGCGCAGCAACCCGACGCGCAGCTGCCCGCGGGCGGCGGTCTCGGCCGCATAGCGTCGGTAGAACGCGGCCCGCAACGGGTCGTGCGCAAGCGCCGTGCCCTGCTCGCCCTTCCAGCCGCGGGCCTCGACCGCGAACGCCTCGTCCAGCAGCGCGTCGACCTGCGCCGGCGCCGGCGCGAGCAGCTCGACCTCCAGGCCGCCGGCGGCCTGCGCGCGGCGCAGCGCGCGGCGCAGGTCGGAGCGCCGGCGCGGCGCCAGCCCGCCGCCGGGCTCCTCCCAGCGCGGATCGAGGTCGAGCGACGGCCACGCCTCGTGCGGCCGCACGCGGACAAGACCGCGCCGGCCGACGGCGCGGCGCAGCGCGGCGATCGCCGGGGACGAGGCCGGCAGGCGCTCGAGACGCAGCGCCAGGCCCGGCCGCAGGACCTCGGCGCACAGCTCGTCGAGCGCCGGCTCCCCGTCGGCCAGGAGGTCCACGGGCTCGCGGATGTGGGTCACGGACAGGAGCTCGAGCCGGCCGTGGCGCCGCTCGAGCGGCGCGATCGCGCGCGGGTCCGCCGCCGGCCCGGCGACCACGATCTGCGCCGGCGCGTCGGTCAGCGCATGCGCGGCTGCACGCGCCCACGCCGCATCCTGGGTGGGCAGGGTCGCGGCGCGCCGTGCAAGGCGCTCCCACCCCGCCACCGGCGGCGCCGCCGGATCGAGATCGGGAGCGCGGTCCATCGTGCGTCGGTACCGTAATCGGCGCCCCGTACGATGGACCTGAGATGCGACCGGCCGGGCCCCCGGCAGCTGGCTCAGCTGCCGTCTCATGCAGCGTCGAGGCGCTGGGCGGGCTCGAGGAGGCCCGCGAGGACTGGGCAGCGCTCGCGCCGGCGACGGGCAACGTCTTCTCGACCTGGGAGTACGCCGACGTCTGGTGGCGCCACGCTCCGGCCGGCCAGGAGCTCTGGCTGCACCGCGTGCGCGCGCCGGACGGGCGCGTCGCGGCCGTGCTGCCGCTCTGCCGGCACCTCGTACGCGGCATCGCCGTCGTGCGGCTCGTCGGCCACGGGGTCGCGGACGAGCTGGGCCCGGTGTGCGCCCCGCAGGACCGCGCGCTCGCGGCGGCCGGCCTGCGCGCCGTGCTGGAGGAACGACGCCGCTTCTGGGACATCCTGATCGCGGAGAACGTGCGCTCCGACGCCGGCTGGCCCGCGCTGCTGGGGGGGCGCGTCGTCCGCCGCGAGGCGAGCCCGGTCCGACGGATCGAGGGCGCCTCCTGGGAGGAGCTCGAGCAGCGCTTCAGCCGGGGGCTGCGCCGGGCGATGCGCTACAAGGAGCGCCGGCTGGGACGCGAGCACGGGCTGCGGATGCGGCTCTGCAGCGACCCGGCGCGGCTCGACGACGACCTCGACGCGCTGTTCGCCCTGCACGAGGCGCGCTGGGCAGGCGGTGGCTCGGTCGCCTTCGGCCACGGGCGCAGGGAGCTGCACCGCGACCTCGCGCGGGCGCTGCTCGAGCACGGCGTCTTGCGTCTGTGGATCGCCGAGGCCGACGGCCGCCCTGCAGCCGCGTGGTACGGCTTCCGCTACGGAGCCGCCGACTCGTTCTACCAGTCGGGCCGCGACCCGCGCTTCGACGCGCTGTCGCTCGGATCGGTGCTGCTCTGGCACACGATCCGCGAGGCCGCCAGAGACGGCCAGGCCGAGTACCGGTTGCTCCGCGGTGACGAGGTCTACAAGGGCCGCTTCGCCGACGCGGACGAGCCGGTCGAGACCGTCGCGGTCCCCGCGGGACGGCGCTCACGTGCCATGCTCGCCGCAGCGGGGGCGATGTCATCGCGGCCCGCGACCCGCCGCTTCGTGCCCGACGCCCTGCGTCGCTAGCGTTCCAGCGCGATGCATGAGCCCCAGCGGATGGAGCCGCACCAGGTCAGCCTCAACGGGACGATCGCCGGGAGCCCGTACCCGCCGATCGCCGACTACGCCTTCCTCTCGGACTGCGAGGTCAGCGCGCTGATCGCGCCGAGCGGCCGGGTCGAGTGGATGTGCGTCCCGCGCATGGACGGCCCGTCGATCTTCGGCGCCATGCTCGACCGCGACGCGGGCGGCTTTCGCGTCTCCCCCGCGGACCAGCGCGTGCCGACAGGCCGGCGCTACCTGCCGGGCACGATGATCCTCGAGACGACCTGGGGCACGCGCACCGGCTGGGTCGTCTGCCACGACGTGCTGCTGATCGGCCCGTGGCACCACGAGCGCGAGCGCTCGATGACGCACCGGCGCTCGCCGACGGACACCGACGCAGACCACGTCCTGCTGCGGATGATGCGCTGCATCAACGGCCACGTGGAGATGCACGTCGAGTGCGAGCCGAAGGTCGACTACGGGCGCCGGCCGGTGACCTGGGCCTACGGCGACGAAGGCTACGGCCATGGCATCGCGCGGGCGGAGGGCGAGAGCATCGAGCTGCGCCTGCGAACCGACCTGCGCCTGGGCTTCGAGGGCGGGCGTGCCCGCGCGCGGACGACGCTGCGCGAGGGCGACTCGGCGTTCGTCGCGCTCACCTGGACCGAGCACCAGCCGCCGACGAGCTACGACGACGCCTACCGGCGCATGGACTTCACGGCGGACTTCTGGCACGCCTGGCTCTCGAACGGGACGTTCCCGGACCACCCGTGGCGCCAGTACCTCGAACGCAGCGCGCTGACGCTGAAGGGCCTGACGTACGCGCCGACCGGCGCCATGTGCGCCGCGTCGACCACCTCGCTGCCCGAGGCCCCGGGCGGCACGCGCAACTGGGATTACCGCTTCTCCTGGATCCGCGACTCGACCTTCATGCTCTGGGGCCTGTACTCGCTCGGCTTCGCTCAGGAGGCCGGCGACTACTACTACTTCATCGAGGACGTGGCCTCCGGCGACCGCGACCTGCAGGTGATGTACGGCATCGGCGGCGAGCACGAGCTGCCCGAGAGCACGCTCGACCACCTCGACGGCTACGAGCACGCGAAGCCCGTGCGGATCGGCAACGGCGCCTACAACCAGGACCAGCACGACGTCTGGGGCGCCCTGCTGGACTCGTTCTACATCCACACGAAGAACCGCGATCAGCTCCCCGAGTCGGCCTGGCCGATCCTCTGCAAGCAGGTCGAGATGGCGATCAGCCGCTGGCGCGAGCCCGACCGCAGCATCTGGGAGGTGCGCGGCGACCCGCAGCACTTCACCTCCTCGAAGGTCTTCTGCTGGGTCGCCTGCGACCGCGGCGCCAAGCTCGCGCGTCTGCGCCACGACACCGAGCGCGCAGAGCGCTGGCAGCAGGTCGCCGACGAGATCCACGCCGACGTCTGCGAGCACGGCGTGGACCCGGAGCGCGGGCGCTTCGTGCAGCACTACGGGACGACCGCGCTCGACGCGTCGCTGCTGCTGATCCCGCTCCTGCGCTTCCTGCCGCCCGAGGACGAGCGCGTGCGCAACACGGTGTTCGGCATCGCCGACGAGCTGAGCGTCGACGGGATGGTCCTGCGCTACCTCGTGCACGAGACCGACGACGGGCTCGACGGCGAGGAGGGGACCTTCGCGATCTGCTCGTTCTGGCTGGTCTCCGCGCTCGTGGAGATCGGCGAGCTCGGGCGCGCGCGCAAGCTCTGCGAGAAGCTCCTGGCGTACGCCTCGCCGCTGGCGCTGTACGCCGAGGAGATCGACGCCGCGACCGGCCGCCACCTGGGGAACTTCCCGCAGGCCTTCACGCACCTGGCGCTGATCAACGCGGTGATGAAGCTCATCGCAGCCGAGGAGGAGTTCGTGGCCGCGCACGTGACCGCCCCCGAGAGCCCCGCCCAGCTGCCGTGAGGACAGGCGTCATGGGACACCGCACAGCACCGACGAACAGCGACGCGCTGTCGCCGTGAGGACCAGCGTCATGGGACACCGCACAGCACCGACGAACAGCGACGCGCTGTCGCCGTGAGGATCCTGCGCGAACCGGCCGCCGCCGCGGCCGCGCGGCGCGCCGCCGAGGAGCTCGCGGGCGCGATCGCCGAGGCGCTCGCAACGCGCGGCGCGGCCCACATCGCGCTCTCCGGCGGGGGCACGCCGCGGCGCGCCTACGAGCAACTCGGCCAACTCGTTCCGGACTGGCGGGCGGTCCACGTGTGGTTCGCCGACGAGCGCTGCGTCGGGCCCGACGATGAGGACTCCAACGCGCGCCTGGTTCGCGAAACGCTCGACGCGCCCGGCGCCCACGTGCACCGCATGCAGGGCGAGCTCGGGCCCGAGGCCGGAGCGGCCGCCTACGAGCGCGAACTCGGCGACGTCGTGCTCGACGTGGTCCTGCTGGGAATCGGCCCGGACGGGCACACCGCCTCGCTGTTCCCGCACCACCCGGCGCTCGAAGCGGCCGGCGTGCGCGCGGTCGGCGTGCGCGACGCCCCCAAGCCACCGCCGGAGCGCATCTCGCTGACGCGCGAGACGCTCGATCGCGCCCGCCGGCTGGTCCTGCTGGTCGCCGGCGAGGACAAGGCGCCGGCGCTCGCCGCCGCGCTCGGCGACCCGTCCCCCGCGACGCCCATGTCGCTGCTGCGCCGCGACGCGCTCGACGTGATCGCCGACACGGCCGCCCTCGGCGGCTGACGCGCGCAGCCACGCACGAACGTCCCTGGCTGCGCCCCATGGGAGGCAACGAGGGACGCTCAACGTGCACGCGAGCGCTAGGCCCGTGCGAGCTCCCGGCGCCGCCGCCGCGCCGCCGCGCGCTCGGCCGGCCCCGAGCCCGGCTCGTCGTCGTCCGCGGCCACCGCGCCCTCCCACGAGACGCGCGGGAGCCACTGCAGCCACGACGGCAGGTACCAGTTGCGCTCGCCCAGCAGCGACATCGTCGCGGGCAGCAGCACCGCGCGCACGATCGTCGCGTCGATCAGGATCGCGACCGCCAGCCCCACGCCCATCTCCTTGAAGTCGAGCTGGCTGAGCGTCGCGAACACCGCGAAGACGGCGACCATCACGAACGCGGCGCTCGTCACCGTGCCGGCGGTCGAGAGGATCCCCTCGCGCACCGCGTCCTCGGTGCGCCGGCCACGGTCGACCGCCTCGCGCACCCGGCTGAGGATGAACACGTGGTAGTCCATGCTCAGGCCGAAGAGGATCACGAACAGGAACATCGGCAGCCAGCTGACGATCGCGCCGTTGCCGTGGAAGGCGAGCGGCCCCCGCAGATGGCCGTCCTGGAAGACCCAGACGAGCACGCCGTACGCCGCGCCGACCGACAGCAGATTCAGGGCGATCGCCGTCACCGGCACGACGATCGAGCGGAACGTGACGAGCAGCAGCAGGAACGCGAGCGTCAGCACGAACGCGAACACCAGCGGCGCGCGCGCCCGCATCAGGTCGTTGAAGTCCTTCGTGCCGGCGGTCATGCCGGTCACGTACGCGGCTGCGCCCGGAGCCCGCCCCACGGTCTGCGGCAGCAGCGTCCCGCGCAGGAGCGCAAGCGCGCGCTCGGACGCGGGGCTCGTGCCGTCCCCGTCCATCGGGAGCGTCACCGAGGCCACGTGGTGGTCGGCCGAGACCGTGACGTCCACCGGCGCGTGGAAGCGGCCCGAGGCGAGCGCACGCCCGCGCAGCGAGGCGATCGCCTCGCGGACCGCCGGATCGCGCACGTCGCGCGCGGTGACCGCCACGACCGCCGGGATCTGCCCGCCAGGGAAGGCTGCCTGCATGCGGTCGTAGACGCGCATGACCGCGAGGCTGCGCGGCAGGTCGCTGGTCCCGGTGAGCTTCGTGTGCATCGAGAAGGCGGGCAGCGCGAGGACGACGAGCAGCCCGGCCGCCAGGAGCGCGCTGAGGCGTGGCCGGCGCAGCGCGCCATCGACGATCGCCGGCCACACGCGGCCGGCGCCGCTCCGGCGGGCGCTGCGCCGGCCGACGAACGGCATCCGGCCGCGCTCGATGCGGTCGCCCAGCGATGCCAGCAGCGCCGGCACGACGGTCAGCGAGCCGATCATCGCGACCGCGACGACGAGGATCGCCCCGAGGCCGAGCGAGGTGAACGTGCGGTCGCCCGCCAGGAACATCCCCGCCATCGCGACGATGACGGTCAGGCCGGAGACCACGACCGCGCGTCCCGAGGTGGCCGCGGCGGTGTCGACCGCCCCGAGGGTCGACGCCCCGGCACGGCGCTCCTCCCGCTCGCGGCGCACGTAGAAGAGCGTGTAGTCGACGCCCACCGCGAGCCCGATCAGCAGGATGATCGAGCTGATCGACTCGTCCATCGGGGAGAGGTGGCTGATCACGCCGACGAGGCCGAGGGCGGCCATCACGGCGGTGATGCCGAGCAGCAGCGGCACGCCCGCGGCGACGAGCGAGCCGAACGCCAGGAAGAGGATCAGCAGCGTGAGCGGGAGCGACAGCGTCTCCGCGCGCTGGAAGTCGCTCGAGAAGGCCTTCGAGATCGCGGCGCCCGCGCTCGCGTCGCCGAATTCGCCGATGGTCACGGCCGGATGCTGCTGCGCGACCCTCGCCACCGCGGCGAGCACCGGCACGACGGCCCGCTCGGCCTGCGCCTCCCCCCCACGCAGCTCGAACGTCACGAGCGCCGAGCGACTGTCTCTGGAGAGCTGGCCCTGATTGCCGGGCTCGAGCGGCGAGCGCAGCCGCATGACCTGCGGCTGGGCGCCGACCGCACGCGTGACGGCGCGGATCGCGGCCACCGCCTGCGAGTCGCGCACGCGGCTGCCGGGCCGGGCCTGGACGAGGACTGACTCGGAGGCGGCGTCGTGCGGGAAGGCTCGCTGCAGCGTCCGCTCGGCGCGGGCGGACTCGCCGGTGCCCTGGTTCTGCGTGGCGTTGACAAGGCCCGCGAGCTGGCCGGCGGCGACGGCCGCCACGACGAACGCGAGCCAGAGAGCGATGGCGGTCTTGCGGTGTCGCGCGCTCCAGCGGCCGGCGCGCGCGGCGAACGTGGTGGTTTGCACGGGTCCTCCTGGGCGACTCGTGGGACGGGCTGGACCGTCGCCGCGAAGGCTGTCGCCCCGGAGCCGTGCTTCCAATGTGGGCAGCGGGCGGCCGCGGGTGGGGCCAGCCCCCGTCCGCGGCCGCGGGGGAGCGCTACCCCCGCGCCGGGGTCGGTCAGCCCGCCGTCGTTGGCTTGCCAGCCGATCGACCTGCGCCGCGCCGCCCCGAGGGCCGGTAATGTCGCCCCGTCCTGAGGAGGAGGGTCCACGTGGTGCATCGAACGGTCCGGCGCTCGTCTGCGCTCGTGCTCGCGGCGGCTGCCGCGCTGTTGGCAGCGTCCGCCCCGGCCGGCGCCGCTTCCGCACTCCAGCCGCGGCTCGGCACGGTGCCGTTCCCCAACGACGTCTACACCGTCGCCGCGCACAGCCCGACCGGGCGCCGCGTGCACTTCGTGCAGGCGGCGATGCCGGCGAACGCCAAGGGCGTGCACATCGACCCGCACGCCTGGAACTGGAGCGACGGCTTCAGCCCCGGCAGCACCCTCGTCCTGCACGTCCCGGGGCTCGACAACCAGGCGGCGTTCCGACGCTCGAAGCTCGTCCCGATCACCGACATGGCGCGCGCGCTCGACCGCGACCAGGGGGTCGTCGTGATCGACGCGCGCACCGGCAAGCGCCAGCCGATCTGGGCCGAGGTCGACGCGCAGGCCCCGAGCAACGCCCACCGCGCCCTGCTGATCCGCCCCGCGCGCAACTTCCTGGAGGGGCACCGCTACATCGCGGCGCTGCGCCACCTCGTCGATCGCGGCGGGCACCCGATCGCGCCGCTGCGCACCGCGAAGGGCGACGCCCACCAGGCGGCGCTGCGCGCCGCGCTGCGCCGCTTCGGTGTCGGTACCGCCGGCCTGTACGCGACGTGGGACTTCACCGTCGCCAGCCGCCAGAGCCTGTCGGGCCGCGCGCTCGCGATCCGCAACGACGCCTTCCGCCAGCTCGGCGACACGAACCTCGCCGACGGGGTCCCGGCGGGCCACTCCCCGGCGTTCAAGGTCGATCAGGTGACGGACTTCGCGCCGTGCGATGCGAGCGGGTGCAAGGCCGGGCAGGACCCGGACCTGCTGCGCCAGGTGACCGGCACCTTCACGGTGCCCTGCTACCTGAACAAGCAGGGCTGCCCGTCGGGCGCGACGTTCAAGCTCGATGCGCAGGGGCTGCCCCAGCGGATGCCCGGCAACGTCATGCAGGCGCGCTTCGTGTGCAACATCCCGCGTGCTGCCGTCAGCGGCGGCACCGTACACCGTCTGCTGCCCTCGCTCTATGGCCACGGCCTGTTCGGCGACATCAGCGAGGCGCAGGACGCGCGCAACGTCCACCAACTCGGGAACGAGAATGGCGTCCTCGTGTGCGCGACCGACTGGAGCGGGATGGCCTCGGAGGACATCGGCTCGGCCGCGCCGGCGCTGCTGGACCTCTCGAAGTTCCCCGCGATCGCCGACCGCCTGCAGCAGGGCTTCCTGAACTTCATGTACCTGGGTCGGCTGCTGCACCGCGACGACGGCCTGGCCTCCGACCCGGCGTTCCAGATCGACGGACAGTCGGTCGTCGACACCTCGAGCGTCGCCTACTACGGCAACAGCCAGGGCGGCATCCTGGGCGGCGCGCTGACGGCGCTGTCCCCGGACATCGTGCGCTCGGTGCTCTACGTCCCGGGCATGAACTACTCGATGCTGCTGCCGCGCAGCGTCGACTTCGATGACCCGACGACGACAGCCGACTTCGCCGGCGTGCTGGCGGCCGGCTACCCGGACCGCGCGAAGTGGCCGCTCCTGCTCGACCTCGCCCAGATGCTGTGGGACCGCGGGGAGCCGGCCGGCTACGCCCAGCACATGACGAGCGACCCGCTGCCCGACACACCGCGACACGACGTGTTGCTCGAGATGGCCTTCGGTGACCACCAGGTCGCGAACGCCACCGCCGAGGCCGAGGCGCGGACGGTCGGTGCCCGCCTGCGCGAGCCCGCGCTGGACCCCGGGCGCAGTCCCGACGTGGCGCCGTTCTACGGCATCCCGCGCTTACAGCCCGGTAGCGATGTGAGCAGCGCCATGGTCGTCTGGGACATCGGGCCGCTGCGCACGCAGGACGGCGTATCGAAGGGAACTCCGGCGCCGCCGACGACCGACAACCCACCGTCGAAGGGCCAGGACCCGCACGACTACGTGATCGACAACTCGCCGCAGATCCGCCGCCAGATCGCCGCGTGGCTGCGCCCCGGCGGCGGTCTGGTGGACGTCTGCGGCGGCGCGCCCTGCCGCACGCCCGACTGGGCCGGCCCCGGCCACTGAGAAGGTGTTTCGAAACGAGCCGGGGGGCGTGGGGCGGAGCAGCCGTGGATGGCGGGCGGCGTGCGTTCGCGGAGCCGATGCTGGTTGCATCGGCGAGCGGCCGCGTGGCGTACGACGCTGCGGATGCCCGAATCCACGCCGCGCGGCTTTTCGAAAGGCCTTCTGAGCCGCGCGCACGCCGAGCGTCCCGCGCGGCCCCGCGCAGGCGGCAACGCGGGACGTTCGCGCGCGGGCGGGACGGGCGCACACGCCGAGCGTCCCGCACGGCCCCGCGCAGGCGGCAACGCGGGACGTTCGCGCTTGGGCGGCGGCAGCGCGGGACGTTGGGGGAGGCGCATGGGGCCATTAGGTCCGCGTAACCGCGGCGGCTACCGTTCTGCGCGTGATGCTCCGCTCGCCGCGCGTCGCGCTGTCGGCCGCCGCCACCTGCGTGGCGGCCTTCGCCGCGCTTGTCGCGTTGCTGCGACTCGTGCCCGCCGTGCACGCGCGCGACATGCTCGCCGCGGCCGGGTTCCGCGCGCTGGGAGGGCCGCGAGCCGACGCGCTGATGGCCGCCATCGCCCACCTGGCAAACCCCGTTCCCTACGTGCTCGCGGGCGGGCTGCTGGCCGTCGTGGCGCTCGCGCGGGCCCGGCCGCGCAGCGCGGCCGCGATCGCGGTGCTGCTGCCGGCGACGGGCGCGACCACCGAGATCCTCAAGCACACGCTCGGGCAGGCGTCAGTCTCCGCGGGGGCCTTCCCCAGCGGGCACGCGACGGCGTCGATGACGCTCGCGCTCTGCGCGGTGCTCGCGGCCCCGCCGCGCGCACGCCCGCTCGTCGCGGTCCTCGGTGCTGCGTTCGCTGTCGCCGTCTCGACGTCGGTCGTCGCGCTCGACTGGCACTCACCGATCGACATCGTCGGCGGGTTCCTCGTCGCGGCCGCGTGGACCGCGGGCATGCTCGGCGCGCTGCTGCGCCTGGAGCACGGCCCCGCGGCCGCGGCTCCGGCCCGCGGCGGCACCCCCGAGCTCGCCGCCGCGGGGGTCGCGGCGGTGGCCGGCGTGCTGACCGCCGGGGCGGCGCTCGCCGTGCGGACCGGCGACCTGCCGGCCGCGGCGTTCGCGCACGCCACCGCGGCCGGTGCGGCCGGGACGATCGCGGCGCTCGCCCTCGGGCTCGCCGCCGCGACGG
>DATKLF010000011.1:0-5929 GCA_035542555.1 Solirubrobacteraceae bacterium | reverse complement strand
CCGCATCTTGGCCTCGTTCTGCTCGCCGGCCAGGTCGCGGATCCACTGGCTGCCGATGTTCGAGGTCATGATGACCACGGTGTTGCGGAAGTCCACAGTGCGGCCGTGGCCAGCGCGCTGCGCCGCTCACGTGCCGGCCTGCAGGACCCCGATCGCCCGATCGGCTCGTTCCTCTTCCTCGGCCCGACCGGCGTCGGCAAGACCGAGCTCGCCCGCGCGCTCGCCGAGTTCATGTTCGACAGCCAGGACGCGATGGTCCGCATCGACATGTCCGAGTACATGGAGAAGCATTCCGTCTCGCGGCTCGTCGGGGCGCCCCCCGGCTACGTCGGCTACGAGGAGGGCGGGCAGCTGACCGAGGCCGTCCGCCGCCGGCCGTACTCGGTCGTCCTGCTCGACGAGCTCGAGAAGGCCCACCCGGACGTCTTCAACACGCTGCTGCAGGTGCTCGACGACGGGCGCCTCACCGACGGGCAGGGCCGCACGGTCGACTTCAAGAACACCGTCCTGATCATGACCTCCAACGTGGGGTCCGACACGGGCGACTACATGGCCGCGGTCCAGTCCCACTTCAAGCCCGAGTTCATCAACCGCCTCGACGACATCGTCGAGTTCGACGCCCTGACCCGCGAGCAGATCGGGGAGATCGTCGACCTGCAGGTCGCGCGCCTGATCGAGCGCGTGCGCACCCGCGGGATCGAGGTCGAGCTGACCGACGATGCGCGGACGCTGCTGGGCAACCTCGGCTATGACCCGACGTACGGCGCGCGCCCGCTGAAGCGCGTGATCCAGAAGCGGCTCGTTGACCCGCTGGCGATCGGGATCCTCGAGGGGCGCTTCGGCGAAGGCGACCTCGTGCGAGTCGAGGCCTCCGGCGGCGAGCTCGTGCTCGAGAACGCAGGTCCCGCATCGGCGCCGCAGGCACCGGCGACGGCCGCGGCCTGATCGCCGGAGGACATGCCGCGCCGCGAGCCGTAGGATCGCGGCGTGGGCGACGCTCCCGAGATCCGCGTCTCCGATGCCGAGCGTGAAGCCGCCGCCGACCGGCTGCGGCGTGCTTCCGGCGAGGGGCGCCTGGACCCCGACGAGCTCGAGGAGCGCCTGGCGCGCGCGTACTCAGCGCGCACGACCGGCGAGCTCGCGCAGCTGACGCGCGACCTGCCCGAGCCCGCCCCGCCGCAGCCCTCGCGCGGTGAGGTCGTGCGCCGTGGCGCGTGGGCGCGGCGCTCGCTGCTCTTCCCGCCGCTCGTCTGCACGCTGATCTGGCTGGCCGCCGGCGCGCACCCTCCGTTCTGGCCGATCTGGGTGTTCCTCGGCTGCGGGATCGCGGCGCTGGCGACCGTCCTCGGGGTGGGCCGGGCTGAGCGCCACGACGAGCGTCGTGATGCCCGCGACGCGCGCCGCGGGGCTCGGCGCGAGGCGCGCGCTTCCCGCCGCGACCGCCGCCTGCCGCCGCCGCCCGCCCCGCCGGGCCAGTGAGTCAGTGCTTCGCGCTGATCGTCAGCGTGAAGCGGTCGAACGGGAAGTACGTCGTCGGCGTGCCCTTGACGTACTTCTGCTGCGTGTCGTACTGCAGCGTCCAGGTGCCCGACCGCGGCGTGAACGGGAACAGCTTGCGCAGCGCCGTGCGCTTGATCGTGCCGCACGGCGCCGTCCCCGCGCCGATCGCCACCGTCTTGCGCAGCTTGCCGCGCGGGTCGATGTAGTGCACGTAGACCGTGGGCATCGGCTGCCCGGCGGGCGTCGCAGTTCCGAATCCGTAGGCGATGAAGTGGACCCGCAGCGTGCGCGGGTCGCCCGATCCGGGCGTGAAGTCGCCGTACACCGCGGAAGCCTGGAAGCTCGACTTCGCGTCGTTGTCGACCTGCTGGACCTCGACGCTGTAGGTGCCGGTGTGCGCGCCCGGACCCGAGTCCGGCGGGAGCGGCACCGGGATGCGCTTGACGAGCGAGCCGTCGGCCGCCGCCGTCCCGACATCGACGACGCCGCCCTGCACCAGCACCGTGTACTGCTCGCCCGGCGTGAAGCCCTGCCCGGTGATCGTCACGATCCCCGCCGAGCTGGCCTTGTAGCAGGCGCGGTCGAGGCTGACCGTCGCCGCCGAGGCCGCCGCCGACCACGTTGCGCACAGCGCGGCGATCGCCGCGAGGATGGCCGTCCGTGCCGCTCTGCTCCGCATCGACGGTCAGGATGACGGATCGCCGCGCCGCGCGCGCCGGACGCCGTCGGCGCCGATCGGATACAACCCGCGCCAACCGATCAGGGAGGAGGCGAGATGCCGACGTACATCATGCTCTCGAAGCTGACGCCCGAAGGGGTGGCGACGGTCAAGAACAACCCGCAGCGGATCCGCGAGGTCAACAAGGAGCTCGAGCAGCTCGGCGCGACCGTCAAGGCGCAGTGGTCGACCCTCGGGCGCTTCGACTTCATCAACGTCGTCGAGGCCCCCGACGACACCACGATGGCGCGGGTCTCGCTCGAGCTCGGCTCGCGTGGGACGGCGAGCTTCGAGACGCTCCCGGCGATCCCGATCGACGACTTCATCGCGTCGCTCTGACGCTGCCGGTGTGAAGGTCCTCGTCGTCGGCGGCGGCGGCCGCGAGCACGCTATCGTCCGCGCGCTGAGCCGTTCGGCGCGCGCCCCGCAGGTGCTGTGCGCTCCGGGCAACCCGGGGATCGCCGCCGACGCCCGGACGTTTCCGGTGCGCGCCGACGACGTGCCGGGTCTCGTCGCGCTGGCGCGCGAGGAGGGCGTACAGCTCGTCGTGGTCGGCCCGGAGGTCGCGCTCATCGCGGGCGTCGTCGACGCGCTCGCGCAGGCCGGCATCGCCGCGTTCGGGCCCGTCGCCGCGGCGGCGCGGCTCGAGGGCTCGAAGGCGTTCGCCAAGGAGGTCATGGCGGCCGCCGGCGTGCCGACCGCGGCATGGACGCGTGTCTCCGACGTCGAGGCGGGCCTGCAGGCGGTGCCCTCCTACCCCGTGGCGATCAAGTTCGACGGCCTTGCCGCCGGCAAGGGGGTCGTGATCGCCGCCGACGAGGCGCAGGCGCGCGCGGCGCTCGAGGCCTTCCTCGTCGAGCGCCGTCACGGGCCCGGCGACGTCGTCGTCGAGGAGTTCCTGGAGGGCGAGGAGCTCTCGCTGTTCGCCCTGTGCGACGGCGAGCGGGCGCTGCCGATGGCGCCCGCGCAGGACTACAAGCGCATCTTCGACGGCGACGCGGGCCCGAACACGGGCGGCATGGGCTCCTACTCGCCGGTCGGCGGCATCGACGCCACGCGCGCGAGCGAGATCGCGGGGCTCGTGCACCAGCCGGTCGTCGACGAGCTCGCGCGCCGCGGGACGCCCTTCCACGGCGTGCTCTACGCCGGCCTCATGCTGACCGCCGGCGGCGTGCGCGTGATCGAGTTCAACGCGCGGTTCGGCGACCCCGAGACGCAGGCGGTGCTGCCGCGCCTGCGCAGCGACCTGCTCGAGCTGGCGCAGGCGGCCGTCACCCCGGGCGGGCTCGCCGGCGCCAGGCTCGACTGGGACCCGCGCTGGGCGGTGACGCTCGTGCTGGCCGCGGCCGGCTACCCGGAGGCGCCGCGCACCGGTGACGAGATCCACGGGCTCGAGCGCGTCGGCGCCGGGATCGAGGTGACGCACGCCGGCACCGCACACGCCGACGGGAGGCTCGTGACGGCCGGCGGGCGCGTGCTGAACGTCACCGCGCTCGGCGACACGCCTGCTGCTGCCCGCGAGGCCGCCTATGCTGCGGCGGACCTGATCGACTTCGAGGGCAGGCAGCTGCGACGCGACATCGCGCTGCGCGCCGTGGAGCGGACCGCATGAGCGACCAGCCCAGAGACCTCACCCAGGTGGAGCCCGAGGCGGCGTTCGCCGACCTCGAGGTCGACGCGCCGCGCGTCGGCATCATCATGGGCTCCAAGAGCGACATGCCCGAGATGGAGAAGGCGGGCGCGGTCCTCAGCGAGCACGGCGTCTCGTTCGAGATCCGGGTGATGTCCGCCCACCGCGACCCGGACACGGTCGCCGACTACTGCCGCAACGCACGGATGCGCGGCCTGCGCGTGATCATCGCCGGGGCCGGCCTGTCCGCGGCGCTGCCCGGGGTCGCCGCGGCGCACACGGACCTGCCGGTGATCGGCGTGCCGCTCTCGAGCCGCCTGAGCGCGGCCGGCGGGCTGGACGCGATCCTCTCGGTCGTGCAGATGCCCCCGGGCGTTCCGGTCGCAGCGGTCGGCCTCGACAACCCGAGGAACGCCGGCCACCTGGCGCTGCGCATCCTGGGCGCCTGACGATCGAGCCGTGATCGAGCGCTACACCCGCCCGGAGATCGGCGCCGTCTGGACCGACCAGGCGCGCATGGAGGCCTGGCGGCGCGTCGAGGTCGCCGCCTGCGAGGAGATGGACGGGCCCACCCCCGAGGATCTCGATGCGATCCGCGCCGCGACCTTCACCGTCGACGCCGTGCGTGAGCGCGAGCGCGTGCTCGACCACGACGTCGCCGCCTTCGTCGACGTGCTGGCTGCGAGCGCGGGGCCACAGGCCGGCCGCTGGATCCACTACGGGCTGACCTCGTCTGACGTGCTCGACACCGCGCTCGCGCTGCAACTGCGCGACGCGGGCGCGATCGTCCTCGCGGGCGCGCGCGGGCTCGTCGCCGCGCTCGCTGCGCAGGCGCGCGCGCACGTGGACACGGTCTGTGTCGGCCGCACACACGGCGTGCACGCCGAGCCGATGACGTTCGGCATCAAGCTCGCCGGCTTCGCGTTCGAGGCGCACCGCAACCTGGAACGCCTCGATCGCGCCTTCGCGCAGGCGAGCGTCGGTGCCCTGAGCGGCGCGGTCGGGACGTACGCGGCGACCTCGCCCGACTTCGAGCGTCGCGTGCTCGCGCGCCTGGGCCTGCCCGCCGAGGACGTCTCGACGCAGGTCGTCCCGCGCGACCGCCTCGCCGGGCTGCTGCAGGCGATCGCGCTCGCCGGGGCGGGGCTCGAGCGCCTGGCGACCGAGGTCCGCCACCTGCAGCGCACCGAGGTGCGCGAGGCCGAGGAGCCCTTCCGCAGCGGCGCGCAGAAGGGCTCGAGCGCGATGCCCCACAAGCGCAACCCGATCACCACCGAGCGGATCACCGGCCTGGCGCGCGTCCTGCGCGGCAACGCCCAGGCGGCGGTCGAGGACGTCGCGCTCTGGCACGAGCGCGACATCAGCCACTCTGGGGCCGAGCGCGTGATCGTGCCCGACTCGACGATCCTCCTGGACTACATGCAGCACCTCGCGGTGCGGGTCGTGTCGGGTCTCGTCGTGCACCCGGACCGGATGCGGGCGAACCTCGAGCTCACCCACGGCGCGCTCTTCTCGCAGCGCGCGCTGCTCGCGCTCGTCGCCGCCGGCATGAGCCGCGACGAGGCCTACCGCATCGTCCAGGAGGACGCCCAGCGTGCCTGGGACACCGGCACGCCGCTGCGCGACCTGCTCGCCGCGCGCGAGCTGCCACTCGACCTCGACGCGGTCTTCAACCTCGCGCCCTACACGGCGCACGCGCGCGAGATCGTCGGGCGGCTGGACGCGATCAGCGCGTAGGCCATCCGTCCGCTCGCAGGATTCCGCCGGACGGCGGTGTATACGTTCCCGCCGACGACGCCGGCACGCCCACGCGCCGGCGCCGGCCGCACGAGGACTGCGGATGACCCCCCGCCCGCTCCGGGCAATCTCCAGAGCCATCGCGACGCTGCTCGCCGCGAGCCTCGCGCTCGCCGCGCTCGGGGGCAGCGCCGCCGCGGCGCCGTGCCCGGGCGCCGACCCGTGCCCGTACCTGGCGCCCGCGACCGGCCTGGGCATCCAGGGCAGCGACCTCTTCTCGACCGTCTACGACGTTGCCACCGTCGCGAACCCGCCGCTCGTGACCTCGCCGGCGCTCGTGATCG
>DATKLF010000010.1:0-40601 GCA_035542555.1 Solirubrobacteraceae bacterium | reverse complement strand
AGTCCGGTGGACGGTTGCTGGAGCCGGGTGCCGAGCACGCGCTGCGCGAACTGATCCTGCCGCGCGCGACGGTCGCGACGCCCAACGTGCCGGAGGCGCGCGCGCTGGCAGGCGACGGGCAGCTCGCGGGGGAGGCGCTGGCCCGCGCCGTGCTCGCGCTGGGGCCGGATGCCGTGGTCGTGACCGGTGGCCACCTTGACGTCGCGACCGATGTCTACGTGGACCGCGATCGCGTGGCCGAGCTCCCGGGCGAGCGTCATCCCGACGGCGCGGCGCACGGCTCCGGCTGCACGCACTCCTCGACGCTCGCGACGCAGCTGGCGCTCGGGGCGACGCCGCTCGAGGCCGCGCGCGTGGCCAAGCAGGTCGCCTCGGAGGCCGTGCGCGACGGGCTGGCGGAACTCGGCGCCGGAGCGGGCCCCGTCGACGTCCTCGGGCTGCGTGCCCGCGGGATCCCGGACGCTGGTGGCATACTTCGTCGGGGATGAGGCTGCTGCGCATGAAGCCCGGCCACGGCGAGATCCTGCTTGCGGAGGGGGACGTCGAGGTGCGCGCCGAGGAGGAGGCGCTGATCGCCGAGTTCCAACGCCAGCTCGAGCTCGGGATGTGGGCGGCTGTTCCCGTGGCCACCGCGGGTGGACGGCGCGAGGCGCGGATGGTGCGCGACTTCGCCGAGGTGCCCCGCGACGCCGACCGCGTGATCTTCTTCCCGCGGGCCGCGGGAGGGCGCTGAGCGGGCGATGGCGCTCGCCCTCGTCGCCACCACGATCGTCATCCTCGCCCTCCTGTGGGAGGTGAGCTGGCCCGCGGCCGCCGAGCACCTCGAGCGCCGGCGCGCCGGCCGGGCGCGCGTTCCCAGCCTCGACATCGATCCCGGCCGCGAGCGGCGCGCCGAGCAGCGCGCGCGCCAGCTGCTGCGCTCCTGCGTCAACGAGGAGGAGTGGGAGATGTACCGGGACCTGGGCTTCATCCGGGTCTGGGGGGCGCTCGCCGAGGGCCTGGATCGCGACCGCGGCGGCACGGTGGCGACCGAGCTCGGCGCGCCGTACGCCTACCTGCTCTACCCCCACAAGCCGATCGTCGCCTACCTCCCGCAGACACGCGAGCTGCTCAACGAGTACTGCGTCGACTTCCCCGACGAGACGCGCCCGTACGGGAGCGCGCGCCTGCCGGACTCCGACGACGTGCTCGCGAAGTGGATGGCGCTGACCGGCGATGAGCGGCGGCTGATCGAGACGGCGAACATGCACCTGCCGGGCCGGCAGGTGGATCCCAAGCGGGTGCGCCGCGACCTGTGGCGCCTGCAGGAGTGGGAGCGCCAGCGGATGCGCCGCCGGGCGCGGGCGCAGGGCGATCCGGCGGGCCGTGACACAGGCCCCGCGGGTAGTGTCTCGGCTCCGTGACCGAGACGCTGTCCCACCTCAAGCACAGGAGCGCCGCCCTCACCGATGGCCCGGAGCGTGCGGCGGCCCGCGCCTACCTCAAGGGCATCGGCTACGACGACGAGGCGCTCGCCAAGCCGATCATCGGCGTCGCCTCGACGTGGATCGAGACCATGCCCTGCAACTTCCACCTGCGCGCGCTGGCCGCGAAGGTCAAGGAGGGCATCCGCGCAGCCGGCGGAACGCCGATGGAGCTCAACACGATCGCGATCTCCGACGGCATCACGATGGGCACCAGCGGCATGAAGACCTCGCTGGTCAGCCGCGAGGTGATCGCCGACTCGATCGAGCTGGTCAGCCGCGGGCACCTGTTCGACGCGGTCGTCGCGCTGTCGGGCTGCGACAAGACGATCCCGGGCACGGTCATGGCGCTCGCGCGTGTCGACGTGCCCGCGGTGATGCTCTACGGCGGCTCGATCCCGCCCGGGCGCTTCAAGGGCCACGACGTCACGATCCAGCAGGTCTTCGAGGCGGTCGGCGCGCATGCCGCCGGGCGCATGAGCGACGAGGAGCTGCACGAGCTGGAGGGCGTGGCCAGCCCGGGCGCCGGGGCCTGCGGCGGGCAGTTCACCGCGAACACGATGGCGATGGCCTTCGAGATCCTCGGCATCTCGCCGATGGGGTCGTCGATGGTGCCGGCCCAGCACAAGAGCAAGGCGCAGGTCGCCTTCGAGGCCGGCGAGCTCGTCATCGATGTCCTCAGGCGCGGCCTGAAGCCGAGCGACATCATCACCCGCGAGAGCCTCGAGAACGCGATCGCCGGCGTCGCGATGAGCGGCGGCTCGACGAACGCGGTCCTGCACCTGCTCGCGCTCGCGCGCGAGGCGGGCGTGGACCTCACGATCGACGACTTCGACCGCATCAGCGAGCGCACGCCGCTGCTGTGCGACCTGCAGCCGGGAGGCCGCTACGTCGCGGTCGACCTGTTCGAGGCCGGCGGCGTCCCGCTCGTCGTCCAGCGCCTGCGCGACGCCGGGCTCCTGCACGAGCGGGCGATCACGGTCGACGGGCTGACCGTCGGCGAGCACGCAGAGCGGGCGACCGAGACCGAGGGCCAGCCCGTCGTCCGCCCGCTGGAGGACCCGATCAAGCCGAGCGGGGGCCTGGCCATCCTGCGCGGCAACCTCGCGCCGCAGGGGTGCGTCGTGAAGCTCGTCGGCCATGAGCGCCGCTACCACCAGGGCCCGGCGCGCGTCTTCGAGGGCGAGGAGGCCGCGATGGACGCGGTCACGCACGGCCGCATCCAGCCCGGCGACGTCGTGATCATCCGCAACGAGGGGCCGGCCGGCGGGCCCGGGATGCGCGAGATGCTGGCCGTGACCGCCGCGATCAACGGCGCGGGGCTGGGGGAGGAGGTCGCGCTCCTCACCGACGGGCGCTTCTCGGGCGCCACCCACGGCTTCATGGCCGGCCACGTCGCCCCCGAGGCCTTCCGCGGCGGACCGATCGCGGCGGCCCAGGACGGGGACACGGTGACGATCGACGTCGACGCCCGCCGGATCGACGTCGACCTCACAGACGAGGAGATCGCGAGGCGCGTCGCCGCCTATGCGCCGCCGGCCAACCCCGATCGCACCGGCGTGCTGGCCAAGTACGCCGCGCTCGTCGGCAGCGCCGCCGAGGGCGCCGTGACCCTGACGGACGCCTGACGCGGCGGAGCGGGTGCGGATCGCGATCGACATCGACTCGACGCTCCACCACTACTGGGACCAGTTCTCGGCGGTCGCCCTGCGCCGCTTCGGCATCGTGCTCCCGTACGAGGGCCAGATCACGTGGGGGATCACGAAGCTCGAGCCCGAGCAGGTGCGCGCGTGCGTGCTCGAGACCCACACCGACGAGCTGATCGCGACGGCCGAGCCCTACCCCGGCGCGGTCGAGGCGATCAACCGCTGGCACGACGCCGGCCACTTCATCCACATCACCTCGCACCGCTCCCAGGAGGCGCACGCGGCCACGGAGCGCTGGCTGCGGGCGATCGGCCTCGCGCACGACGACCTCTACTGCTCGTTCGACAAGATCTCGCGCTGCCGCGAGATCGAGATCGACGTGCTGATCGACGACAGCCCGGTGAACCTCCAGGACGCGCTCGATCACGGGATCGCCGGCGCCACCATCGTCCATCCGTGGAACCGCGAGCTGTGCGACCGCGGGGCGGTGATCTCGGCGGCCGACTGGCCGGAGCTCGAGACGGCGCTGGCCCCGCTGCTCGCCGTGGGCGCGCAGGCACCGCACTTGCCAGACTGAACGGGTGGCCGACCGACCCAGCACCACACGGCGTTCGGCGCCGGGCGCGCCGGCCGTCCGGGTCGACCTCCGTGGCCAGCTGCCCGCGCTCGAGCCCGAGCGCCACGTCAGCGACTGGGGGCGCTCCGAGCGCGTGGAATCGCTGGTCGACCGGACCGCCGGCGAGTTCCTCTACCGCCTCTGGTTCCGCGTCGCGGTCGAGGGGATCGAGCACGTTCCCGCCCGCGGGGGCGCACTGCTCGTCTCCAACCACGCCGGCGCCCTGCCACCCGACGCGCTGATGATCGCCAAGGCGATCCGCGAGGAGCATCCCGCGCCGCGCCCGCTGTACCTGACCGCGGAGCACGTCTTCAAGGGCTACCCCGGCTTGAGCATGCTGCTGGCGAAGGTCGGCGCGGTGCCCGCCCACCCCGCGAACGTGCAGCGGCTGCTCTGGGACGAGCAGCAGCTCGTGCTCACCTTTCCGGAGGGGCGCATGGGGACGGCGAAGCTGTACAAGGACCGCTACCGCCTGCGGCGTTTCGGCCGTGGCGGCTTCGCCCAGGCCGCGATGCGGGCGCGCGCGCCGATCGTCCCGGTCGCCGTCGTCGGCGCCGAGGAGGCCCAGCCGGTGTTCGCCCACCTGCGCGTGCTCGAGCGCCTCACGGGCCTGCCGGCCGTGCCGCTCACGCCCACCTTCCCGCTGCTCGGGCCGCTCGGCGCGCTTGCCTACCTCCCCGCGAAGTTCACGATCCGGTTCCTGGAGCCGATCGCGACCGACACGCTCGGCGACGCGCCGTGGGAGGACCAGGTGCTCGTGCAGAGCGTCGCGCACGACGTGCGCGCGCGCATTCAGGACGAGCTCGACGACATGCTCGCGGCGCGCGGGTCGGTGTGGCTGGGCTGAGGCGCACCGTGGGCGCGCGCAGGATCCTCATCACCGGCGTGGCGACGCACTGGGGCGGGGCGCTCGCGCGCGCCCTGGAGGCCGACCCCGGGATCGAGACGATCGTCGGCGTCGACCGCGAGGACCCGGTGGTGGAGCTCGAGCGCACCGAGTTCGTGCGCATGGGACCGCACCACCGGCTGCTCGAGCGGATCGTGCGCGCGGCCGCGATCGACACCGTGGTCGACACGCGGCTGACGGTGGACTCGGCGTTCGCCGGCGCGCGCGCAGCGCACGAGAACAACGTCATCGCCACGGCGGAGCTGCTCGCCGCGTGCTCGAGCGCCGACGCGCCGCCCGCGCTCGTCTTCAAGTCCAGCGCGCACTGGTACGGCTGCAACCAGGACGATCCCGCCTACTTCACCGAGGACATGGCGCGCCGCCACCCCCCGCGCACGGCGCTCGAGCGCGACATCGTCGAGGCCGAGGCGGCGGTGGCCGCGTACGCCGAGCGCCATCCCGGCTGTGCGGTCGCCGTGCTGCGCTTCGCCAACGTCCTCGGGCCGGGCCTGCGAACCTCGCACACCGACGTGCTCGGCTTGCCCGCCGTGCCCGCGATCCTCGGGTTCGACCCGCGCTGCCAGTTCATCCACGAGGACGACGTCGTCGGCGTGCTCGCGCACGCGGCGAACGGCGGGCTGCATGGCGTCTTCAACGCCGCCGCCGACGGCGTGCTGGCCTGGAGCGAGGTCGCCGGGCTGCTGGGGAAGCTTCCGGCGCCGGTCCTCGCCCCGTGGGGGACGGGGCTGTCGGCGGCGGCGCTGCGCCCGCTCGGGATCCGCATCCCGCCCGAGATGCTGCGCCAGCTGCGCTTCGGGCGCGCGCTGGACAACCGCACGCTGAAGGCGACCGGCTATCGCTACCGCTTCACCACGCGCGAGGCGGTGCTCAAGCTCCGTGAGCACCGCCCGCTGCGCAGCCGGGCCGGCGAGCCCTACCGCTACGAGCGGGAGGTCGAGGAGTTCCTGCGCCGCAGCCCCGCGGTGCGCGGTGCACTGGCGGCGGCCGGGCCAGAAGTCAGGCGACTGGAGCGCGAGAGCGCGTTCGATGCGCTCGAGGCCGAAGAGGTCGTCGCGGTCCTCGACGCGCTCGACGCACCGAGCCTGCGGGCGCTGCGCGCGCACGAGGCGGCGAACGCCGCTCGCCCTCGCCTGCTGGCGGCGATCGACGCGCTGATCGCCGACGGGTAGGAACCGGGCGGCGCAGGCCGAATCCCGGTGGGACGCCACGGGCCTTGCAGCCGTGGCGGGCCGCGGACCGGTGTCCTATCCTGAGGTTGCCGGCCGGTACCGGAGGGATTTCTACGTGCGCCGTTCCTACGTCATCGCCGCCGCCTTCGGGCTCGTCGTCGCCGGCGTGCTCGTACTGGCGGCCTACCTCTACGACAGCGCGCGCCGCGACACCATCGCGCACGGTGTGACGGTCGGCGGGGTCGACGTCGGCGGGCTCACCCGCTCGCAGGCGAGCGCGAAGCTCACGCGTGACCTCTTGGACCCGCTGAGCCGGCCGATCGTGCTGCGCCGCGCGGCGCGGCGCTGGCACCTGACCGCGCACGAGGCACAGATCTCCGCCGACGTCGCCGGCAGCGTCGACGAGGCCATCGCGCGTAGCCGGCAGGGCAACTTCCTGGGCCGCGCGGTGCGCGGCCTCACGGGCTCGAGCCTCAACGTCGACCTGCAGCCGCGCATGAGCTACAACGACCACGCGGTCGTGCGGCTGCTCGACCGCGTGCGCCGCGCGATCGAGCGCAAGCCGCGTAACGCCAGCATCACGTTCTCGGGGGCCGGCGTCGAGCCGGTCCCGTCGGCCGCGGGCTTGCTCGTCCCGGCCAGCGTGCTGCACCGGCGCATCCGCGAGGCGATCCTCTCGCCGACCGCGCAGCGGACGTTCACGATCCACATGGACAAGGTCCAGCCCAAGGTGACGACCTCGCAGCTGGCCAAGAAGTACCCGACCGTGATCATCGTCAATCGCGCGGCGTTCACCCTGCGCCTGTACAAGGACCTGCGGCCGGTCAAGACCTACACGATCGCCGTCGGACGCCAGGGGCTCGAGACCCCCGCGGGGCTCTACGACATCCAGGACAAGCAGGTCAACCCGTCCTGGCACGTGCCCAACAGCGCGTGGGCCGGGGCGCTGGCCGGCAAGGTCATCCCGCCCGGACCCGACGACCCGATCAAGGCGCGCTGGATGGGCATCGACGGCGGGGCGGGCATCCACGGGGTGGATCCCAGCGAGTACGGCTCGCTCGGCAGCGCCGCCTCGCACGGCTGCGTGCGCATGCGCATCCCGGACGTGATCAACCTGTACGACCAGGTCTCGGTCGGCACGCCGGTCTACATCGCCTGACCGATCTCCTCCACGGCGACCTCCTCCCAGCCTCGCTCCAGAAGCAGGGCATGGTGGTCGGAGTGGCGAAAGACCAGTGAGCCGATGAAGATCTCCCGCTCCCGCCGGCGCATGACCGCGTACCACAGTGTTGTCGCGTCGTCCGTTCCCTTGATCCGCAGCCACGGCACAGGCGGGTCGCCGTCGGGCGGGCACACCCCGGCTTCGATGAGCTGCCGGCGGGTGGCGACCTGACCTGAGACCGTGTCGATGAAGAACAGCGCCATCGCGGCCGAGGATACGCAGCCGCCGCTCA
Organism: Solirubrobacteraceae bacterium; assembly: GCA_035542555.1. Taxonomy (GTDB): domain Bacteria; phylum Actinomycetota; class Thermoleophilia; order Solirubrobacterales; family Solirubrobacteraceae; genus F1-60-MAGs163. Next base: position 33,346 of record DATKLF010000010.1, on the reverse strand, counting down.
GCCGCGCCTGGCACGAGGCCCTGGGTCTGCTGGACGCGGACCTGCGCCGGCGCGGGGCCGCCGAGCAGACGCGGCGCGCCTACGGCACCGACCTGGACCAGTTCGCGCTGTGGGCGAGCGAGGCGGGGCTCGAGCCCGCCGCGATCGGCCCGCGCGAGCTGCGCCGCTACGCCGCGCGGCTCTCCGAGCGCCGCTGCGCCCCGAGCACCGTCGCGCGCAAGCTCGCCTCGCTGCGCGCATGCTTTCGCACTCTGCGCGAGCACGGGGTCGTCACGCAGAACCCCGCCGAGCTCGTTGCCTCGCCGAAGCGCGGATCGCACCTGCCGCGCGTCCTGCGCCCGGACGAGCTCGTGGCGCTCCTGGACCGGATTCCGGCGACGACCCCGCTCGAGCTGCGCGATCGCGCCATGTTCGAGCTCGCCTACGCCTGCGGGCTGCGCGCGCAGGAGATCGTCGACCTCGACGTCGGCGCCGTCGGCTTCGACGCCGAGGAGCTGCGCGTCGAGGGCAAGGGCGGCAAGACGCGCATCGTCCCGGCCGGCGAACACGCGCTGCGCGCGCTCGCTCGCTGGCTCGAGCGCGGGCGCCCGGCGCTCGCGGAGACCGCGACCGACGAACAGGCGCTGTTCCTCTCGAAGTCCGGCCGGCGCCTGCAGACCTCCGACGTGCGCCGGCGCCTGCGGGTCTGGGCGCGCGCCGCCGCGATCCAGGGCGGGATCCACCCGCACGCGCTGCGCCACTCGTTCGCGACGCACCTGCTCGACGGCGGTGCGGACCTGCGCGCGATCCAGGAGCTGCTCGGGCACAGCAGCATCTCGACGACGCAGATCTACACTCGGGTAGAGTCGGCGCGCCTGCGCACCGCGTACCGCCGCAGCCACCCGCGCGCATAGGCTCTCATCAGCGATGGAGACGAACGTCAAGGCGATCGAGCTGCGCGACATGTGGCGCCGGTACAAGGGCACCGGCGACGAGCGCGCTCGAGAGCGCCTGGTGGTGGCCTACTCGCCGCTCGTGAAGTACGTCGCCGGGCGGATGGCATCGGGCCTGCCCTCGCACGTGGAGGAGGCCGACCTCATCTCCTACGGGCTGATCGGGCTGATCAACGCGATCGAGCGGTTCGAGCTCGAGCGCGAGATCAAGTTCGAGACCTACGCGATCACGCGCATCAAGGGCGCGATCATCGACGAGCTGCGCGCGCAGGACTGGGTCCCGCGCTCGGTCCGCGCCCGTGCGCGCGAGATCGAGCGGGCCAACCAGAAGCTCGAGCACAAGCTCCAGCGCGCGCCGACCGACGAGGAGATGGCTGCCGAGCTCGGGATGGGGCTCAGCGAGTTCCAGGACGCGCTCCTGCAGATCTCCAACTCCTCGATCGCCGCGCTCGACGAGCTCTGGTCGGTCGGCGACGCGAGCGGCGACCAGGTCTCGCTGCTCGACACGCTCCAGGACCAGAACGCGCCGGACCCCTCGGCGATGATGGACCAGACCGACCTGCGCGACCGCGTCGCGGAGGCGATCGCGCGCCTGCCCGAGCGCGAGAAGCTCGTGATCGCCCTCTACTACTACGAGAACCTGACGCTCCGCGAGATCGGCGAGGTCCTGGGTGTGACCGAGTCGCGCGTCTCGCAGCTGCATACGAAGGCCGTCCTTCGCCTGCGCGGGCGGCTCACCGCCGACTGATGTCCGCGCCGCGCTGGAAGGCCGTCAAGATCGACGAGGTCGAGGCGCTCCCCAGCGTCGGCACGCTCACCTGGCGCCCGCTGCGCCACGAGCTCGGCGTGCGTGCCTTCGGCGTCAACGCCTACACCGCCTCGCAGGTCGGGCAGGACGTCGTCGAGTCGCACGACGAGAAGGACCTCGGCCACGAGGAGCTGTACGTCGTCGTGGCCGGGCACGCGACCTTCACGCTCGACGGCGCGAGCCTCGACGCGCCGACCGGCACCTGCGTCTTCGTGCCCGATCCCTCGGTCCACCGGCACGCGACCGCGCGCGAGGTCGGGACGACCGTGCTGGCGATCGGTGGGTGGGCCGACCGCGCGTACGAGGTCTCCGCCTGGGAGTGGGCGTTCCGCGGCCTGGGCGCGGCGAAGACCGACACCCGGCGCGGGCGCGAGATCTTCCAGGAGGCGATGGCGGCGCTGCCCGACAACCGCTGGCTGCCCTACAACCTCGCGTGCATGGAGGCGCTGGCCGGCAACCCCGACGCCGCCATCGGGGCCCTCAGCCGGGCCGTCGAGCTCGGCGGCGACGAGGTCCGCGAATGGGCGCGCGGGGACACCGACCTCGACGCGGTGCGCAGCGACCCCCGCTTCGTGGCGCTCATCACCTGACCCCCCGTCGCGCTGGCCGCGCACGCGGTGCGGCGATAAGGTCGCCGGACCGCACAGTTCGAGGAGAGGAATGCAGGCATGCACAAGGCGGACCGCATCCGCAATGTCGCCCTTGTCGGCCACCGCGGGAGTGGCAAGACCTCGCTGCACGAGGCGCTGCTCTACCAGGCGGGGGTCACCAACCGCCTCGGGTCCGTCGTCGACGGCACGACGATCTCCGACGACGACGCGGACGAGCAGGCCCGCCAGATGTCGATCAGCGCGCACCTGAGCTCGTTTGAGTGGGACGAGCGCAAGATCAACCTGATCGACACGCCCGGCGAGCCGAGCTTCGTCGCCGACGCGCTCGGCGTGCTGCGCGTCTGCGAGTCGGCGATCTTCGTCGTCAACGCCGTCATGGGCGTGGAGGTGACGACGAGCCGCCTGTGGCAGCGCGCCGCCGAGCTCGACCTCGCGCGCATGGTCTTCGTGAACATGCTCGACCGCGAGCGCGCCGACTTCTTCCGCACGCTCGAGCAGCTCAAGGCCGCGTTCGGCCCGCACGTCGTCGCCACCGAGATCCCGATCGGCGCCGAGCACGAGGTCCGCGGCGTGATCGACCTCGTCGACATGAGGGCGTACGAGTACGTCAGCGCCGAGCGCGACAACTGCCGCGAGATCCCGATCCCCGACGACCTCGCCGAGCTCGCGCAGGAGTACCGCGAGAAGCTCATGGACGAGGTCGCCGAGGTCTCAGACGCGCTCATGGAGCGCTACCTGGAGGGCGAGGAGATCTCGCATGAGGAGATCGTCACCGCGCTGAAGGACGGCACGAACCACGGCGGCATCTTCCCCGTCGTCTGCGGCGTGGCGACGAAGAACCTCGGCACCAACCGGCTGCTCGACGCGATCGAGGAGGACCTGCCCTCGCCGGTCAAGCACGGCGCCCTCGAGCTCCCCGAGGTCACGCTCACGCCCGCCGAGGACGAGCCGCTGTACGCCTACGTCTTCAAGACTCGCGCCGACCCGTTCGCCGGGCGGATCAACCTCTTCCGCGTCTACCAGGGCGTGATGCGCCCGGACAGCCAGGTGCTGAACACGCGCGCGCACGCCAAGGAGCGGGTCGGCCAGCTGCTCATCTCGCGCGGCAAGGAGTCGGCGAGCGCCGATGCCTTCGGCCCCGGCGACATCGGGGCGGTCGCCAAGCTCAAGGAGACGCGCGCGGGCGACTGGCTCGCCGATCGCGACGAACCGATCGCGATGCCCGCCGTCGACCTGCCCCAGCCGGTGATGGCGTTCGCGATCGAGGCGCGCACGAAGGGCGACGAGGACAAGGTCTTCACCGCGCTGCGCCGCCTGCAGGAGGAGGACCCGACGATCGACCTGCATCGCGACCCGCAGACCGGCGACCAGATCGTCGCGGGCCTCTCGCAGGTGCATGTCGAGGTGATCGTCGACCGGCTGAAGTCGCGCTTCGGCGCCGAGGTGACGCTCAAGCCGCCGCGGGTGCCCTACCAGGAGACGATCCGCCGGCCCGCCACGGCGCACGGGCGCCACAAGAAGCAGAGCGGCGGGCGCGGTCAGTTCGGCGACTGCCACATCGCGATCGAGCCGCTGGAGGACGAGGAGTTCGAGTTCGTCGACGAGATCAAGGGCGGCGTCATCCCGAACAGCTTCATCCCCGCCGTCGAGAAGGGCGTGCGCGAGGCGATGCAGCACGGGGCGGTGGCCGGCTATCCGGTCAAGGGCGTGCGCGTGCGGCTCACCGACGGCTCCTACCACACCGTCGACTCCTCGGAGATGGCGTTCAAGACCGCCGGCTCGATCGCGATGCGCGAGGCGCTCGAGAAGGCCGACCCAGCGCTGCTCGAGCCCGTGATGCTCGTCACGCTGTCGGTGCCCGACGACTGCGTCGGTGACGTGATCGGCGATCTGAACTCACGTCGCGGCCATCCGCTGGGCATGGACGCCGTCGGCGGGATGAGCGAGGTCAAGGCCGAGGTGCCGATGTCCGAGATGCTCACCTACGCCCCCGATCTGCGCTCGATCACCGGCGGCCGCGGGGACTACACGATGGAGTTGCTGCGCTACGACGAGGTCCCCGCGCATCTCGCGCAGAAGGTCGTGAGCTCGGGCGAGGAGGCCGTCCACGCCTAGCAGCCCGGATCGGAACGCCCGACGGCGGTACCCTGCTGTGTCGTGACGCCGCGGCAGATCAACACGATGCAGGAGCCCACGCAGTGCGCGATCTGCGGACGCACGCTGCTGCGCGGCGAGCAGCCGGACGTCTTCCTGCACGACGGCGAGCGGCGCCTGGTCTGCGAGCTGTGCATCCCCCGCGCGGTCCACGAGGGCTGGATCCGCGAGGGCGCCGACGCTGCCCCCGCGCGCGGGCGCGGCGGCTGGCGCTCCGGCGGCGGTGGGGTCTCGTTCATCGAGCGCCTGCGCCGGCGGCGCGAGGACAGCGCGGAGCTGCTCGTTCCCGAGGAGGCCGAGGGGCTGCTGGACGCGCTCGAGGAGGAGTACCCGGATCCGGAGCCCGACCCGGAGCCCGAGCGCGTGGTCACGTCGACCGGCGTCGTCGAGGAGCCCCCGATGTACCGGGAGGATCGCTTCGTGCACGCGATCCCGACCAACGCGGACATGAAGATCGTGCGGGCGATCGAGCTGTTCAACACGAGCCACCACTGCCGCACGATCGCCGGCGTCGCGAGGACGCTCGGCGCCCCGCTGGTGAGCGTCCGGCCGTCGCCGACCGAGGGCAGCATCGTCACGATCGTCGTCGCCTGGGAGATCTCCTGGTACCGCTTCGAGGTCGACCTCGCCGACGAGGATGCCGGCGTGCGCGCGACCGGCCAGGGCTACGAGCTGGACGAGCTCCAGAGCGAGGATCGCACGCCCAACGCGATCGCCGATGAGCAGGGGGCGCTGCACGGCGCCGTCCAGCAGGCCTGAGCGCCCTGAACGGCGGCATTCAGGCGCCGGGCGGCGCGAGGAGTACAGTCCCCGCCGTGATCTACAGCGTCGTCCCCGAGGAGCTCGCCGACGAGCTCTACGACAAGCTCGTCGCCTACTATGCCGACGACCCCGAGGTCACCGTGATCATCGACCGGCGCCGCGCCGGCCGCAAGTCGGGTGGGCCGCCCGTGACCGACGAATCCGAGTTCCGCCGGCGCCGCCGGGCCCGGGCGGTGGGTGACCACCCGCCGCTGTTCGGCGACCCGGACGCGCCCAGCGCCGCGTGAAGCTGGTCGTCCACGTCGACGGCGGCTCGCGTGGGAACCCGGGGCTGGCGGCCGCCGCGGTCGTGCTCTCGACGCCCGACGGCGACGTCGTCGATCGCGAGGGCGAGCTGCTCGGCATCGCGACGAACAACGTCGCCGAGTACCGCGCCGTGATCCTTGGCGCGCGCCGTGCGCGCGAGCTGGGGGCCACGGAGGTCGAGATCGTCAACGACTCCGAGCTGATCGCCAAGCAGATCAACGGGCAGTACAAGGTCAAGCACGCCGACATGCGGCCGCTGCACGCCGAGGCGCTGGAAGCGCTGCGCGGCTTCGAGCACTGGGTCGTGCGCACCGTGCGTCGCGAGCAGAACGCCGAGGCCGACGCGCTCGTCAACGAGGTGCTCGACGCCCGCGGGCGGGCATGAGCATCGAGAAGCCGCAGGTCGTCTGGCGATGCCACGCTACGGAAGCACCCGGTAGCGCGTGATCATGCCCGCGATCAGATGGTCGTTCACGTGGCAGTGGAAGAGCCAGGTGCCCGGGTCGTCGGGGACCATGTCCGCCACGACCATGCTCGCCGGCAGCAGGCTGACCGTGTCCATCCGCATGCCGCTCACGAGCACGGTGTTCCCGTGCCAGTGGGGGGTGTGCAGGTCGACCTCGGTTCCCATGCTCATGACGTACCAGCGCACCCGCTCGCCACGGCGCATCGTCACCAGCGGCTGGTTGCCGAAGACGTAGCCGTTGATCGAGTGCATGAGGTTGGACTCCTGGAACTCCTCGTCGTCGGGGTTCGGGTACGGCGCCTGGGCGAAGCGCCGCAGGTTCTCGTGCAGGAAGGGGCTGTTGTTCTCGTTCATCACCGAGAACAGCTCGAAGAACTCGCGGTCGACGTCCTTCGGGCCGCCATCCGGGCGAGCCATTCCCTGCGCCGTGATCTCCATCGGCCCCATGAGGCCCGCGTACGTGTCGGCGACCTCGTCGGTGTGCGAGTGGTACATCCACATCACCGACGAGCCGTCACCCGGGCCGGGTCCGGCACGCTCGGGGACCTCCCAGACGTACGTGTGGCGCCCGCCTGTGGGTACGGCGTCATCGCTCTTGTCCGGCCCTGAGGTGCCGTCGTCGTAGGGGGCGCCCTCGCTGTCCTTCTCGTAGAAGACGCCGTGTGGATGCACGCTGGCAGGGAACGGGCACGTGTTGCGGAAGACGACCTTGATCGTGTCGCCGACCTCGGCGCGGATCACCGGCCCGAGGATCCCGAGGTACTGCTCGTCCGCCGGGTGTGGCTGCAGGCGGGTGAAGCTCGCGTCGGTGTAGCCGCGGTACAGGCACTTGAGGTAGCTCGAGCCGATTCGTCCGGGACCGGACCGGACGTAGGTGTCCGCGACCTCGTCGAACGGCTTCCCGGTGGTGTCGTTGCGCCCGTCGGGGGCGTAGTTCCAGACCACCGGGTCGGCGCTGATGTAGTAGGTCCGCGTCACCCCGTCGCTGTGGAACGGCGCGCCCTGCGTAGCCGCCCAGTGGGCGTCGGCCCCCTGGGCATCCGCTGTCATGCCGGGCATCCCGGCCATCGCGGCGCTGCGAGCCGGGTGCTCGCCGCCCGGAGCGCCGGCGGCGAGGGCGGTGCCGCTCAGCCCGAGCGCGAGAGCGAGCGTGCCCGCGAGCACCGGTGAGTGTCCGCGAAGGCGCCCCTCGGCCCGCCAGTGGCGCAGCGCGCCGAGCGCCAACGCGACGAGCGTGCCCTCGGCCGTGAGCGCGACGATCCCCAGCGGCTCGGCCCAGTTGCCGACATCGTCGTCGATCTGCGGGAGCCCGACCGCACGGCTCCACGCGTAGGCGGCGATCGCCAGCAGCGACGAGCCGGCGGCGATCTGCCAGACCACGCGCGTGTCGCGGCGCGCGAGCAGGAGGGCGACCCCGGCGCAGACGAGCGCGTACAGCGCGAACAGCACGCCCAGGTAGCGGGCGCTTTCGAAGTGGTCCTCCATGACGAGGGTGTGCACGAGTGCCGCGGTCGCCGCGCACGCCGCGGCGGCGAAGCGCAGCGGCGAGCGCAGCGGTCCGGGCTGGGGCGGCGGGGGGCCCCAGGCGCAGGGCGGCTGGCTCGCGTCACAGCTCACGGCGCGCAACCCTTGCGCTTGGCGGCGTCGCCGACGTGAAGATCTCGTGGCCTGTGCCTCGAGACGCCCCAGCAACGGCCCCGGGTGGCGCGCCGTCCACCCACGGTGGACGGCGCGCGATGGCCGCTGGACGCACGTGCCCGTTGTGGGCGCCGGCGCCTCGCCCTACCCTCGTCCCATCGTCGTCCGTTCGGGGAAGCGCATACGGAGCCGGCGGCTCGCCGTCCTCACGCTCGCGGTGCTCGCAGCGTACGCCGCCCAGGCGGGCTGGGCGGGGATCGCGAGCGGGCAGACGATCGTCTCGCTCGGATTCGACGACGGCTACGCCAACCAGTACGCGGCGCGGTCGATGCTCGCCGCCCACGGCATGCACGCGACGTTCTTCATCATCAGCGGGAGCGTGGGAAGCAGCGGCTACATGACCTGGTCCCAGCTCCACGACCTGGCAGCGGACGGGAACGAGATCGGCGGGCACACGGTGGACCACGTGAGTCTCGCGAGCGTCAGTGCCGCCGTGGCGCAGCACGAGGTCTGCGACGACCGCGCAGCGCTGCAGGCCCAGGGCTTCCAGGTCACCGACTTCGCCTATCCGTATGGGCAGAAGGCCGACTTCAACGCCCAGGTCGAGCAGATCGTCCACGACTGCGGGTACGACAGCGCGCGCACGACGCTGTGGTACGGCGCGGACTGCCCGAGCCCGTGCACGGAGACGATCCCGCCGCGCGACCCCTACGCGACGACCGTCGTCGGGTTCAGCGACCAGACCCTCCAGCAGCTTGAGACCGTCGTGACGAACGCCGAGGCCGCCGGCGGCTGGGCGCAGATCGTGATCCACCAGGTCTGCGACAGCGGCTGCGCCATCAGCCCGTCGACGCTCGGCACGCTCCTCGACTGGCTCGCGGGCGAGGTCAGGAGCGGACGGGTGGCCGTCGAGACGATCCGGGACGTCATCCACGGACCGCCCGCGCCACCGGACACCACGCCGCCCGCGCCCCCGCTGATCCAGTCGCCGCCGGACGGCAGCTCGAGCGCCTCGACGACCATCGTGCTCTCCGGGACCGCCGAGGCGCACAGCCAGGTCGAGGTCTCCGACGGCAAGGGGAGCACCGGGACGGGGGCGGCCGACGGCGCGGGCCTCTGGTCCGTGACGCTCACCGACGTTCCGCAGGGCACCCACGCCTACACGGCGACGGCCACGGACGCCGCCGGGAACACCTCTGACCCGTCGGCCGCCCGGAGCGTGACGGTCGACAGCGTTGCGCCGGAGACGCTGATCGTCGCCGCACCGTCGGGGACGACCCAGGCGGCCACGGCGCTCGTCGCGTTCGCGGGCGAGCCGGATGCGGTGTCGTTCGCGTGCTCGCTGGACGGCGCGCCGTTCTCGGCGTGCAGCTCGCCGGTGTCGCTCGGCACGCTCACCGCGGGCTCACACACCTTCGCGGTGCGCGCGAGCGACGTCGCCGGCAACACCGATCCGACGCCCGTGACGCGGACCTGGACCGTCGACCCGGCCTGGACCGGGCCTGTCACGACGAGCGGCGAAGCGCTGGCCGGCGGCAGCGTCTCATCGCTCCCCGCGGGCGGCGAGGCCACGCCGCAGGACCCGCTCACGGCGACGGTCGCCACCCCCGGCGCCGGCGCCGTCAGCATCACGACCGCTCCGGTGAGCGCGCCGCCGCCGGACGGCTGGACGTTCCTGGGCCGCGAGCTGCAGGTCAGCGCACCGCCGGCGACCGCGGCCGAACCGCTGACCCTGACGTTCCGCGTGGACGGCTCGCTGCTGCCCGTCGGGCCGGCGCCCGCGGACGTCGCGGTGTTCCGCGACGGCGCGCGCGTCGCGGGCTGCGCCGGCGCCGGAGCGGCGCCCGACCCGTGCGTGGCCTCGCGCACGACGAGCGGCGACGACCTCGTGCTCGTGGTCCGCAGCTCGCACGCGAGCCTGTGGAACCTCGGCGCGCCAGCCGTGTCCGCTGCGCCGGCCAAGGGGGCCGGCGCCGCACCCGCCGGCAGCGCACCAGCCACCAGCGACGCGCCGGCGGCCGCGACCGTCACGCCGCCGGTCGCCGCCACGCCGGGTGGCGGCACGGCGACGCGACGCTGCGTCGTACCCAGGCTGGTCGGGCGCACCGTGACGAGCGCCCGGACGCGGCTGACGCGAGCGGGCTGCCGCGTCGGCACAGTGCGCCGGCGCGGCCGGCGCAGCGGCAGGCCCGTCGTCGTCGCCCAGAGCCGGCGCGCCGGACGCGTGCTCCCGGCGGGCACGAAGGTCAGCCTCACCGTCCGGCGCCGCTGAGGAGGCAGACACCGACCGCTTTCCGGCGTAGGATCGCCGCATGGTCCTGCGCATCACGCCGGTGGCCACGGCCGCGGCCCTCCTGATGCTGCTCATCACCGCGCCCGTCGCCCAGGCCGCCGCGCCGTCGAACGATGACCGCGCTGCGGCCCGCGTGCTGACGCTCCCCGCCAGCGTGGACGGGACGACGCAGGGGGCGACGCTCGAGCCCACCGAGCCCGCCTCGCAGTGCTCGTCGGGCTCGAAGGACTCGGTCTGGTACCTCGTCAAGGCACCCCGCGACGGGCGCATCAGCGTGCGGCTGCAGGCGAGCGGCGACCTCGACGCGGTGGTCGACACCTACCTGCGCCAGCGCTCCCAGACGACGGCGCTGGAGTGCGACGAGACCGACACGAAGGGCCGGTCCGAGGTGAGCTTCCGCGTGAAGGCCGGCGAGTCCTACCTGATCCGCGTGGCCGAGCGGGCGAACTCGGCGAGCGGCACGTTCCGGCTCGACGTCTTCCTGCCCGAGCCGCCGCCGACGTTCCCCGGCCCGCCGCTGCCGGCGAAAGGGGTGGCCGCCGGGGTCGACGTGCTCCAGGATCGCCAGGACGCCTACCGCGTGACCCTGCACACCGGCGTGACCTACCGGATCAACCTCGCGCTCGCCGGGTCCGGCTGCGCGAGCCTCGAGCTGTACGGACCCGGCGCGCGGAGCTTCGATGATCCGGTCGCCGACCGCCTCGGGTGCTCCGGCTACGGCCTGTTCACGCCCCCAAGTGGGGAGGGCGGTCGCTACAGCCTGCTCGTCACCGCGCCCCACGGCGTGCGCGGCGTGCAGCGCTACCACCTGCAGGTCGGTCGCGCGCTCGGCGACGACAGTGCGCCCGGGGTCTTCCTGCGCAACTTCGCGACGGCCCACGGCAAGGTCGACGGCCGGCGCCTGGACGTCGTGGACCTCTACCGCTTCGACGTCAAGCGGCGCAGCGAGCTGTCGCTGAGGCTCGCCGCCGGGGACGACCTCGAGCTGACGGTGCGCAACGACCGTGGCCGGATCGTCGCCTCCTCGTCGGACGGCCGGGTCGACCGCACGCTGCGCCCTGGCCGCTACTTCGCGGCCGTGCTCGCCTTCGAGAACCAGCAGGAGCCCTACACGCTCACGCGCGTCTCACGGGCGATAACGCGGACCCGCGTCGGCGTGCCGCGCAGCTCCGCCCCGGGGGCGACGGTGCCGGTCAGCGTCCAGGTCGCGCCCGCAGCGAATGGGCCCGTTCGGGTGATCGCCGAGCGCTTCGACCCGCTGTTCGGCTGGCTCTACGTGCGCCAGTGGCGCGTGACGGCGTCGGCCGGCCACGCGTCCGTCGCGTTCACGCCGCCGGCCGTGGGGCGCTTCCGCTTCCAGGCCGCCTTCCTCGGCACGCGCGGCGCGGCAGCGAGCGCGAGCGGCTTCGCCGCGGTGCAGGTCGCCGGCCCGCTCGTCGAGTGAGGCTCGCGCGCGCTCAGGCCGCGAGGGCGCCGCGCTCGCGCACGCCGCTGAAGCGCAGGATGCCGTCGTCGACGACACCGTGGCGCAGGCGCTCGACGTCGGCCGCATAGGCCATCGTCACCGTCCAGGGCGCCTTCGTTCCCTGCACGGGGAACCGGTCGATCGCGCGCTGCACGTACCCCGCGCCGAAGTCGAGCAGTGGCCTGGCGCCCATCTGCGGGTCGTCGTTGACCGGCGTGGCGATCGTCGCCCCGCGGGCGTCCATGTGGACGATGAGGCGACACAGGAACTCGCAGACGAGGTCCACCTTCAGCGTCCACGACGAGTTCGTGTAGCCGACCGCGAACGCGAGGTTCGGGACGTCGCTGAGCATGAAGCCCTTGTAGGCGAAGTGGTCGTGCGGGACGAGCGGCTCGCCGTCGACGGCGATCTGCATGCCGCCGAACAGCTGCAGGTCCAGGCCCGTGGCGGTGACGATGATGTCCGCCTCGAGCTCGCGACCGCTCTTCAGCAGGATCCCGTTCTCGGTGAACGTGTCGATGTGGTCGGTCACCACCGACGCGCGGCCGCTCGAGATCGCCTCGAAGAGGTCGCCGTCCGGCACGGCGCACATGCGCTGGTCCCACGGCTTGTAGGTGGGCGTGAAGTGCGTGTCGATGTCGTAGCCCTCGGGCAGGCGCCGCCGCACGCCCCGGCGGATCATGCGCTTGACGAGCTCCGGGCGATCCTGGGAGAGGCGGTAGACGGTCTTCTGCAGCCAGATGTTCTTGCGCCGGGTGATCGCGTAGGCCTGCTTCGGGGGAAGGATGCGCTTGAGGACGTTGGCGACCGGGTCCTTCTCGGGAAGCGAAACGACGTATGTGGGCGAGCGCTGGAGCATCGTCACGTGCGCCGCCGTGTCCGTCATCGCCGGCACGAGCGTGACGGCCGTCGCGCCGCTCCCGATGACGACGACGCGCTTGCCGCTGTAGTCGAGGTCCTGGGGCCAGTGCTGCGGATGGACGATCTTCCCCCCAAAGCGCTCGGCACCCTCGAACTGCGGGAGGTACCCCTGCTCGTAGCGGTAGTAGCCGGCGGCGCAGAACAGCCACGAGCAGGTGAGCGTCACCGGCTCGCCGGTGTCCTTGCGCGTGGCCTCGACGGTCCACCGCGCGTCCTCGGTCGACCAGGTCGCGCGCTCGACGTGGTGGCCGAGGCGGATGCGGCGGTCGATGCCGTTCTCGGCGACGGTCTCGTCGATGTAGCGCAGGATCGCGGGGCCGTCGGCGATCGACTGCTCGTCGGTCCACGGCTTGAAGGCGAAGCCGTAGGTGTGCAGGTCGGAGTCCGAGCGGATGCCCGGGTAGCGGAACAGGTCCCACGTGCCGCCCACGCGGTCGCGGCCCTCGAGGATCGTGTACGTCTTGCCCGGCAGGTCGCGCTGCAGGTAGTAGGCCATGCCGATCCCGGAGATGCCGGCGCCCACGATGACCATGTCGACGTGCTCGGCGTGGGTCTGCGGGCGAAGGGCTGTGACGGTGGCCATGGCGGATGCGGCTCCTGGGTGGACGGTGGGCACCCATCCTCCCGGGTCGCTGGCCGGGCCACAAGGGCAAGCTGCACCGATATGTGCACTTTCGGTGTGCAAGTCGCACCTGGTCGCGCTACCGTGCGCCCATGACCGCCTGGGAGCCCCCGTCGCCGCGCTGCGCGGAGCTCCTCGTCGCGGGAGTGCGGCGGCTCATGGACCGCGGCGACATCTTCAGCGCGGTCGACGAGGCGGTGCTGGCGTCCGCGGCCCCGCTCGCAGAGCGGGACCCCGCGCTTGCCGAGGCGATGCGCGCCACCGACCGGGCCAACATCCTGCACTGGGCGACCTCCACGCTGCGCGACCCCGGAGCGCGCGTCGCGCCCAACGTCGACTCGGAGACGCTCGGCCTCGCCCGGGATCTCGTGCGCCGCGGCCTGGACCGCGCCGGGGTCGACGTCTATCGCGCGGGCCAGAACGTCGTCTGGCGCCACTGGATGGCGGTCGCGTTCGAGCTGACCTCCGACCCCGAGGAGCTGCGTGAGCTGCTCGACGTCAGCGCGCGATCGATCTTCACCTTCGTCGAGGAGACGCTCGCCGGCATCAACGCGCAGGTCGATCTCGAGCGCGAGCAGCTCACGAGCGGCACTCACGCCGAGCGCCTCGCGACGGTGAACCTGCTGCTGGAGGGCGCGCCGATCCCCGAAGAGCGCGCGAGCGCGCGGCTCGGCTACGACCTGGGACGCCGCCATCTGGCGGCGATCCTCTGGGCCCCGCCCGGAGCCGCCGACGAGGGGGAGCTCGGGACGCTCGCCGAGCGCCTCGCGCGCGCCGCCGGAGCGCCGCGCGCGCTGACGGTCGTCGTCGGCGCCTCGTCGCTGTGGATGTGGTGCGCGGCGAGCGCCGATCCGGACCCCGCGGACCTCGAGGCGGCGCTGGCCGGTGTGCCCGCGGTGCGGGTCGCCGTCGGCTCCGTCGGGGCGGGGGTCGAGGGCTTCCGGCGCGCGTACCTGGATGCCCTGGCGACCCAGCGGCTCATGCATCGCGCGCGGCCCGCGCCGCGGATCGCCCGCTACGGCGATGTCCGCGCCGTGGCGCTCGCCGCCGCCGACGAGGAGCGCGCGCTGGAGTTCGCGGCGCGCACGCTCGGTGACCTGGCGGCGGCCGACGAACAGCTGCGCGAGACGCTGCGCGTCTACCTGCGCGAGGAGTGCAACGCCACGCGCGCCGCGCGGGCGCTCTTCGCCCACCGCAACACCGTCCTGCACCGGCTGCAGCGCGCGCAGGCGCTGCTGCCCGCGCCGCTGGCGGGGCGCAGCGTCGAGGTCGGGCTCGCGCTCGACCTCGCGCGCTGGCTCGGCGTACCGCAGCCCGCCGTCACGCAGCGCGACGCCGCCTGACGATGACGGCTTCGCGGTCACGGGGGAGGGCCCCACAACTCCAGCGTGCTCGTCGCGTTTCTACCGATGTGCCCCGTTGCTGCCGCCGTCACCATCACGCCATGTCCGTGCGCACGGCGACCATCGCCGCCGTAGCCGCTGTGGCGGTGCTCGCGCCGGCCGCCGCGCGCGGCGCGGGATGGACCGCACCCCAGATGCTCTCCTCCGCGTCCGGAGCCCCGTCCGGGACCCCGACGCTCGCCTTCGACGCCCGCGGCTGGGCGTTCGCGGCGTGGGCTGACCGGCTGGGGGGTCACCGGTCGGCGAGCCGCCCGCCGGCGGCGAGCAGATTCCGGCCGCAGCGCGTCGCTCCCGACACCGGCGAGGAGGTGCTCGAAGGTGCGCCGCCGGCGCCGGTCGTCGATGCTGCGGGCGGCGTGGTCGCGATCCAGCAGCGGCGGCTCGGCCCGGCCTGCGGCCTCGCGACCCGCTTCGCCCTGACGCCGCGCTTCGGCAAGGTGGACGGCACATTTGCGCCGGGGCAGACTGCATGGACGGTCTACTCGCACACCGAGCCGCCGGCGGTCACGCTCGCCGGCGACGCGCGGGGACTGACCGTCGTCGCCTGGCTCGGGATCGAGCGTGACACACGGGGCCGATGCGAGCGCCCGGTGAGCGCGTCCGTCCGTGTCGCGGTGCGGCGCCCGGGAGCGTCGTTCGGGCCGCTCGCGACGCTCGCCCACCATGTCTCCACCCAGTCGATCGCCTCAGCCGTCGACGCCCATGGCGGCATCGTCCTCGCCTGGAGGACCGGACACGCGATCGCCGTGCAGATGCGATCGCCCTCGGGCGTCTGGGATCGCGTGCGCCGGGTTTCGGCCGGGGTGGTCACCTCGCTTGCGCTGTCGACGGCGCCGGACGGGACCTCGTACCTGCTCTGGACGGGCCGCGCGGCGGGTGCGTCGCTCGACACGCGCGACGTGAGCGCGGCCGTGCTGCCCGCCGGCTCGACGCGAATCACGACGAGGACGCTGGACCACGGCATCTGGCCGAACGACCTGTTCACGCTCCCGGCGCACTTCGCCGTGCGGCTCGCGCTCCTGCGCCGCGGCGCGATCGCGTCGTGGACGAGCTGGGACGGCGCCCACCTGCGGGTGCAGGTGGCGACGGCGACCGGCGCCGGCTTCCGCGGCGCGCAGCAGGCGACGCCCGCCGGGCAGGACTGGGCCATGGGCGACCTCGCCGTCGGTCCCGCCGGGCAGCCGGCGCTGGCGCTCACCTCGGGCGCCGTCGAGACCGCGGCCGGCCCGTTCGTCGCGCTGGGGTCAGCCGCGGGCGCCTTCGGGACGCCCGAGGCGCTCGGCACGGGCACGGCGCCGGTCGCCGGCGAGGCACTGGCGTTCGACCCGCGGACCGGGCGCCCGACGCTGGTCTGGATCGCGGGGCAGTCGGCCGCCGGGCGGGCGCCCACCACGTCCGCCATGGCGGCGATGGGCGAGCGCTGAAACGGGCAGCGGGCCGGGGCGCATTCGGCTTCGTTAGAGTTCCGTCATGTCGAGCACCGAAGTGGCCGGGATCGATGTCGAGACCCTCGAGTTCACGCTGGAGTCGATCGATGAATTCGCCAGGCGCGAGCTGCCGGACGAACTCCTGATCGCGCTCGACGAGCGTGACGAGTTCCCCGAGCAGCTCGTGCGCCGCATGTGCGGCGAGGACCTCGGCGTCCAGCTGTTGTTCGTCCCCGTCGAGTACGGCGGGATGGGTGCGGGCGCGTTCGACGTGTACCGGGTGTGCGAGCGGATGGGGCGGATCGACCTCGGGATCGCGACGGCGGTGCTCGCGACGTTCCTCGGCTCGGACCCGATCACGGTCGGGGGGACCGAGGAGCAGAAGCGCCGCTGGATGTCGGAGATCGCCGAGCAGGGGGTCCTGTTCGCGTACGGCGCCACCGAGCCCGACGCAGGAAGCGACCTCGGCGCACTGAAGACGGTCGCCAAGCCGGACGGCGGCGGATACCGGATCACGGGCGCCAAGCAGTGGATCTCCAACGGCGGGGTCGCCGAGCGCGCCACGATCCTGGCGCTCGCCCCGGGCGGGCCGAGCTGGTTCGTCGTTGACGCCGGGATGGACGGCTTCACCCACGGCGCGGGCGAGGACAAGCACGGCATCCGCCTGTCGAACACGGCAGCGCTGTTCCTCGACGAGGTGCAGGTCGGTCCCGACCGGCTCGTAGGTGGCGTCGAGGGGCAGGGCCTCGTCCAGGCCCAGCAGGTCTTCGGCTACACCCGGCTGATGGTCGCGGCATTCGGCCTCGGGGCCGGCTGGGCGGCGCTCGACCGCGCGATCGCGTACTCGCAGGAGCGCGTGCAGGCCGGCGGTCCGCTCGCCACCAAGGAGGGCTACACCCACAAGCTGATCGTTCCGCACGCGATCGCGCTGGAGGCCGCGCGCGCGGCCACCGAGGAGACGGCCGAGCGGATCGATGCCGGCGAGGGCTCGCTCAACGTCGAGGGCGCGATCGCCAAGTACCTCGCGACCGAGGCCGGCGACGCCGCCGCCGACGCCGCCATCCAGGCCCACGGCGGCTACGGCTACACCCACGAGTACATGGTCGAGAAGATCAAGCGCGACGTGCGCATCACGCGCATCTACGAGGGCACCTCGGAGATCATGGAGATGACGATCTCCCGCGGCCGCTGGCAGGAGCACCTCAAGACGCACGGCGAGCGCTACCGCGACCTCGGCCGGGCGCTCGAGGGGCCGGGGGCCGAGATCGCGGCCCTCGCGCACGACGCGCTCGCCGAGCTGCTCGAGGCGTGCCGGACGGATCGCCTGACACGCCACCAGCACGTGCTGCTGCGCCTCGGCCGCACGATGGCCGAGGTCGAAGGCTCCGCCGCGCTCGTGCGGCGCGCTGCGCGCGCCGCCTCGGGGACGCTCCTGGAGAAGTGCGACCGACGCTTCGACCCTGCCGCGCTGGCGGCCATCACCCGCGCGAACGCGCGCGAGGTCGCGCTCGACGTGGCCGCCGAAGCGCTGCGCTGGGCCGGCCTGCGCGTGCGCGCCTTCGACGCGATAGCGGGGGCGCAGGAGGGCCGCCTCGACGACCTCCAGCACGTCGCCGACGCCATCTACGGGAGGGCCGCGGCGTGACCCCGCCGGTGGCGATCTGCGGGATCGGCGCGATCCTCCCGGGCGCGCCGGACGCCGCCGCGTTCTGGGACAACATCGCCGCCGGCCACTACGCGATCTCAGATGTCGACCCCGCCCGCTGGGATCCGGCGCTCTACTACGACGCCGACCCGCGTGCGCCCGAGCGCACGTACTCGAAGATCGGCGGCTGGGTGCGCGATTGGGAGTGGGACCCGTTCGGCTGGGGACTGCCGATCCCGCCCAAGGTCGCCGACGGGATGGACGACGCGCAGAAGTGGGCGCTGGCCTGCTCGCGGATGGCGCTGCTCGACGCCGGCTGGCCGGAGCGCCCGCTCGACCTCGAGCGCACCGCGGTCGTGCTGGGCAACGCGATGAGCGGCGAGAAGCACTACCTCACGTCGCTGCGTGTCATGTTCCCCGAGCTCGCGCGGGAGCTCGAGCGTTCGCCGTCGTTCGGCGCGCTGGAGCCCGAGGTCCGCGCGGCGATCGAGCGGGAGCTTCGCGGCCGCTTCGAGCACTGGCTTCCCTCGGTGACCGAGGACACGATGCCGGGCGAGCTCGGCAACTGCATGGCGGGTCGGGTCGCGAACCTCTTCAACCTCCACGGCCCGAACTACGTCGTCGACGCGGCGTGCGCGTCCGCGATGGCCGCGATGGAGGCGTCGATCGACGGGCTCATCGAGCACGAGTACGACGCAGTGCTGACGGGCGGCATCGACCGCAACATGGGCGCGTCGAGCTTCATCAAGTTCTGCGCGATCGGTGCGCTGTCGGCGACAGGCACCCGACCCTACGCCGACGGTGCCGACGGCTTCGTGATGGGGGAGGGCGGGGTCGTCTTCCTGCTCAAACGGCTGCAGGACGCGGAGGCGGCCGGTGATCGCATCTACGCGGTCGTGCGCGGGATCGCCGGCGCGAGCGACGGCAGGGGCAAGGGCATCACGGCACCGAACCCCGCCGGCCAGCGGCTCGCGGTCGAGCGGGCCTGGGCGCGCGCCGGCCTGTCGCCAGCCGAGTGCTCGATGATCGAGGGGCACGGAACCTCGACGCGCGTCGGCGACGTCGTCGAGCTCGAGGCGCTGGCGGCGGCGTTCGGGGCCTCGGACCTCGCGCCCGGCTCGATTGCGCTCGGCTCGGTGAAGTCGAACATCGGCCATCTGAAGGCGGCGGCGGGCGCGGCGGGCATGCTCAAGACGGCGCTGTCGCTCCACCACCGCCAGCTGCCGCCGAGCCTCAACTTCGAGCGTCCGAACCCGAACGTCGACTGGACCGCTTCGCCGTTCCGCGTGAACACGGAGCTGCGCGAATGGTCCAACGGAGGCGTGCGCGTCGCCGGTGTGAGCGCCTTCGGCTTCGGTGGCACGAACTTCCACGCGGTGCTCGAGGAGTACGTGCCCGGTCGGCACGCCGCGGCGGAGCGCACGAGCTTCGCAGTGACGGCAGACGTGCCGGCAGCACGCACGGGCGCCGGCGCGGCGCCGGCTGCCGCCCCGCGAGCGCCGCTGCGCGGGCTGCTCGTCCTGGGCGCCCCGGACGTCACGGCGCTCGAGCGGGCGCTGCGCGCAGCGGTCGATGCCGCGAGCGCGGGCGAGGCGCCCACACCCGCCGCCCCCTCCCCCGAGGCGCTCACCGCGCGCGAGCGAATCGCGATCGACTTCGAGGACGCCGCCGACCTCGCCGTCAAGGGCGCGCAGGCCCTGAAGGCCTTCGGCGCGCCGGCGATGTGGGTGCCGCTGAGGGCGAGGGGCGTGTTCCGTGGCTCCGGCCCCCCCGGCAAGATCGCCTTCCTGTTCACCGGCCAGGGGTCGCAGTACCCGAACATGCTCAGGACGCTCCGCGCGCGCGAGCCGATCGTGCGCGACGTCTTCGACCGCGCCGACGCGGTCATGCGGCCGCTGCTCGGCGGACGCGCGCTCACCGATGTGATCTTCGTCGATCCCGACGACGAGGCCGCGGTCGCCGCGGCCACCGCGGAGCTCATGCGCACGGAGATCACGCAGCCCGCGGTGCTCGCAGTCGACCACGCGATCCAGCAGCTGCTCGCGGCCTACGGCATCGAGCCTGACCTCGTGATCGGCCACTCGCTCGGTGAGTACGGCGCGCTCGTCGCGGCGGGCGCGCTGTCCTTCGAGGAGGCGCTCGAGGCCGTCAGCGCCCGCGGGCACGAGATGGCGGCCCTGTCCGTCGCGGACAACGGTGCGATGGCAGCCGTCGGCGCGACACTCGAGGAGGTCGAGCAGGTGCTCGCGTCGGTCGACGGCTACGCGGTCGTCGCGAACGTGAACTCGACGAGCCAGCTCGTGATCGGTGGCGCGACGGCACCGGTCGAGGAGGCGGTGCGGATTCTCACCGAACGCGGGCGCACCGCCGTCCGGATCCCGGTCAGCCATGCGTTCCACACGCAGATCGTGGCGCCCGCGAGCGAGCCGCTGCGCGCGACGCTGCGGCGGCTGCACCTCCGGCCCGCCCGGATCCCGGTGATCGCCAACGTCGACGCGCGCCCGTACCCCGACGGGGACATCGACGCGATGATCGACATCCTCGGGCGTCAGGTCGCGGCGCCCGTGCAGTTCGTCGACGGGCTGCGCACGCTGCGGTCCCTGGGCGCGCGCACGTTCGTCGAGTGCGGTCCCAAGCGTGCCCTGCAGACGTTCGCCGCCGACGTGCTCGGTGAGGACGCGATGTGCCTGAACACCAACCACCCCAAGCAGGGAGACGTCATGTCGTTCAACCAGGGGCTCGCCGGCCTCTACGCGGCCGGGCACGGCGCACCCGCGCCCGCGACGCCCGCGGTCGACGACGAGCCGGTCGTGATCACCGGCGCATCGCTCGGCCTGCCGGGCACAGAGCGGATGTTCGACGACACGAACGTCGCCCGCATCCTCGACGGCGAGCAGCTGATCGACGTGATCCCGTCCCGGCTGCGTCATGAGCTGCTCGAGCGGCACATCACGCGCCTCGTGAAAGGCGACGATGGCAGCGCCGGCTTCGAGGAGATCGACGACGTCGCGAACGTCATCAAGCTCGCGGCGCGCGGCGGGGACTTCGACCTGCACGCCGAGTTCGCGGTCGACGCCGATCGCATCCCGGCGCTCGGTCGCGACACGCAGCTTGCGATCGCGGCCGGTCTCGACGCGCTGCGTGACGCCGGCATTCCGCTCGTTGCGCGATATCGGACGACGACGAAGGGCACCCGGCTGCCCGTCGGATGGGCGCTCCCGGCGGAGCTGCGCGACGACACCGGCGTCGTCTTCGCCTCGGCGTTCCCCGGGCTCGAGGAGCTCGCTACGGACCTCGACCGCTACTGGGCCGACCGTGCGCGCCGCGAGCAGCTCGCCGCGCTCGAATCGCTTCGCGAGCGCGCCGGGTCCGGGCCACTCGCCGCCGAGCTCGAACACCGCATGCACGAGCTGCGCGCGCAGATCGACGCGCATCCGTTCGAGTTCGACCGGCGCTTCCTGTTCCGCATCCTGTCGATGGGGCACTCGCAGTTCGCCGAGCTGATCGGTGCACGCGGACCGAACACCCAGGTCAATGCGGCCTGTGCCTCGACCACGCAGGCCGTGGCGCTGGCCGAGGACTGGATCCGCGCGGGTCGGTGCAGCCGTGTGATCGTGATCGCCGCCGATGACGCGACGTCCGACGAGCTGCTGCCGTGGGTCGGGGGCGGGTTCCTGGCCTCAGGCGCGGCTGCGACCGATGAGGACGTCGAGCACGCGGCGCTGCCGTTCGACCAGCGCCGGCACGGGATGCTGCTCGGGATGGGCGCCGCCGCGCTCGTCGTCGAGAGCGCCGGGGCTGCGCGCGATCGCGGGCTGACGCCGATCTGCGAGGTCCTCGGCGCGGCAACCGCGAACAGCGCGTTCCACGGCACACGCCTGGACGTCGAGCACATCGGCGACGTCATGGAGGGTCTCGTGGCGCAGGCCGAGCGGCGAGGCTACGACCGGGCCGCCGACGCGGCGTCGACCCTGTTCGTCTCGCACGAAACCTACACACCCGCGCGCGGGGGAAGCGCCTCGGCGGAGATTCACGCGCTGCGCGCGGTCTTCCACGATCGCGCCGGCGACGTCCTGATCACGAACACCAAGGGCTTCACCGGCCATCCCATGGGCGTCGGCATCGAGGACGTCGTCGCCGTCAAGGCGCTCGAGACGGGGATCGTGCCGCCGGTGCCGAACTTCCGCGAGCCGGACCCCGAGCTCGGAGAGCTGAACCTCTCGAAGGGCGGCGCGCATCCGATCCGCTACGCGCTGCGCCTGGCGGCGGGATTCGGTTCGCAGGTCTCGATGCTCCTGCTGCGGTGGTGTCCCGCCGCAGACGAACGGCGCCGGCATCCGGACGAGCTCGGCTTCGACTACCGGGTGGCCGACCGCGCGACCTGGCGCGCGTGGCTCGTGCGGGTAAGCGGCGAGGACGAGCCGCGGCTCGAGGTCGATCACCGGCGGCTGCGCGTGGCCGACCCGCGGGCGGCCGCTCTGGACGGGCCACCCTCGGTGCCCGCGCAGCCCGTCACGGCTCCGGTCACGGCGGAGCAGGTGTCCGGTGGCGGTGGGCCGGTGGCCGCGGCGTCGCCGGTGGCGGCCGAGCCGGCCGGGTCGGTGGGGTTGTCGGCGGATGTGGTGTTGGGGCGGGTGTTGGAGATCGTGGGGTCGGAGACGGGGTATCCGGCGGACATGCTGGATCCCGAGCTTGATCTGGAGGCGGATCTGGGGATCGACACGGTCAAGCAGGCGGAGGTGTTCGCGGCGATTCGCGAGGAGTACGGGATCGAGCGTGACGATGCGCTGAAGTTGCGTGATTACCCGACGCTCAATCACGTCGTGGCGTTCGTGTTGGAGCGTGCCGGTGGCGGTGGGCCGGTGGCCGCGGCGTCGCCGGTGGCGGCCGAGCCGGTGCCCGAGGACCAGCACTTCCCGCGCCGCGTGCCGGTGCCCGTGCTGCGTCCGGCGCTCGAGCTGTGCGCCGCGACGTCGGCGCGCCTCGGCCGGGTGCTCGTCGTCGACGACGAAGGAGGCGCGGGGGCGCAGCTGCGCGCCCTGCTGGCCGAGCACGGGGCAGAGATCGTCACGAGTGGCCCCGTCGACGGTGTCTACTGGCTGGCGGCGCTCGACCCGGATGACCTCTCCGATGTCGCCGCGGCGCTCGGCGCGCGTGTCAAGCGCCTCGCGGAGACGATGCGCGGCGTCGCGCCGGAGGCGTTCCTGATCGCCGCGACCAGGCTCGGCGGCATGCACGGCTACGGCCCGTCAGGACCGGCGTCTGTGCTCGGAGGCGCCGTCACCGGGTTCACGAAGGCGCTCGCTCGCGAACGCGAGGGAGCCGTCATCAAGGCCGTGGATTTCGAGGCGGACGCGGACCCGGCGACGATCGCCCGAACGCTGATCGACGAGACGCTGCGCGATCCGGCCGTGGTCGAGGTCGGTCATGCGGGCGACCTGCGCTGGGCCGTCGGGCTCGCCGAACGCCACGCCGAGCCCGGGACGCCGCTGAGCCCGGACATGACGTTCCTGATCACGGGGGCGGCCGGGTCGATCGTCTCGGCGATCACCGCCGACCTCGCGGCGGCGGCCGGCGGCGGGACCTTCCACCTGCTCGACCTCGCGCCGGCTCCCGATCCCACCGATCCCGACATCGCGGCGTTCAGGGCGGACAAGGACGGCCTGAAGCGCGCGATCGCCGACCGCATCCGCGCAGCGGGCGAGCGTCCCACGCCGAAGCTCGTCGAGCGCGAGCTCGGCCGCCTCGAGCGCGCGTGCGCCGCCCAGGACGCGATCGCGGCGGTCGAACGCGCCGGCGCCGCGGCGATCTGGCATCAGGTCGACCTGACCGATGCCGCCGCGGTCGCCGCGGCGTGTCCGACGGGTCGCGTGGACGTCCTGCTGCACTGCGCGGGGCTCGAGATCTCGCACTTCCTGCCGGACAAGCCGCAGGCGGAGTACGACCTCGTCTTCGACGTCAAGGCGCTCGGGTGGTTCCACGTGCTCGAGGCGCTCGACGAGATCGGCAGCGCCGTCGTGTTCTCGTCGATTGCGGGGCGCTTCGGGAACGCCGGGCAGACGGACTACGCGGCGGCCAACGACCTGCTGTGCAAGAGCGTGGCGAGTCTGCGCGCCCGCGGAGTGCGCGGCATCGCGATCGACTGGACGGCGTGGGCTCAGATCGGCATGGCGAGCCGCGGGTCGATCCCGAAGATGATGGCGCTGGCGGGCATCGACATGCTGCCGCCCGACGTTGGGATCCCGGTCGTCCGCCGCGAGCTGACGGCCGCCGGCGACGGCAGCGAGGTGCTCGTCGCCGGATCGCTGGGCCTGCTGCTCGCGGAGGCCGACGAGGCCGGAGGGCTCGACGTGGCGCGCACGGCCGCGCTCGCAGAGGCCGGGCCGATGACCGGGAGGATCGCGGGCATGACGGTGTACGGCGGACTGCGGATCGAGTCCGAGCTCGATCCCAGCCGTCAACCCTTCCTCGATCACCACCGAATCGAGGGCATTGCGGTCCTCCCCGGGGTGATGGGCATCGAGGCCTTCGCAGAGGCGGCGGCGGTCATGCTGCCGGGCTTCACGGTCACCGCGCTCGAGGACGTCGAGCTGCGCGCACCGTTCAAGTTCTACCGTGACGAGCCCCGGTCGTTCGAGGTGCGCGCGGTGCTGACCGGCGATCCCGGGGGCGTGGTCGCGGAGTGCGCACTGAGCGGGCGGCGGACGCTCGCGACCGGCGAGGAGCAGGAGACGGTGCACTTCACGGGCCGCGTCGTCCTGGACCCTGTCGCACCAACGGCGGCGCCGGCGCCGCACGAGCCCCATCCGCCGGGCGCGGGCGGGGTCGGGCACGACGACGTCTACCGCGTGTACTTCCACGGCCCCGCCTACCAGGTGCTCGAGCGCGCCTGGCGCGTCAACGGCGACGTCGTCGGGCGGCTCGCGGACGGCCTGCCGGCGGACAACGAGCCGCCGACGCGTCCGCTCGCGGTCGATCCGCGCCTGATCGAGCTCTGCTTCCAGACCGCCGGCATCTACGAGCTCGGCACCGCCGGGCGGATGGCGCTCCCGACCCACATCGACCGCGTGCTCAGATTCGACGGCGACGGCGGCGACGGGCCCCTGTACGCAGTCGTCACGCCGCATGCGGACGGCAGCAGCGACGCCGATGTCGTCGATGAGGCCGGTCACGTGCGGCTCCGGCTCGAGGGCTATCGCACGACCCGCCTGCCGGGGGAGATCGACGAGGGCGTGCTCGCACCGATTCGCGCGGCGATGGCATGACCCCCGCCGCCCGGCGAGGCTTCGGCCGCATCGCGGTCGTCAATCGAGGCGAGCCCGCAATGCGGCTCATCCACGCCGTGCGCGAGCTCGACGAGCCGTTGACGGTGATCGCGCTCTATACCGAGGATGAGCGTCACGCCCTCTTCGTCCGCCATGCCGACGAGGCCTACCCGGTCGCGGGCTACCTCGACCACGGGGCGCTCGAGAGGACGCTGACCGCCGCCCGGGCGGACGCGGTCTGGGTGGGCTGGGGATTCGTTGCCGAGCATCCGGGGTTCGTCGAGCTCTGCGAGCGGCTCGGCATCGTCTTCATCGGGCCGCCGAGCGCGGTCATGCGCGCGCTCGGCGACAAGATCGCCGCCAAGCGCCTGGCGGAGTCCGTCGGCATACCGGTCGCACCGTGGAGCGGCGGTCCTGTGGAGAGCGAGTTGGACGCCGCCCGCCACGCCGAGCGGATCGGGTTCCCGCTGCTGATCAAGGCCTCGGCCGGCGGCGGCGGCCGAGGCATCCGCCGGGTCGAGCTTGCCGACGAGCTGCCCGCCGCGCTGCGCAGTGCGCGCGCCGAGGCGCTCGACGCCGTCGGCGATGGGACGCTGCTGATGGAGGCGGTGATCGCGCCGGCGCGCCACATCGAGGTGCAGGTGATCGCGGACGCGCACGGCGCCGTCTGGGCGGTCGGCCTGCGCGACTGCACGTGCCAGCGCCGCAACCAGAAGGTGATCGAAGAGAGCGGGTCGACGGCGCTCGCACCGCGGGTCGAGCGGGAGATCATGGACGCGGCCGTGCGCCTCGCGCGCAGCGCCGGCTATCGCAACACCGGCACGGTTGAGTTCCTCTATGAGCCTGCGACCGGCCGGTTCTCGTTCATGGAGGTCAACGCGCGGCTGCAGGTCGAGCACCCCGTGACGGAGGTCACCACCGGCCTGGACCTCGTGAAGCTGCAACTGCACGTCGCGGCCGGAGGCCGGCTCGAGGGCGAGCCGCCGGCGCCGAACGGCTGGGCGGTCGAGGCGCGCCTGAACGCAGAGGACCCCGCCCGGGGGTTCGTCCCGACGCCGGGCCGCATCCTGCTCATGCGGCTGCCGACCGGTCCGGGTCTGCGGATCGACGCCGGCATCGCCGAGGGCGACATGATCCCCGCGGCGTTCGACTCGATGATCGCCAAGGTCATCGCTCACGGGCGCGCCCGCGCCGAGGCCCTGGCGCGGCTGCGGCGCGCCCTTGCCGAGACGACGATCGTGGTCGACGGCGGCACGACGAACCAGGGCTTCCTGCTCGAGCTGCTCTCGAGCGACGAGCTGCGGTCCGGGAACTTCGACACGCGCTGGCTCGACCGCGCGGCGCGCGACGGCGAGCTGCTGCCCGTGCGCCACGCCAACATCGCGCTCGTCCAGGCGGCGATCGCGCTGGCCGATGCCGAGACGGCGATCGATCGCGCGCGCTTCTTCGCGTTCGCCCGGCGCGGGCGCCCGCAGTCGAGCGCGGAGCCGGAACGCACGATCGAGCTCCGTCACTGCGGGCATGCCTATCGCCTCGCGGTCGCTCACGAAGGCCCGAATCGCTACCGCGTGCGGCTGGACGGAACCGAGGCGCACGTCGTCGCCGATGCGGTCAATGCGCACGAGGGGACGCTCACCGTCGCGGGTCGCACGTATCGGACGCTGACCTCACTGCAGGGCGCGAGCCTGCTCGTCGAGATCGACGGCGTCTCGCACCGGATCGCCCGCGAGGATGGCGGGATCGTGCGATCGACCGCACCGGTGCTCGTCGCCGCGATCCCGGTCGTGCAGGGGCAGGAGGTCGCCGCCGGCGACGTCGTGGCGGTCGTCGAGGCGATGAAGATGGAGGTGTCGCTCACAGCCGACCGCGCTGGGCGCGTGCGGGAGATCTTCGTGACGCCCAACACTCAGGTCGGGGCGGGTGCTCCGCTGCTGGCGCTTGAGCTGCCGGAGACCGAGGAACCCGCGCCGGCCGCCGGCCCGCGCGTCACGCTCCCGGGCGACCCGCCGTCCTCCTGCGACGCGCGGCACGAGGCGTTGCAGCGTCTTGAGTGGCTGCTCTGCGGGTACGACGTCACACCCGCTCAGGCCGCGGGGGACGCGGCTCTGGTCGGCGTCCCTCGTGAGCCCGACCGCGACCTCGACGCCGCGGAGAACCGCCTGCTTGCGCGCTTCGCGGACGTGCGCAACCTCAGCCGGCGGCAGAGCGATGCCGACGCCGAGGGCGGCGTCGAGCTGCTCTTCGCGTTCCTTCGCGCGCTCGATGCCGACGCCGTGCCCCAGCGGTTCGTGACCGAGCTCGAGCGCGTGCTCGCCGCGCACGGCATCGACAGCCTTGATCGCACGCCCGCGCTCGAGGAGGCGTGCTACCGCGTCTTCCTCGCCCATCAGCGCGCCGGTCTCGCGCGCGATGCGATCGTCTCGATCCTCGAACGGCGGGTCGGGCACCCCGGCGCCGCCCGTGACGACGTCCTGCGCGACACGCTCGTGCGCATCGCCGACGCAGAGCTGGTCCGTGACCCGATCCTCGCGGACATCGCGCGCGAGCTGGCCTACCGTGAGTTCGAGGAGCCGATCATCGAGGGCGCCAAGGCAGCGGCGTACGCGGAGGCCGAGCGGCTGCTCGAGCGCCCGGCGCCCGCGGCGGTCGCGCCGCTCGTCAGCTGCACTCAGCCGCTCGCGCCAATGCTGACGACGCGCCTGCGCTCGGCGCCCGACTCGGAGCGCGATCTCCTGCTCGAGGTGATGACGCGTCGCTACTACCGGCTGCGCGAGCTCGGCGACTTCCGGTCCGAGCGCTTTGGGGCGCTGCCGTTCCTGACGTGTCGCTACGAGCACGATGGCGGCGCCCGCCGGCTCGCGGTCGCGTTCGTCGGCGTCGACGGCGTGCGCGACGCGGCGGCCGAGGCCGCGCAGTGGGCGCGCGACCTCGATGCCGGCGAGCTCGCCAGCATCGACCTGTACGCGGCCGCGCCGCACGACGACGCCATGGGCGAACGGCTCGCGGCAGCGCTCGCCGGCGTCGACGCGCCGCCGAGCCTGCGGCGGGTGGTCGTCGCGCTCGCCGATCCCGCGCGTGGGCTCGGCATGGACGCAGTCGACATCTTCACCTTCGTGCGCGACGCGGACGGGCGCTTCACCGAGGACCGCTGGCTGCGCGGCCTGCACCCCGTGATGGCCGAGCGGCTAAGCCTCTGGCGGCTCAGTGCGTTCGAGCTCGAGCGACTTCCCTCAGCCGCGGACGTGCACCTGTTCCGCGCCGTCGCGCGTGAGAACGCGCGAGACGAGCGACTCTACGCGGCGGCCGAGGTGCGAGACCTGACAGCGCTGCGCGACGATGACGGGACGCTCGCCTCGCTGCCGGAACTCGAGAGCATCTTCACCGAGGTGCTCGCCGCGATGCGGGCGTTCCAGGCACCGCGCCCGATGAGCCGGCGCCCGCAGTGGAATCGCATCACGCTCCATGCCTGGCCGGTGATCGACCTGACGGCGGAGGAGATCCGCACGGTCGTGGCACGCCTCACGCCGCAGGCAGCCGGGCTCGGCATCGAGCTGGTGATGCTCTACGGCCGGGCACCGGACGCGGGCGGCGAGCCGCGCGACCGGGTGCTGCGCTTCTTCCCCTCGCCGGCAGGAGGCGTGGTGGTCGAGGCCGGCGATCCTCCGGCGCGGCCGCTCGGCGTGCAGGATGAGGGGCAGCGCCGCATCGTGCTGGCACGCCGGCGCGGCATGCTGCACCCGGCGGAGATCGTCAAGCTGCTTGCCCCTGCGGGGCGCACCGCCGGCGCGCACCAGGCGGTCGGCGACTTCCGCGAGCTGGACCTCGACGCCGACGGCCGCCTCGCCGAGGTCGACCGGCAGCCGGCGACGAACGGCGCCGGCATCGTCGTCGGTCTCGTGCGCAACTTCACCGCCCGCCACCCCGAGGGGATGGAGCGCGTCCTGCTGGCCGGGGATCCCACCAAGTCGCTCGGCGCCCTCGCCGAGCCCGAGTGCCGGCGCATCATCGCCGCGCTCGACCTCGCCGAGGAGCTCCGCGTGCCGGTCGAGTGGTTCGCGCTGTCCGCCGGCGCGCGCATCGCGATGGACAGCGGGACGGAGAACATGGACTGGATCGCCGCGGTGCTTCGGCGGATCGTCGAGTTCACGCAGGCGGGCGGGGAGATCAACGTCGTCGTTGCCGGCGTCAACGTCGGGGCGCAGCCGTACTGGAACGCCGAGGCCACGATGCTCATGCACACGCGCGGCATCCTGGTCATGACGCCGCAGAGCGCGATGGTGCTGACCGGCAAGCAGGCGCTCGACTTCTCGGGAGCGGTGTCCGCAGAGGACAACTTCGGGATCGGCGGCTACGAGCGCATCATGGGCCCGAACGGTCAAGCGCAGCACTGGGCTGCCGACCTGGCCGGAGCCTGCCGGGTGCTGCTCTCGCACTACGAGCACGCGTACGTCGCGCCGGGGGAACGATTCCCCCGGCGGGCCGAGACGAGCGACCCGTTCCAGCGCGACGTGCGGCCCTATCCGCACATCCTCGCCGGCGCGCCGCCGACGATCGGGGAGCTGCTATCCGACAAGCTCAATCCCGAGCGCAAACTCGCGTTCGACATTCGCACCGTCATGCGGGCGGCCGCCGACGCCGATCACCCGCCGCTCGAGCGCTGGCCCGCGCTCGCCGGCGGCGAGGCCGCCGTCGTGTGGGACGCCCACCTCGGCGGCTGGCCGGTGATGCTTCTGGGGATCGAGTCGCACCCGCTGCCGCGCCGCGGGCTCCTTCCCGCCGACGGCCCGGAGACGTGGACGTCGGGGACGCTGTTCCCGCGCTCGGCGAAGAAGCTCGCCCGTGCGCTCAACGCGGCGAGCGGCCGGCGGGCCGTCGTCGTGCTCGCGAACCTCGCCGGGTTTGACGGCTCGCCGGAGTCGATGCGCGACTGCCAGCTCGAGTTCGGCGCGGAGATCGGGCGGGCGGTCGTGAACTTCCGCGGGCCGATCGTCTTCTGCGTCGTCTCGCGTTACCACGGCGGAGCGTTCGTCGTGTTCTCGCAGCGGCTCAACGAGGGCCTCGAGGCGCTCGCGCTCGAGGGGTCGAAGGCGTCGGTCATCGGCGGCGGTCCCGCGGCTGGTGTCGTCTTCGCGCGCGACGTCGCGGCGGCCGCCGCGGCCGACCCGGAGGTCGCTGCGCTCGATGCGCAGCTCGCGACCGCCGAGGGTTCCGAGCGCGCGCGGCTGCGGACCGAGCGCGAGGCCGTATACGCTCGCGTGCGCGCCGCCAAGCAGGGCGAGTTCGCCGCGCGCTTCGACGCTGTGCATTCGGTGGAGCGCGCCGTCCTGACCGGATCGGTTCGGAGCATCATCCCGTTGGCGAGCATGCGCCCGCGCCTGATCGAGGCGGTCGAGCGCGGGATGCGCGAGACCCTCGAGCGGGAGGCGGCCGGTGCGCTGGCTCACGTGCCGAACGGATGACGTACCCGCCGGCGACGGCTGGCTGACACCCCGCGAGCGGGCGGTGGCCAGCGGCCTCCACGTCCCGCCGCGTCAGGCCTCGTGGCGGCTCGGGCGCTGGACCGCGAAGGCGCTGTGCGGCGCCGGCTCGGAGATCCTCGCCGCCGGCGACGGCGCCCCGCAACTGGTCGGCTCGCCGGGCTCGCTCTCGCTCTCGCACCGCGCGGACCGGGCGCTCGCGGTGGTCGACGCGGAACGCGTCGTCGGATGCGACCTCGAGCTCGTCGAGCCGCGCAGCAGCGGCTTCGTCGAGGACTGGCTCGACCCGCTGGAGCGCGCCGAGCTCGAGGAACTCGAGGGAGACGCGCTCGCGCTCGCAGTGATGCTGCGCTGGAGCGCGAAGGAGGCCGCCGCGAAGCTGCGCCGCGAGGGCATGCGACTCGATCTTCGGGACGCCGTAGTGGTCGTGGCGCCCGGACGCGGCGAAGCGTGGGCTCCGCTCGCGGTGCGCTGGGGGGCGCTCGGGACGATCCACGGCTGGTGGCGCCGGGAGAACGAGTTCGTGATGACCGTGGTGAGCGATCCGGCCGGCCCGCCACCGGAGCGCGCGCCCGCTCAGACCCTATGGACGGGCGTCCGTCCGGTTGGAGGCGGAGAGTAGGTCGGCGCCCCGCGCTTAGCGCGTGAGGTCAGCAGGTCGAGGATTAGGGCCTCGGCCGCAACAGCACTAGGAGAGGAGCACCGACCATGCCCGAGGGTATGCGCTGGGTCGGTCTGGACGTGCACGCGTCCGAGTCGACGATGGCGGTTTTCGACGACGGCACCGGGGAGCTGGCCTGCCGACGGGTTCCCGGCCGTCCGCATGAGCTGTTGCCGTGGCTGCGCGGGATCAGCCAGCCGTCGCGAGCGGTCTATGAGGCCGGTCCGACCGGCTATGGGCTGGTTCGTCGCGCCGCGGCGGAGGGCATCGACGTGCGCGTCTGCGCGCCGGGGCGCAGCGACCGCGCGACGACCAGGGTCAAGACCGATCGCCGTGACGCCGTGCGCCTGGCGCGCCTGTTGGCCGCCGGCGAGCTGCGGCTGGTGGTCGTGCCCTCGGTCGAGCACGAGCAGCTGCGCGATGTGGTGCGCTGCCGCGAGGACATCCGCGCCGATCTGATGCGCGCCCGTCACCGGCTGAGCAAGTTCCTGCTGCGCCGCGAGATCTACTACCCCGGGCCGGGCAAGCCGTGGACGATCGCCCACCGCCATTGGCTGGCCCAACTGCAGCCGGTCGATCGTGCCTCGCAGCTCACGCTCGCCGACTACCTGCACGCCCACGACGTGCTGATCGCGCGCCGCGACCGCATCGAAGCCGAACTCGAGACCTTGGCCACCAGTTCGCCCTGGATGACCACGATCGCAAGGCTTCGCTGCCTGCGAGGCATCAGCACGCTCTCGGCACTCGGGCTCTGCGCCGAGATCGGCGACTTCGAGCGCTTCGCGCATCCCGACGAGCTGGCCGCCTACCTGGGCCTGGTCCCCTCCGAGCACACCAGCGGCGAACGCCGCCGTCAGGGCTCGATCACCAAGGCCGGCTCCAGCCACGCACGCCGACTGCTCGTCGAAGCCGCCTACCACTACCGCCACCGGCCCAGCGTCGGCGAGACGCTGCAGCGCCGCCAACGCGGCCAGAACCCCGCCGTCATCGACGCCGCCTGGCGCACCCAGCGAGGACTCAACGCCCGCTGGCAGCACCTGCGCAGCATCCGCGGCAAACCCAACGGCGTCGTCGCGATCGCCGAGGTCTTGGGGTACCCAGCCCCCGCATATCAGAGTGACCGACCGCGTCGCGAACAGGCGCTGAGCGTGCCGCCACGAGCAACGAAGCCCACACACCAACCCCGCCAACACCACCACGACAACCCCTGCCCCTTGACAGAACAACGTCCATATCAGAACAGCGGGTGCCGGTGGCCCTCGTCGTCCTCGTAGAAGAACAGGGGCTCCCGATCGACCTCGCGGGTGCGTAACGAGGCGAGCGCACGGATCGCGCCGCAGCGGACGTGCGTGCTGGGGTGCTCGAGCAGCGGCTGCAACTGCGAGATGAGCTCCGGCGTCCCGGCCGTCGCGAGCGCCGCGCTCGTCTCCTGCCAGAGCTCCGGGTGGCTCGTCAGCGCATCGATCAGCGCGGCGCGCGCGCGCTCGTGCGGCGCGCGGCCGAGCGCGATGATCGCAGCCCTGCGCACCGTGACGTTGTCGTCATCGAGCGCCGCGACGAGCGTGTCGACGGCTGCCGCGTCGTCGAATGCGCCGACCGCCCGTGCCGCCTCGCGCCGCACCTCGGGAACAGGATCCTCGCGCAACAGGGAGCGCAGCCTTTTCTGGAGCTCATCGTCGTTCATGGGTGACATGGAGCCTACGGTGCGCGCCGGAGCGCGGGGAAGTAGCGCGCAACCGGCGGTCGATGCGCTCGACGGACGACCGCGCATCGCCGTCGCGGCGACCGACGGCCGCAGGCTTGCCGCGTGACTCCGGCGACCTGCTATCGGACGAACGTCCACCACGCGCGTCACGTTCGTGCGCCCGTGCTGTCGTACAGCTTGACCCCCCCAAACAAGGAGCACGCCTCCATGTCTCGCAACACCCTTCGCATGGTGCTCGCCCTGTGCGCGCTCGCCCTCGCGGTCAGCGTTCCGGCGATCGCGCTCGCGCACAACGGCAGGCAGCACTCGTCCGACCAGGCCTCCAAGACGGTCGGGACGATCGCCTCGTTCACCGATCCGACGCTCGTGATCACCAGCGGCGGCCAGCCCGTCAGCGCCGCTGTCACCACGTGGACGAGGATCAGGTGGGCCGGCCGCGGCCATCATCACGGCTGGTTCAAGTTCGCTCACGCTGCGCACTATGGGCACCCCGGCGACTCGGCCGACGCTCCGCAGGCGCCGTCGACCACGACCGACGGCACGCCGTCGACCACCCCCGCGACCGGAACGGACGGCCCGGCCTCGAACACCAACGTGCAGGTCAGCGGCCCGCCGACGAAGGCGGACCTGAAGGCCGGCGCGCTGGTGCGCGCGGCGAATGTCGTGCTGACCGCTGACGGCCCTGTCTGGGGCTCCATCGTGCTCGTCCCGGCGGTGCAGACGCCGCCGGCGCAGACACCCTGAGGGACATTGCCCCCGGCGGCCCGCGGTGCGGGCCGCCGGGG
>DATKLF010000009.1:0-5915 GCA_035542555.1 Solirubrobacteraceae bacterium | reverse complement strand
AGCTCTCATGCCAGGTCACCGCCACCAACGCCGGGGGCAGCGCGCAGGCGACCAGCGCCGCCGTATCGGTGCCGCAGGCGCCCGCAAACTCGGTCGCGCCAAGCGTCACAGGAAGCCCGACCTCCGGCTCGACGCTCACCTGCGCCCCGGGCACCTGGACCGGGGTCCCCGCCCCGACGCTCACCTACCAGTGGCTGCGCGACGGCAACGCGATCACGGGCCAAACCACTACGACCTACGTCATCGCAGACCCCGACGCCGCTCACGCCCTCTCCTGCCAGGTCACCGCCACCAATGCCGGCGGCAGCCTGCAGAAGACCAGCAACGCGGTGAACGTCCCCGCGGTCGCCCCGACCAACTCGGTGGCGCCGAGCGTCTCCGGCAGCACCACCTCCGGGTCGACGCTCACCTGCGACCCGGGCAAGTGGGACGGGTTCAACACGCCGACGCTCACGATCGCCTGGCTGCGCGACGGCAACGCGATCACCGGTCAGACCACCACGACCTACGTCATCGCAGACCCCGACGCCGCTCACGCCCTCTCCTGCCAGGTCACCGCCACCAACACCGCCGGCAGCCTGCAGAAGACCAGCAACGCGGTGAACATCCCCGCGGTGGCCCCCGCCAACACCGCGCCACCCTCCGTCACCGGCACCTTGGCGGTCGGGCAGACCGTCACCTGCGACACCGGCGTCTGGGCCGGGTTTCCGGCGCCGACGTTCACGATCGTCTGGCTGCGCGACGGCGAGGCGATCGACGGCGCGACAGCGACGACGTACCTGCTCGCGCCTGCTGACAAGGGCCACTCGGTCTCGTGCAAGGTGACCGCCACCAATGCCGTCAGCAGTGCACAGGCCAGCAGCGCGACGGTCGACGTGGAGCTCGAGTCGCCGGCGAACTCCGCGCCGCCCACGATCAGCGGGACCCCGTCGGTGGGCGGAGCGCTGACATGCAGCGCCGGCATCTGGACCGGCACGCCCGACCCCGCGCTCACCTTCCAGTGGCGGCGCGACGGCCAGGACATCGACGGCGCCACCCGGGCGTCCTACTCCCCGACCGCCGCCGACGCCGGGCGCGCCCTGACGTGCAAGGTGAGCGCCAAGAACACGGTCGGGCGCGCGGCCGCGTCGAGCGCGCCGGTGAGCGTGCCGGCGATCGCGCCTGCGAACACCGCGCCGCCGAGCGCCTCGGGCTCCGCGGCGACGGGCTCGACGCTGACGTGCGCGACCGGCACGTGGACCGGCGCGCCGGCGCCGAGCCTCGCGGTCGCCTGGCTGCGCGACGGCCAGCCGATCTCCGGCGCAACCGGCACGACGTACACCCTCACCGCCGCCGACGCCGGGCACGCGATCTCGTGCCGGGTGACCGCGACGAACGCCGGCGGCAGCGCCCAGGCGACGAGCCAGGCGATCAAGCCGCCGGCGGCGGCGAAGAAGCCAGCTGAGCAGGTGCTCGCCACCAAGACGAAGGACCAGATCGCGGGCGCCCTCGGCCTGCCCTCCGCGAAGGCCTGCGTGAGCAAGCGCAGCTTCCCGGTCCGCCTGGTGGCGCCGTCCGGGGTCACGATCGCCAAGGTCGCGCTGGTCGTGAACGGCAAGCCGGTCAAGGCCAAGAAGGTCGCTGGCCGGTTCAGCGCCAGCATCGACCTGCGCGGCCTGCCGAAGGGGACGTTCACGGTGACCGTCACGATCACGACGACGCGCGGCCGCAAGCTCGTCGGCGCACGCAGCTACCGCACCTGCGCCGCGAAGCCGAAGCTGGCCTGAGCGCCCTCAGCGCACGCCGGCCAGCGCGAGCACCGCGTTCGCGTGCCGGCGCACCGCCGCCGGCGAGAGCGGGCCGGCGGCCAGCTCGACGACGAACGAGCTGCCGGCGCGCACGCGCACGTTCGTCCAGCGCGACAGGCTGCCCGGGTAGGCCGGCAGCGGGTGCAGGCGCATCCCGGTCAGCCGCGCGTAGCGCCGTGCGCGCCCGTCCCAGCCGACCTCGGGCACATCCACCCCGTCGAGCGGCTGGTGGTACCAGATGACGACCTGCGGGCGCTCGCGCAGGATGAGTGCGCGGATCGCGCGCGACTCCGGCTCGGAGAACGCACGCGGGCCGGAGTAGTAGGGGCTGCCCAGCGGCCCGAGCCACCGGTGACCGACGGCGCCGTTGCGGTTGAGGTCGACGCCGTCGGCGTTCTGGCGGGTGTGATGCGCGAACCCGTCCGGGTTCATGTCGCGCACGAGCAGGAACTGCACGGGCGCGTCCGCCGGGACACTGCGCGCCAAGCGGTCGACGATCGCGCGGCCCGCCCCCTCGTTCCCGTGGATGCAGCCGATGACGAGCACCTTGCGCGTCGCCTCCGGCGCGCCGAGCCGCAGCATCCCGATCGGCCGACCCTGCACCGATCGCCCGATCAGCACCGGCATCATCGCCGTGCGCGCCACGGGCGCGGCGCGGTCGGCGGCTGCTGGAGCGGCGAGCAGCGCCGCACCCACGAGCGCCGTGCGGCAGGCGGCGCGCAGCACCCGCGCTACCGGCGCTGGGCGAGCGTCGTCATCACGGCCTCGTAGACGCCGGCACCGTGGGCGCCCTCGGCGACCCGCACGCGATCGCCATGACCGTTCACCGCCTCGCGCAGGCTGGGCTCGCGCTCGAGCGCGTTGGCGACGAGCCAGAACTCGCCGACCGTCGCTGCGACCGCCAGGTCCTCACGGGAGTCGCCGACCGCGACGCAGTCGGACGGCGCGTAGCCGCGCATCCGCTGGTGCGCCGCGACGGCGTTGGCCTTCGAGACGCCGCGCGGGCGCAGGTGGTAGGCGTGCACCTCGGGCAGCTCGGCGAGCGCCGGCGAGCGCCGCCGCACGGCCCCGTTGTTCGTCAGCTCGAGGCCCTCGTGCCCGTGCTCGGCGAGGAACGCGTTCGCCTCGCTCGTGTCGATCAGGCCGCGCAGCAGGTGGGAGACCTCACGACCGGTGTGCCACGGCACGTGCTCCTCCAGGCAGCCGCTGTATTCCTCGAGCAGCAGCTGCGGCGCACCGGTGTCGGCGATCTGCTCGTGGATCGTGCGCTCGCCCGGCCGCCACGAGCCGGTGAGCCAGTGGGTCTCCCCTTCGAGCACGACGCCGGCGCCGATCTCGAAGATGCACGCGCCCTGCCCGAAGAGCCGTGCGTCCTCGACGGCGATGCTGCGCCGCCGGCCGGACATCACGACGACCTCGATGTCGGCGCGCAGGCAGGCCTCGATCGCGCGCGCCCCCAGCAGCGTCACCTCGCCGTCGGGACCGGCGAACAGGCCGCCGCCGGGGCCCAGGAGGGTCCCGTCCATGTCCACGTAGATGCACCGCACCGCACCCGAGGGTAGCCCTGCGCCCGCACACCCCGCGATGCCTACGATGGGGGCGTGTCCGTCGTTCGCGAGACCCAGCCGTGGAGCGCGCTCCTGGACGCCGGGCGCAGCGACGGCAGGCTCGTGCGCGAGGCCTTCGAGGGCGCCCGCGAGCCGGTCTTCGAGGACGTGCCGCGCGACCTGCATCCGCTGCTGCTCGACGCACTCGGCCACGCGGGGATCGAGCGGCTCTACGCCCACCAGGCCGCGGCGCTGGAGGCCGCTTGGGCGGGCCCGACGATCGTCACCACGGGCACCGCGTCAGGCAAGTCCCTGTGCTTCCAGCTGCCGACGCTCGAGACGCTGCTCTGCGACGCGCACGCGCGCGCGCTCTACCTGTACCCCACGAAGGCGCTCGCCCAGGACCAGGCGCGCGCGCTGCACCGCTTCGGGCTGCACAAGGCGCTGCGGCCGGCGATCTACGACGGTGACACGCGCCGCGAGGAGCGCTCGGCCATCCGCCGGCGCTCGAACCTCGTGCTCACGAACCCCGACATGCTCCACGTCGGGATCCTGCCCAACCATGCGGCCTGGGCAGACTTCTTCGCGAACCTCGCGATCGTCGTCGTCGATGAGGCGCACGTCTACCGCGGGGTGTTCGGCAGCCACGTCGCGAACGTCCTGCGCCGGCTGCGGCGCATCGCCGCGATCTACGGCACCGCCCCGCGCTTCCTGCTGGCCAGTGCGACGATCGCCAACCCGGTCGAGCTCGCCGAGCGCCTCACCGGCCTGGACGAGGTCGCGCTCATCGACGAGGACGGCTCGCCGGGCGCACGCCGGCAGATCGCGATGTGGAACCCGCCGATCGAGGACGAGGCGCTGCAGACGCGGCGCAGCGTGCTCGGCGAGGCGGCAGAGCTGGTCGCCGAGCTCGTGCGCTCGGGCTCGCGCACGATCTGCTTCATGAAGTCGCGCAAGGGCGTCGAGCTCGTCGCGAAGCTCGCAGCCGACGAGCTCGCACGCGGCGGCGACCCGGGCCTCGGCGAGCGCGTCGCCGCCTACCGCGCCGGCTACACGCCCCAGCAGCGCCGCGAGCTCGAGGCGCAGCTCGTCGGCGGCGATCTGCTCGCGGTCGTGACGACCGACGCGCTCGAACTGGGCATCGACATCGGCGAGCTGGACGCCGCGGTGTGCATCACCTTCCCCGGGACGGTCGCCTCGCTGCGCCAGATGTGGGGGCGCGCGGGGCGCCGCGGCCGCGGCCTGGCCGTCTACGTCGCCGGCGAGGACGCGCTCGACCAGTTCTTCTGCCGCCACCCGGACGACTTCCTGGACCGGCCCGTCGAGTCGGCGATCCTCGAGTACGAGAACGAGCCGATCCACCTCGCGCACCTGCTGTGCGCCGCGCACGAGGGCGCGATCGACCCGGACGAGGACGCGGACACCCTCGGCCCGCGCGTGCGGGCGCACTGCGAGGCGCTGGCGGCGCAGGGCATGCTTGTCGAGCGCCGCGGGGCCTTCGCGCTCGCGCGCGCAGAGGACTTCCCGGCGGCGCGCGTCTCGCTGCGCTCGGCCTCCCCGGAGGCGGTGCAGGTGGTCGACCTCTCGCAGGGCGAGCTGCTGGGAACGGTCGAGCTCGCGCGCGCCTGCTCGACCGTCCACGATGGGGCGATCTACCTGCACATGGGGCGCCCCTACGAGGTGCGCGAGCTCGACCTGGAGCTGCGCCGGGCGCTCGTCGAGCCGTTCCAGGGGAACTGGTACACGCAGCCCAAGCGCGAGACCGACACGGACATCGAGCGCCTGCTCGACCGGCGCGACGCATGCGGGGTGACGCTGAGCTTCGGCACGGTGACGGTCTCCGAGCAGGTGCTCGCCTACCAGCGCACGACGCTCCCCGAGCGCGAGGTGCTCGACCTCACCGCGCTGGACCTGCCGCGCACCGAGTTCACGACCCAGGCGCTGTGGTACGAGCTCGGCCGCGAGGTGCTCGAGGGGCTGCCGTTCGACGCGCTCCTCGGCGCGCTGCACGCGGTCGAGCATGCGCAGATCGCCGTGCTGCCGCTCTTGGCCATGTGCGACCGCTGGGACATCGGCGGGCTGTCGACGAACGCGCACCCGCAGACCGGCGGGCCGACGATCTTCATCTACGACGGGCACCCGGGCGGCGTCGGAATCACGCGCCAGGGGTTCCAGCGCTTCGAGGAGCTCGTCCTCGACGCGCAGCGCCTGATCGGCGAGTGCCCGTGCGAGAGCGGGTGTCCCTCGTGCGTGCAGTCGCCGAAGTGCGGCAACCTCAACGACCCGCTGCACAAGGCCGGGGCGCTCGAGGTCCTGGATCGCATGCTCGTCGCCGCGGATTGAGCAGCCTTGCCCCGCTCCGTGGAGGTTTGAGCGGCTGAGGCGATGCATCCAGGGAGCGAGCGTCGACCGTATGCCTGATGCGTCCGATCAGCGCAGTGATGAAGCCGGCTCCCCCAGGCCTCATCGT
This sequence comes from Solirubrobacteraceae bacterium, assembly GCA_035542555.1. GTDB lineage: Bacteria > Actinomycetota > Thermoleophilia > Solirubrobacterales > Solirubrobacteraceae > F1-60-MAGs163. The sequence continues at coordinate 111 of DATKLF010000009.1, read as the reverse complement.
CTCCCTCCTCGGGACCCTCCTCCTCAGTGCCCCCGTCCCCTCCGCCCTGGCGGCGGGGGCGGGCGGCGTTGAGGCGACGCCCGGCGAGGTCCAGGCGAGCACGCACCCCGC
>DATKLF010000008.1:0-25839 GCA_035542555.1 Solirubrobacteraceae bacterium | reverse complement strand
ACTGGAAGCGCACCTCGGTCTTCACGTGCCGGACCTTGATGTCGTTCTCCGTCTCGACGAGCGTCGCCCGACCTTCGCCGTCGCGTTCGAGCGCGGACATCGAGACGAGCCCTCCCTGCCACTCCGGCGCGGTGAGCACGTCCTCGACGACGGCCCAGACCTCGTCGATCGGCGCGTCGATCTCCGCGCTCGCCGTTCCACCCATGCGTCCCATCGCGTCTGCCTCCGTCCTCGCCCGCCGGCACCTTACGCAGCCGCATCCTCGTACAGCCAGGCGAAGACGTCGGCGAACTTCTGGTAGACGACGTTGCGCTTGAGCTTCAGGGTGGGCGTGAGCTCCCCCGCCGCCTGGGTGAGGTCACGGTCGAGGACGGTGAAGCGCTTGATCTGCTCGATGCGCGCGAAGTGCGAGTTGGCCTCGTCGACCGCGGCCTGCAGCGCCGCCCGGACGCGCGGATCGCGGGCCATCGTGGCGACGTCGGGCTCGAGGCCCAGGTGCGCCGCGAGCTTCGCCGCCTCGTCCTCGTCGAGCGTGAGGAGCGCCACCAGGTAGGGCCGCTTGTCGCCGAACACGACCGCCTCGGAGATCAGCGGATCCTGCTTGAGCGCGTTCTCGATGTTGGTGGGGCTGATGTTCTTTCCGCTGGAGGTGATGATCAGGTCCTTCTTGCGGCCGATGATCGAGACGAACCCATCCTCGTCGATGGCGGCGAGGTCGCCGGTCGCCAGCCACCCGTCGTCGAGCGTCTCACGCGTCGCCTCGTCGTTCTTGAAGTAGCCGCGGAAGACGCTCGGCCCGCGCATCAGCAGCTCGCCGTCCGCGGCGATGCGCATCTCCACGCCGGGCAGCGGGCGCCCGACGGAGCCGAAGCGCAGCTCGTCGATCGTGTTGATCGTGCCCGCGGCGGCGGTCTCGGTCATGCCCCAGGCTTCGAGCACGAGCACCCCGCAGGCGTCGAAGAACTCGAGCACCTCCTTGGCGATCGGAGCGGCGCCGCTGGCCGCGAGTCGCAGGTCGCCGCCGAACAGGTCGCGCACCTTCGAGAGCACGAGCCTGTCCGCCACGCGGTGGCGCAGGGCGAGGCCCGCCGGGATGTGCCGGCCGGCACGCTCGAGCTCGCGCATGCGCCCGCCGGTCCGCACCGACCAGTCGAAGATCGCCCGCCGGTGCCGGGGCTGCTCGGCGACGCCGCTGTGCGCCGCCGCATAGATCTTCTCGAAGATCCGCGGCACCGACGGCAGGTAGGTGGGCCGCGACTCGCGGATGTCGCTCAGCAGCAGCTCGGGCCGGCGCTGCCAGAAGACCAGCGTGCCTCCCATGTCCAGGACGCACACCTCGGTGATGCGTGCAAGCGAGTGGGCGAGCGGCAGGAACATGAAGAAGATGATCGGCACGCCCTGCGTGCGCAGGTCGAGGCGTTCCTGGTACGCGCGCGTGGCGTCCAGGAAGTTGCCGTGCGTGAGCACGCAGCCCTTCGGCGGGCCGGTCGTGCCCGACGTGTAGATCAGCGTCGCCACGTCGTCCGCTCCGACGCCCGCCGCGCGCTCGTCGACGGCGGCGTCGGGGACCTGCGCCCCGCGCGCGCGGAGGTCGTCGAGCGACAGCGCGTCGGCGCTCGTGCCCTCGATGAGGACGAGGTGCTCGAGCCGTGGACACTCGTCGCGAACGCGCTGGACCTTCGCGAGCTGCTCGGTGTCCTCGCAGAAGACGACGCGGGCGTCCGAGTCGCGCAGCACGTAGGCGCATTCCTCGGCCGAGTTTGTGTGGTAGACCGGCGCTACGACCGCACCGGCGCAGAAGGCGCCCATGTCGATCAGCGTCCACTCGGCCCGCGTGTTGGCGAGCACCGAGATCCGGTCGCCGGCTTCCATGCCGAGCGCCATCAGGCCGCGAGCGATGTCGCGCGCAGCGCGGGCCAGGTCGGGGTAGGAGATCTCCGTCCACCCCCCGTCCGGCTTGTGGCGGATCGCGGGGCCGTCGTACATTGCCCCGGCCCGCAGGATCATCTCGCCCAGCGTGCGAGCGCCGGTCCCCGGGCCCGGCCTCCCGCGCGGTTGAGCCTCCTGCCTGGCGGTTGCCTGCGTCGTCAGATCGCTGGCGCTCATCCCACATCACCCGCTCTCCACCTCTCGCCGCCGGCAGACCCGGACGACAACGCCCAGGCTAGATCGCGAGCGACCCGCCGGCATCCGCAGTGGCTACGGGTTCTGCCGGGCCAAGAACTGGCCTGTCCACGACGTCGTGGACGGAGCGCCGCGCACGGGGTGTGGGCTGACCTGCCGCTGGGTCGCATCCTCCCTCGCCGCCTGCCGCGACCCTACCCCCCGATCGCGTGCCGCCGCGGCTATCGGGGCACCTATCCGTCGCTGTCGCGCACGACACTCGCTTCCCCGGCTCATTCCGAAGCCGGTTCTTAGGCGCGCTTCATCCGACGAGCGGACACTGCGTGCTGTCCGACCATCTGCACGAGATCAGGAGTTGGCGATGGTGGCGCAGGCAGAGGTCAGAGCGAGCGATGGACGCCCGCTCGAGGTCGTCCCGGGGTTGCCGACGATCGCGCGCGACGCGTACGGCTGGCGCCGCGCGCCCGCCGGCGCTGCGCTCGAGCGCGGGTCCCGGGAGCTCAGCGACCACGTCGAGCGCGTCAGGCACGCGATGGCTCGCGCGTCGGCGTCGCGATCACCGCGTCGCCCGGCAACCCGCGTGCGCGCCAGGCGCGGCCTGGGCGAGCTCGAGCCGGCGTAGCCGGCGCGTCGACATCCTCGTGGATCGTCACCCCGTCGGACTGCGCCTCGGCACCTGCGGAGCGGCCTGACGCTGCCCCTGCCCGGCCCAGCGCACGCGCGTAGCATCCTCACGCTCGAGCTCCTCCAGGGTCAGTGCCAGCTGCGCGGCGGCAGCCTCGTGCGCGGGGATCCAGCGGTGCTCGATCGCGTTGCGGCGCAGGGTCGTGGCGCGCAGCTCGTCCTCGATGCGCCGCAGCGCCGCCTCGAGGACGGCGAGCGCCGCCGCGGCCTCGAACGCCTCCCGGTGGGTGTCGGCGGCGGTGTGCAGCGCCGCGCTGCCGCCGGGTGCCACCGACCGCGGGTCCGGCGGCACGACCTCGACGTCGCGGGGGCAGCGGACGCCGAGGACGGTGTGCCAGCGCACGTCGAGCTGCGCAGCGCCGGAGGTGGCGCGCGCGAGCTCGACCTGGGGCTGGCCGCCGAGCACGGCGGCGCGCGCGAGGCTGCGCTCGGCTGCTCGTGCGGCGTGCACCCATGAGCGGCGCGCCTGCGCGACGAGCGGCTCGAGGCGGCGGCGCTCGTGGCTGAGCGCGCGGCACTTCTCGTCGAGCAGCTCCGCGCCGCGCCGCGCCACTTCGAGGCGACGGGCGAGCCAGGGCCGGCCGGCGCGACCGGGTGGGTGGCGGACCCTCATCTGCGCGTCGACCTCATGGCTCGCGATGGTGGACGGTGAGCGCGGCGTCCGAGAGCATCCGCAGCTCCGAGCGCGGGAGCCGCGAGAGCACCCTCCAGCTGCGGTCGAGCGTCTCCTCGAGCGTCCGGTTCTCGTCGCGGTCCTGGGCGATCAGCTCCTCGTTCATCGCCTCGGCGAACTCCAGGCGCAGGCGCTCGCCGGGCGCCAGCGCGTCCTCGCCGAGGACCTCGGCCACCTCGCGTGCCCGGCGCGCCTCGGCGGCGAGCGCGTAGAGCTGGGCGGCGACCTCGAGGTGGTCCTCGCGCGTGCGGCCCGGACCGGCGCCCAGGCGCATCAGCCGCGAGAGCGATCCGAGCGGGTCGAACGGCGGGTAGATGCCCTGCGCGTGGAGCTCCGGCGAGAGGACGAGCTGGCCCTCTGTGATGTAGCCGACCGTGTCCGGCACCGGATGGGTGACGTCGCCCGCCGGCATCGTCAGCACCGGCACCTGCGTCACCGATCCCTCGAGCCCCGCGATGCGGCCGGCGCGCTCGAGCAGCGCAGCGAGATCGCTGTACAGATGTCCCGGGTAGCCGCGGCGCGAGGGGATCTCGCCGCGGGCGGCGGACACCTCGCGCAGCGCCTCGCAGTAGCTCGTGAGGTCGGCCATCACCACGAGCACGTGGCGCCCCTCGGTGAACGCCAAGTGCTCGGCGATCGTGAGCGCGAGCTGCGGTGTGACGAGCCGTTCGACGACGGGGTCCTCAGCGGTGTTCAGCAGTACGACGAGGTCGCCGGCCGAGCCGCGGGCAGCGAGCGCCGAGCCGACGTCGGCGGCATCGGCGTGCGTCATGCCGATCGCCGCGAAGACGACGGCGAACGGCTCGTCACCGGCGCGCGCCTGGGCGGCGATCTGCGCGGCGAGCTCGAGGTGCGGGAGGCCCCCAACCGAGAAGATCGGGAGCTTCTGGCCGCGGACGAGGGTCGCCATCGCGTCGATCGCCGAGATGCCCGTGAGCACGGGGTCGGTCGGGCGGGCGCGGCGTGCGGGGTTGATCGGGTCCCCGGCGACGGCGCGGGTCTCCACGCCGACGATCGGCGGCCCGCCGTCGAGCGGCTCGCCGCGGCCGTTGCAGACCCGTCCCAGCCAGCCGGATCCGACCGGGATCCGCATCGGCGTCCCGGTGAACGACACCGCCACGTCGTCGACGCCGATCCCGCCGGTGCCCTCGAAGACCTCGACGACGGCGAGGTCGTCGTGTACGTCGAGCACGACGCCGTGGCGCCGCTCCCCGGACGCGAGCCGGATCTCGGCCACCTCGTCCCAGCCCACGCCGGCCACGTCGCCGACGACCATGAGCGGTCCGGTGATCGCGTCGATGCGCGTGTGCTCGACGGGTGTGGTCACCCGAGCTCCTCCAGGCGCACGAGCAGCGCATCGCGGATCGCCGCCACACCCGCGGCATCCTCCGGGCCGACGTTGTCGCGGGCGCGCACGGCGTCCGAGAGGTCGAGCTGCTCGATCCGCTCGGCCGGGACCCCGCGGCGCACGAGCTCGAGCTCGCGGTCGTGCAGGTCGAGGACCATCGCCAGCAGCGCGGCCTGCTTGGCCGGGGCGCACCAGACGTCGTTCGGGCTGAGCGCGCTCTGCTGGAGGACCGCCTCGCGCAGGAGGCGGCCGGTCGACAGCACGATCCGCTCGTGGTCGGGCAGCGACGCGACGCCGACGAGGTCCGCGACGGCCTGCACGCGGTCGGCGACCGCCAGCAGGCTCATCGCCCGTGCGCGCCGCTCGCCCCACTGCGGGTCGGCGTGCTCGATCTGCCAGCGCGAGACGTGCGGGACGTCGCGCGCCGAGGACGCGGTCCAGCTCACGGCGGGATGGTGGCGGGCGTAGGCGAGATCGCGATCCAGCGACCAGACGGCGCGGACGAACCGGGCCGTGTGCGCGGTGACCGGCTCGGCCATGTCGCCCCCGGGCGGCGAGACGGCCCCCAGGATCGTGACCGAGCCCGCCTGGCCGGAGAGCGTCTGCACGCGCCCGGAGCGCTCGTAGAAGGCGGCGAGCGCGGGCGCGAGGCTCGCGGGGTAGCCCTCCTCGGCCGGGAGCTCGCCCATCCGCGAGGCGATCTCGCGCAGCGCCTCGGCCCAGCGCGAGGTCGAGTCGGCGATGACCAGCGCATCGAGGCCCATGTCACGGAAGAACTCCGCCACCGTGACGCCTGCGTGCACGCTGACCTCGCGCGCCATCAGCGGCATGTTCGAGGTGTTGGCGATGAGCACCGTGCGCTCACGCAGCGCACGTCCCGTCCGCGGATCCTCGAGCGTGGCGATCTCGGCGAGCACGTCGGCCAGCTCGTTCCCGCGCTCGCCGCAGCTGACGAAGACGATGACGTCGGCGTCGCACCACTTGGCGATCTGCTGCAGGAGCAGCGTCTTGCCCGTGCCGAAGCCGCCCGGGACCGCCGCGGTCGAGCCGCGCGCGACCGGGAACAGCAAGTCGAGCGCGCGCTGGCCGGTACCGAGCGGCACCGACGCCGGGATGCGCATGCCCGACGGCCGGGGATGGCGCAGCGGCCAGCGCTGGGCGAGCCGCACCTCGCGCCCGCCGATGCGCGCAACCGGTTCGGCCACGGTGTGCTCGCCCTCCCCCGCGATCCACTCGACCGCGCCCCCGACGTCGGGCGGCACGAGCACCCGCGTCTCCAGCGCGGGCGACTCCGCGACCGTCCCGATCGAGGCACCCCCGGACACGATGTCTCCCGGGCGCGCGGTCGGGCGGAAGGGCCAGCGCCGGTCCTGGTCGAGGGTGCCCGCGTGCGCGCCCGGTGCGAGCCGCTCGCCGAGGTGCTCGAGCCGGCGCAGCATGCCGTCGAACACGCCGCCGAGCAGGCCTGGGCCCAGCTCGGCGCTCAGCGGCCCGTCGCCGAGCCACGCGTCCGCTCCGGGCGTCAGCCCGCCGGTGTACTCGTGGGCCTGGACGACCGCGACCTCGCTGTGCAGGGAGATGACCTCGCCCGCCAGCCGGCGCTCGCCGAGCCTGACGAGATCGAGCACGCGGGCCCGCTGCAGCCCCCGGACATCGACCACCGGGCCGCTGACGCCGACGACCGTTCCGCGGCTCACGTCCACAGCCGCGGGAGCCTCGGCCCGAGCTCGTCGACGCAGCGGTCGGCGAGCGTCACCAGCGTGTAGTCGACGCGGCGGCTGCCCGCCGTCGCGCGGACGCCTCCGAGCCCGGGGGGATCGAGCTCGATCTGCGCGCCTGCGCCCAGGTCGCGACGGGCCGCGGCGGCGAGCCGGTCGAGCAGCTCGCCGTACTGCGGCTCGTCGCGCAGCCCGAGCACCGCCCCGCGCGCGCGCCGGCGCAGCTCCTCGTAGGCGCGGCGGCGGGCGGCCAGGACGTCCGTCCGGGCGAGGAGCGACTCGAGCGCCTCCTCGCGCCCGCGCTCGATGCGGCCCTCGGCCTCCCCCTGTTCGCGTGCTCGCGCGATGAGCGCCTCGGCGCGCGCGTGCGCGTCGGCCAGGCGCTCGGCCGCCTCGCGGTCGGCATCCGCCAGCACCGCCCCCGCCTGGGCGCGAGCGTCGGCGAGCAGCGCCTCGGACGCCGTGTCGAGGCTCACGCGGGAACCTCGACCCACAGCAGCGAGGGTCGCTGCGCCAGCCGCTCGGTGAGCGCGCCGCGCGCGGCCGGCGTGAGGATCAGGCACGCGACGTCGGGCGGCAGCTGGTCGAAGGCGGCGCGCGCGGCGTCGGCGTCCTCGGCCGCGTGGACATCAACCCCGGCCAGGGCGAAGCCCGCGACGCGCACGTCCTCGCCGATGGCGGCGGCCCGGCTCACGCCTTCCCGATGAGCACGATCGCGATCACGAGCCCGTAGATCGCGATGCCCTCGGCGAGTCCGACGACGACCATCGCGCGGCCGAACAGCTCCGGCTTCTCGCTGATCGTCGCCAGCGCCGCGGCGCCGGTGTAGGCGACGGCGATCGCCGCGCCGAGCGTCGAGCCCGCGATCGCGATGCCCGCGGCGATGAACGCGTCGCCCGAGCTCGCCGTGGTCGCCGCGGCCGCATGGGCGGGCTCGGCGACCCCGAGCGCGGCCAGCAGCGTGACCGCCAGCGCGCCGAGCGCCACCAGCCCGTTCACCGCGACCAGGCTGCGAAAGGCACGGCGCGGCGAGCGGCGAGCCCATGCGGCGAGCCCCGCCCCGACGGCGAGCGCCAGCGGCGCCACGAGGAGCAACGGGACCGTCATGTCTGCCGAACCTCCCGTACGACCGGAACCCTCCAGGGCCGGAAGCGCTTGCCTTCACCCGCGTACACGCGCGAGAACAGCTCGTAGTATTCCAGCCGCATCGCCTGGATCACGGCGACCAGCCCCTCGAGCGCGAAGGCGACGGTGGTGCCGAGGGCGAACACGAGGATCGCCGCCAGCGAGCCCGCAGCGCTCCGGCCCCACAGCGACCGCGTGGCGTCCAGCACCAGCGCTCCGATCGCGGCGTGCATAAGACCGAACGCCGCCAGGCGGATGAACGAGAACAGGTTCGCGGCGATCCGCATCACGGCGTCGAGCAGCTCGACGAGCGCCTCCGTGACGCCGGCGCCGGACAGGCCCGCGGTGGACAGGAAGCCGACGAAGAGCAGCACCACACCGACCACCGCGATCGCCGCCCCCACCCAGGTGAGCGGTGAGCTCGGGAGGTAGAGCCCGAGCCCGAGCAGCCCGCCCCCGGCGAAGGTCGTGAACCCCGCGATCCCCGACGGAGCCAGCAGCGCCGCCCGCGGTCCGGCCTCCCGCCAGCGGTTGAGGATGCCGAACCCGTAGCCGATGCCGAGCAGCACGGCGCCGACCGCGAGCGCCGCGCCGAGCAGCTGCAGGTAGTCGTCGAGCGGCTTGAGCCACAGCGCCGGCACGACCCCGGTGGGGCCGAAGAACTCGCCGTAGAGGACGCCGAACGCCGCGGCGGCCAGGCCCCCGGCGAACGGGAACGCCCACAGCGGGCGCAGGCCCTGCAGCCGGGGCGAGCGCGTGCGACGCACGGCGAGGGCGAGGCCCGCCAGCAGCAAGCCCTGGCCGACGTCGCCGAACATCATCCCGAACATGAGCACGAACGAGGCCGCCGCGAACGGGGTCGGGTCGATATCGGCATAGCGAACCGCTCCGTACGTGTCGACGAGCGGGCGGAAGCGCTCGCGCACCCTGCCCGAGACCAGCAGCGTCGGCGGCTCGACGAACCTCGGGGCGGGCAGCTCGACCAGTGCCGCCCCGACGCCGGCCAGCCGCTCGCCGAGCGACGGCACCTCGGCGCTCGGCACCCATGCGACCAGCGCGGCGAACCGCCCGCGGCGCAGCGCCGCCTCCGACCGGCGACCGAGCTCGACCTCGCCGCTCAAGAGGTCGCTGCGACCCGCGTGCTCGAGGTCGGTGAGATCCGGCGGCGACGCGGCGATCGCGGGCGCGGGTTCGGTCGCGCCGGCCGTGCGCTCCACGCGGCGCAGCGCCTCCACCGCCTCGCCGTGGGGCGCCGGCAGCGGCCCGGCGAACTCGGCCACGCCGGCGTCGGCGAGCACGACCAGTGTCGCGCGCAGCCGCGACACGGGGGCCACGATCGCCACACGGCTCATCGCTGCGGGGGCGAGCTCAGGCAAGCTCGTCGAAGACCTCCATCGCGTCCCCGCGACCTCCGCGGGCGGCGATCTCGAGCGCCCCGGCCGTGCGCCGGCCGTCGGCCGCGAGCAGCACGACGCTCCCGATCACGGTGGAGCGCCCCATCAGCACGGCGTGGGCGAGCCGCTCGGCGTCGCCCTCGACCCGCCGCCACCACCCCGCCTCGCCGCGCCACAGCTCGCGGGGCTCGTCGATGCCCTCGAGCGTCCAGGCCGCACCGGGCGCCAGCGCGGCCCGCAGGGCATCAAGGTCACTCGCCGTCTCCCACGCGGTGCCGATGCCCGGCGGGCGGGCCGCCGCGAGCACCGACGCCGGCCGTGCGGCGAGCAGCAGCTCCCGGGCCACGAGCAGCGCGACGGCGCCGGCCGCCCACTCGGCCGCCTCCTCGACCGTCGAGAGCACCCGGCGGGCCCACGCGAGGCGCAGCCCGACGCGGATCGCGGCCCGGTCAGGGGCGCCGGGATCGCCCCAGGGCGATGCGGCGAGGCGCTCGCGCAGCTCCGTGAGGCTCTGGGCGTCGGCGAGCTGCGGCCAGGCGGTCGCGAGGCCACCGAGCGCGAACGGCCGTGCGACGGGTCCCCCGCAGAGGTAGGCGACGCGCTCGTCGATGTTCGCGAGCTCGAACCATGCGGCGAGCGCGCGGATCGGCTCCAGCGCGCTCGGCAGGACCCAGCCGGCGAGCACGCGGACGTGCCACAGGACCGTGTCGGCGACCGCGCGCTGGGCGTCGGCCAGCGTGGCGTCGGAGCGCAGCGCGCGGCCGTAGGCCGTTGCCGAGAGGCGGGCCCGGGCCTCCCCGAGCGACGCGCACGCGGCGAGCTCGCGCGCCCCGTCCCGCCCGACCCTGCGCGACAGCATCGCCCGCGCGCGGATGCTGCCCGCGACCCAGCCGGGGGTCAGCGGCCTGCCCGTCGCACGCACGCGAGCACCTCCTCGACCAGCTCGTCGATCGCCTCGCCGCTTCGGGCCCCGATGCGCCGCGCCTCGCGCCGGGCCTCCTCGCGCACGGCCGCGGAGGACCGCCGCCCCCGGCCGCGCTGCTCCTCGGCCGCCCGGATTCGCTCCCGGTCGGCCCTTGCGCGCGCCTGCTCGAGCATCGCCGCGCTCTCGCGCGCAGCACGCTCGCGCCGCTCGCGAGCCTCCCGGCGGGCCTCATCCTCGATCTGCGCGGCGCGCGCGTCCACCGCCTCGAGGTCGGCCAGCAGCGGTCCGAGCTCGGCCTCGAGATCGGCGCCGGAGGCCGGCACGCCGAGCGCCTGCGCGGGCCCGCCCGGCGGCGCGAGCACGCGCCGGAACCGATCGAGGATCCCGGGGAACCGCGGCACCGGAGCAGCCTAGAGCGGATAGGCGCTCGCGGCGCCCGGGATTTCCCGCAACGGTGCGGCGCCGCCCTCGTGCCCGCGGGCGCGGGCGTCGGCGCCGGCGTCCCGGCGGAGGGGGCGCCGCCCGGGCGCCCCCTCCCTGGCGGCTACTCGGCTGCCAATCCGCTGGCGCCGGCGGGGATCCCGCCGACGGTCCCGGTCGGCACGAGCGACCCGTCCGGGAGCTCGCGGTAGCTCGAGATCGTCCCGTCCCCGCCGTTGCGCACGTAGAGCGCCCGCTGCGCGGTGCCCTCGGCGACGTCGGCGGGCGCCGCGCCGGCGACGGCCGTCACGCCGTCGGGGTCCAGCAGCGAGATCGAGCCGTCCGGCGCGATCCGGTAGCCGGAGACGTCGTTGCTCCCGGTGTTCGCCACGTAGGCGAAGCGCCCGCTGCGGGTCACGGCGACCCAGCACGCGGCACCCTGGAAGTCCGGTACCGAGGCGCTGATCGAGGTGAACGTGCCGCCCACGACGCTGTAGGAGGAGACGGTGCTCGCCCCGGCGGCGCCGCCCTGGGCCTCGGAGACGATCGCGTGGCCCGCGGCGTCGAAGTCGAAGCCGAACGGGGTCGCGCCGTTCGACGGCCGGCTGACCGCCGGCCCGGCAACGCCGTCGGCGCCGACGGCGAACGTGTCGATCGTGTTGGTCGCCTTCTCGGTCACGACCAGCGTGCGGCCGTCCGGCGAGAACGCGATCTGGGCCGGCCCCGCCCCCGCGAGCGGCCGCGCCGCGCCCGGGATCGGCCGCAGCAGCCCGTCGCGGACGATGCGGAACCCGGCGATGCCCCCGCTGCCCGCGTTGAGGGCGTAGAGCACGTTCCCGGAGATCGTGAGGCTGATGGGCGTAGCGCCGCCCGATCCGATGCGCTGGCGCAGCGCCGGACGCTCGTGGCGGGCGTCGAGCACGGAGATGTCGCCGCTGCCGGCGTTGACGACGTAGAGGCGCCCGTGATCCAGCGCGAGCGCGCCCTGGTTGCCCAGGCCGGCGCCCGTGCCTGTCCCGCCGGTCGCGAACGCCCCGGCGGGCCGCAGGCCCCCGCCGGGTGCGCGGCTGAACGCGAGCACGGCGTTCCCTGCGGCGCCGTTGGTCGAGGTGTACACGGCGGGGCCGTGGCCGCCGCCGCCGTCGAACGGGCCGTCCGCGAGGGCGGCCGGCGCGCCGAGCGCGAGCGGCAGCGCCGCCGCGGCGAGCAGGGATGTGGTGATCCTTCTGACGCTCATGGGGAGCACTCCTTGGTCGTTGGGGGCCGCCGGGCGGCGGCGCACGACCAGCCTCGCGGCGCGGTCTTTCAAGACCCTTGCCGTCCGCGAACGAAACGGTGAACGCCGGCGGCCGGCCGAGCGAGGTGGAACCGAGCTCGTGCTCGGGGATCTGGCGCCGATCGGCGGACGCGCCTACGATCGCCGGATGCCGATGCCGCCCGGACCGGAGCCCCTCGTCGACCCCGGCGCGCCGCCGGGCCCGGGCGACCTGGCCGCCACGGCGTTCCTCGACACCGGCGCGACCGGCGTGCGCGAGCTCGCCGAGCACGCGCGTGCCGGGGCCGCCGACGAGCGCGAGGTCGCCGCGCGGCTGTTCGCGGCGGTGCGCGACGGCGTGCGCTACGACCCGTACGCGGTGCCCACCGACCCGGCCGCCTACCGAGCGAGCGCCGTGCTCGCCGCGGGCCGCGGCTACTGCGTGCAGAAGGCGGTCGCGCTCAGCGCGGCCGCGCGCGCGGCGGGCATCCCCGCGCGGCTCGCCTTCGCCGACGTGCGCAACCACCTGCAGTCCGAGCGCCTGCGCGCGGTCATGGGCACCGACCTCTTCGTCTGGCACGGCTACAGCGTCCTGTACCTCGGCGGGCGCTGGACGAAGGCGAGCCCGGCGTTCAACCGCGAGCTGTGCGAGCGCTTCGGCGTGCCGCCGCTGTCGTTCGACGGCACGCGCGACGCGCTGCTGCACGCCTACGCCGGGGACGGCTCGCAGTACATGGAGTACGTGCGCGAGCACGGGGTGTGGGCGGACCTGCCCCTGGGCCGCATCCTCGCGGCCTACGGCGACGCCTATCCCCCGGCGGTGACCGAGCAAGCCGGCCGGGCGGCGAGCTGACCATGGTGGGCGCGGACCTCGGGGTGCGGCTGCTGGGCGACGGCCTGCCGGTGCCCTGCCTGGACGGCGCCGACCGGCCCGCCCTCGGCCTCGACGCGGCGGCCTCGACGAGCGCCCTGCCCGCGGTGGCCGACTGCGTGGCCGGGTTCCTGCCCTGGTACTCGAGCGTCCACCGCGGCGCGGGCTGGAAGTCGCAGCGCTCGACCGCCGCGTACGAGCAGGCGCGCGCGGACGTGCTGCGCTTCGCCGGCCGTGCGGGCGCCGACGACGTGGCGATCGTCTGCCGCAACACCACCGAGGCGCTCAACCACCTCGCCTACCGCCTGCGCCTGGCGCCGGGCGACGTGGTGGTGAGCACGGTCGTCGAGCATCACGCGAACCTGCTGCCGTGGCGGCGCCTGGCGACGGTGCGCTTCGTGGAGTGCGGCCCGGACGGCACGTTCACCGCCGGGGACGTGCTGCGCGCGCTGGACGCCGCGCCGCGGCCGCGGCTGCTGGCCATCACCGGCGCCTCGAACATCACGGGCTGGATGCCGCCGCTCGGCGAGATCCTGCCGGCCGCGCGCGAGCGCGGCGTCCCGGTGGTGGTGGACGCCGCGCAGCTCGCGCCGCATCGCCCGCTCCCGGCCGCCGCGGACTTCGTCGCCTTCAGCGGGCACAAGATGTACGCGCCGTTCGGCGCCGGCGCGCTGGTCGGCCCGTGCGCCGCGTTCACCGAGGGCGACCCGTTCCTCGCCGGCGGCGGGGCGGTGGACCTCGTGGACCTCGACGAGGTGGTGTGGACCGCGCCGCCCGAGCGCGAGGAGGCGGGCTCGCCGAACGTGATCGGCGCGGTTGCGCTCGGCGCCGCGATCGGCGAGCTCGAGCGGATCGGCATGGCGACCGTGGAGGAGCACGACCGGGCGCTCGCGCGGCGCCTGCACGAGGGGCTGCGCGCAATCCCCGGCGTGCGCGTGCTGGGCCCGGGGCCCGAGCACGACCTGCTTCCGGTCGTCTCGTTCGTGGTCGAGGGCACGCCGCACGCGCTGGTCGCCGCGCGGCTGAGCGCCGAGTATGCGATCGGCGTGCGCCACGGCTGCTTCTGCGCGCACCCCTACCTGATCCGGCTGCTCGGCCTGAGCCCTGAAGACCTCGAGGCGTTCCGCGCCGCCGCGCGGCGCCATGATCGCCACGCGCTGCCGGGCGCGGTGCGCGCCTCGGCCGGCCTCTCCACCACCGCCGCGGACCTGGAGCGCCTCTTCACCGCGGTGGCCGAGGTCGCGGCGAGCCCGCCGCCGGTGCCCTACCTGCTCGACCCGGTCACCGGCGACTACGCGCCGGAGGGGTTCGCCGGTCCGGGCCCCGCGGCGGCCCGCTCGGTCGCCTGCACGCCGGGGTGACGGGCGAACGACGCCATGCCCGCGCCCCCGGGCGCGGGACGGCACCGGCCGCCAACGCAGGCGCTAGATCGCCGCCGCTCCGAGCGCCTCCTGGTAGAGCTCAATGCCATGGCTGAGGCCGTCGCCGATCAGCGCGTTGACCACGCCGACCTCGCGGACCACCAGCTGCGCCTTGAGCGTCAGCCGCTCGAACTCATCCGAAGCCCGGATCTCGTCGAGCGTCGCGCGCTCGCCGCGCAGCACGATGAAGCCCTCAAGGCCACCTCCGTGCGGCGCCAGCAGGACGGGCTCGAAGCTCTCGATCCGGCCCTCCTCCTGGAGGCTCGTGTAGTAGGCCAGCGTCTCGGCGAACACCTGGAGACCCAGCCCCTCCCGTCCATGGATCGACTCTCCCCATCCGACGAACAGTGCAGCATCTGCCATACGGATCCCTCCTTCGGGATCGGGGTGCGGGACCTGACCGAACCTACTGCGCGGTGGGACCGGCGCGCAACCGGTCGCGCCGCTCCGCGAGGACTCACGCGGGGAGGCTGAGGCGCACGCAGGTTCCCTGGGGCTGGTCGGCCAGCCAGATCCGCCCGCCGTGCGCCTCGACGATCGCGCGCGCGATCGCCAGGCCCAGGCCGGCGCCGTCCTCGGTCCGCGCGGCCTGCTCGCCGCCGCGGTACAAGGTGTCGAACACGTGCCCGCGATCCTCGGCGGGGATTCCCTCGCCGGTGTCGGCGACCTCGAGTTCGACACCGTCGCCGACCGTCCGCCCGCGGACGGTCACGCTTCCGTCGGCGGGGGTGTGGCGGATCGCGTTCTGGATCAGGTTGAAGAGGACCCGCTGCAGCTTCTCGGCGTTGGCGCGCGCGGCCACCAGCGGCCGATCGACCTCCGCCACCAGCTGCACCCCGCGCGCCTCGCCGTCGGCGCGCATCGCCCCCACGGCCTCCTCGACCAGGCCGTCGAGCCGCACCTGCTCCATGCTCCAGCGGATGTCGCCGGCCTCGATCCGGGAGAGCTCGAAGAGGTCGTCGATGAGTGTGCTCAGCACGCCGAGGTGGGTCGTCATGCGCTGCAGGTACTCCGCCCGGGTCGTCTCGTCGACCAGGCCGTCGCTCACCGCATCGGCCAGGAGCCGCAGCGACGTCATCGGGGTGCGCAGATCGTGCGAGACCGCCGCGACGAGGGTCCGCCGCGCGTCCTCTGCAGCGCTCCGTGCCCGTTCCTCCTCGTCGAGGCGGCGGATCATCTCGTTGGCGGCGGCCGCGAGCTCGGCGAGCTCGTCGCCCCCGGCGGTCGTGATCCGCACGTCCCGCTCTCCGTTGCCGACCGCGACGAGCGCGTCGCGCACGTGCTCGACGTCGCCCAGCACACCGCCCGCGAGGATCTGTGCGGCGAGGACCGCGACCAGGCCGGTGAACGCGACGATCAGCGAGACCAGGATGGCGTCGTCGTCGCTGACGAACATGAGCCGCGCGACCACCACCACGGCGAGCAGCGACTGGCCGACCATGATCGCCACCGCGAGCGCGAACTGGCGGCCCAGGGGACCCACGCGCCGCCGGCGCCTGGCGGCCCAGCGTGCCGCGGCGAGCGCCGCCGCGGCGCTCACCGCGAGCGCCGCGCCCGTGACCAGCGCGGCGTGCGCGCCGTCGGTCACGGCGATCAGGGCGGTCACGGCGGCCAGGCCGGCCGTCACGAGCAGGGCCGCGCGCGTCACGGCGCCAGCCGGTAGCCGACGCCCCAGACCGTCTGGATCCAGCGCGGCCGTGCCGGGTCCTCCTCGAGCTTGGCGCGCAGGCGCCGCACGTGCACGGTGACGGTCGACGTGTCGGTGTAGAAGGAGTAGTTCCAGACCGCGTCCATGAGCTGCTCGCGCGAGAACGCCCGGCCCGGGTGGCGAGCCAGGAAGACGAGCAGGTCGAACTCGCGCTGGGTCAGGCCCACCGCCTCGCCTTGCACGGCGACCTGGCGGCCGGCGACATCGATGTGCAGCGCACCGAGTTCGATCGGCGGTGCGGCGGTCGCTGCGGGCTCCGCCGTGCGGCGCAGCACCGCGTCGACGCGCGCGACGAGCTCGCCGGGCGAGAAGGGCTTGACGACGTAGTCGTCCGCGCCGAGGCGCAGACCGGAGATCCGGTCGGACTCCTCACCCCGGGCGGTGAGGAGGATCACCGCGGGCGGCTGGGCGCGGTCCGCCCGCAGCCTGCGCATGACCTCGAGCCCGTCGATCCTCGGCAGCATCAGGTCGAGGACCACGAGGTCGGGGCGTTCGCGGCCCGCCAGGTCGATCGCGCGCTCCCCGTCGTGCGCCACCCGCGTCGCGTAGCCGGCGCGCTCGAGGTACCGGGCGACGACCTCGGCGATCGTCTCCTCGTCGTCCACGACGAGGACCTGCGCACGGTGTTCGGCGCGGCGGGTCATGGGGCCATTGTGACCGGCCGGAGCGACCGGACCGCCGTTCTCGGCCCCTGTTCACCGGATGTTCAGAACCGGGGCCCGGTTGCAGCCGCGGGTCGATGATCGCTTTCCTACAGTCCCGCGCATCGACGCGCGCACGACACCGGCAGAGCTCTGGCGCCGCGGGCAGCACGGCTGGCCCGCGCGCTTCCCGCTGGCGCAGTTCCCCAACGCGCCGCTGCTCGTCGCGCTCGGGGGCTGGCTCGTCGCGGCGCTGACGAGCGGCTCGCTGCACGACACGGCGCGCGCCGTCTTCTACACCGGCCTGGCGGCGTGGGCCTGGCTGGAGCTGACCGGCGGGGTCAACTGGGTTCGCCGCCTGCTGGGCCTCGGCGGCCTGGTGTACGTCGTCGTCCAGGTCGCCCGGGCGCTCGGGGCGTAGCTCGTGACCGCGGCCCGGTTTCCGACCCTCAGCGCGCGCAGCCTCGGCCGCGAGCCGTTCGACCTGCCCGCCGACTTCGAGGCCCGGCGGAACGTCGCGGTCGTGGCGTTCCGCCGCGAGCAGCAGCGCGACGTGGACACCTGGATGCCGCTCCTGCTCGAGCTCGAGGCGGCCGACCGCGGCCTGCGCGCCTACGAGATCCCGACGATCTCGCGCTCGTGGTCGCCGGTCCGGCGGTTCATCGACGGCGGGATGACCGCCGGCATCCCCGACCGCGCGGCGCGCGAGCGCACGCTGACGACCTACACGAACGTCGGCGCCGTGCTCGCGGCCCTGGGGCTGCGCGACACGAGTCAGATCGCGACCGTGCTGACGGACCGCGGGGGGACGATCGCCTGGATGTCGACCGGCCCGTGCACGCCGCAGGCCGCGAGGGGCCTGTGCGCGGCCCTCGCCGCCCAGGCCCCCGCGGCATAGGGTCAACCGATGAAGCGCGCCGGGTTCACGGTCGCCGTCGAAGGAGGCAGGCTGACGGGTTGGGAGCAAGGCGACGGCCCGCCCGTCCTCATGCTGCACGGCGGGCCGGGCATGTCGTTCGGCTATCTCGACGGGCTCGCCCTCGAGATCGGCGACGGCTTTCGCATCGCCGCCTACCAGCAGCGGGGCCTCGCGCCATCGACGACCCAGGGACCGTTCGAGATCGCTCGCGAGATCGCCGACGCCGCTGCGGTGCTGGATGCCCTCGGCTGGGAGCGAGCCTGGGTCGTCGGTCATTCGTGGGGCGGGCATCTTCTGCTCTACCTGGCCGCGGCGATTCCCTCGCGGCTCCTGGGAGGGCTCGCGCTCGATCCGCTCGGCGCCGTCGGAGATGGCGGAGCCGCGAGCTTTGCGGCCGCCATGAATGCGCGCACACCAGCTCAGGACCGAGCTCGCGCCCAGGAGCTCGATGACCGCGCGATGCGCGGTGAGGCGACGTCGGAGGAGGTGCACGAGAGCCTGCGGCTCTACTGGCCGGCCTACTTCGCCTCGCGGGATCGCGTGATGCCGTTCCCTGCCTTTGACTTCTCGGTCGAGGCATACAGCGGCCTCTGGGAGTCGGTCACCGAGGGGCTGCCGGGCCTCGCGGAGGACCTTCCGCGGATCACGGTCCCCCTGGGATTCGTCGCCGGCTCGATGAGCCCGATGCCGCTCGAGGAGGCCGCAGGAGCGACCGCTCGATCGATCCCTGGAGCCTGGCTCACCGAGATCGAGAACGCCGGGCACTATCCCTGGTTCGAGCAGCCCGGATGCGTTCGAGCCGCGCTCGCCCGGCTGATCGCGGAGCGCGCCTGACGGCAGGGCGGCCCGGCCCGGCCGAACCGCTCAGTCGGTCCTCGAGGGGTGGCCGGCGCCGACGTGGACGAGCAGGACCGCGTGGAAGTCCCGCTCCCCGCGGCCATGTGGCCGAGTGACGCGAGCGCGGCGGGCCTTGGCCTTGCTCACCCGCCGCCTGCAGGTCGAGCGACCGCCTCACCCGGCTCGATCTCCGCCTGAAGGCGCTTCAACAGCGCGGGGTTGGCGTAGACGTCCGCCGTGTTCTTCCACTGGCGCAGCAGCGCGGCCGCTGGGGCGAAGTCGTCGAGGTCCGCGCAGGCCGCGATGGTCCGGACGAACTGGTCGACGAACTCCGCCCGCGAGCGCTCGGGGAGGAACCCCGACCACGGCGCGACGGTCGCCATCAGCTCGCTGAGCTCGGCGCGCGTCTGGTTCCGGCGCAGGACGCTCTCCATCATCCGGCCGGCGGTCACCAGCATGTCGTGCTCCGCGCGCTCGCGGTCAGCGCGCTTGAGGTAGATGTCCTCGCCGTCGCGCCGCTCGAGCAGCACGTCGTGGTCGTCCAGGACGGCGAGCGCGTCTCCGCTGTTCCGCAGGAACGTGCTGAGCGTCATCGTGGTCGCAGCCATGCGCTGAAGATACAAGACTTGTTCAGAAGTATCGACGGGTGCGGCCTCACGAGAACTCGGCGATGACAGCCTGGAGCTGCGCGAGCGAGGGGCGCCACTCGACGCGCGCGGCGGACCGGCGCACCGCCGCGATGTCCAACACCCCCAGCTCGCGAGCGCGCTCGAACGTCGCACGCAGCTCGGCGAGCGACAGGCACTCCGCCAGGTCGACCAGCGTGCGCGCGACGCTCGTGACCCGGAGGCCGCCCGGCAACGTGACCACGTCGTCGGGATGCAAGTACGGCACCCGGTGGATCACGACGCCCGCAGGCGCAGTGTCGCCGCGCGGATCGCCGGCGTCCCCGACGAGCGTGACGTGGACCGGTTCGTCGTCGTGATGTCCGTACATGACGCCGATCGTCCCGGATGAATCACGACGGTGGAACGACGTGTCTGTGACATCACTGCGCAGAAACTGCGACGCGGCCCCCCTCCCCGCCTCCTGGGAGCCTCGCTAGCCGCGGGGTACTCGCCCGTCCCGTTCCACCAGCGCCGCGAGCTCTGCGAGCGACGCCTTCAGCTCGTCGAAGCGGGCCTGTCCGAGTGCGCGGCTCCACTCGCGCTCGAGCTCGTCGGTCGTGTCGCGCATCACCTGCCCCGCCTTGCGCCCGCGCGGGGTTAGCGCGATCCGCCGTGCCCGCTGGTCGGCGGGATCGGCGCGCCGCTCGATGTAGCCGAGCTCCTCGACCTGGCCGAGGAGGTAGTTCATCGCCTGGCGGCTCGTCTGGCGCTGTGCGGCCAGGTCGGACGGGCGCAGGCCGTCCGGGCCGGGGTAGAGCAGGACGCTCAGGTGCGCCGCGTGCAGGTCGGTGAAGCCGGCCGCGTGCAGCCCATCGAGGAGGCGGCGGTGCACCTCCTCCCACGGGATGCGAAGCAGGGCGCCGATGAGCGGCGGGCCTGGGAGGGAGCGCTCGTCACTTTGTAAAGACACTTGACAAGCATATCCGACACGAGTACGGTCGTACAAGTTCTTTACTAATCCTACCGGAGGATCCGTCACCATGACGACCACGATGAGCGACACCATTCAGGTCGGGCCGATCGGGATCACCTTCGTCCTGACCGCCGACGACACGGGCGGCGCGCTGACCGCCTTCGAGTGCGACGTGCCCGCCGAGGCGAAGGTCCCCGCACCGCACAGCCACGACGAGTTCGACGAGACGATTTACGGGCTCGCCGGCACCACGACGTTCACGGTCGCTGGGGCCGAACACGAGGTCCGCGCCGGCGAGGCCGTCTTCATCCCGCGCGGCGCGGTCCACGGCTTCGTCAACCGCGCCGCCGAGGACGCCCGCTTCCTGGCGGTCGTCACGCCGGGGCTGTTCGGCCCCGCGTACTTCCAGGAGGTCGGCGAGGTCTTGGCCGCCGCGGCCGGCGGCCCGCCCGATCTCGAGGCCGTCAAGGCCGTGATGCGCCGCCATGGGCTGACGCCGGTCGGGTAGACGGAGCCCGGCTCAGCGGCCCGGCGCCCGTACGGGCGCCGGGCTCCCCGCGCCCTCGACGGCGTAGATGCGCCAGCGGCCGGGCACGCCCTTGAGCTCGTGCTCGCCGCGGTCGCCGAGCACCAGACCGGATCCGACGGTCAGGTCGCGGACGGTGCTGCTGAGGAGGATCTCGCCCGGGTCGGCCAGCGCGCTGACCCGCGCGCCGATGTGGACGGCGAGCCCTCCCAGGTCCTCGTCGCCGAGCAGCTCGCACTCGCCGGTGTGCAAGCCGGCGCGGATCTCCAGGCGGAGGTCGCGGACACGGTCGCGGATCGCGATCGCGCAGCTGATGGCGCGGCTGGGTCCGTCGAAGACCGCCAGGGCGCCGTCGCCGAGCGACTTCACGAAGCGCCCGCGGTGGCGGTCGACCTCCTCGCGGACCACGGCGTCGTGGCGCTCCAGGAGGGCGCGCCAGGCGCCGTCGCCGAGCGCCGCGGCGCGCTCGGTCGAGCCGACGATGTCGGTGAACAGCACGGTCGCGAGGACGCGGTCGCTGACCGCGGGCCGCCGGACGCCGGTCAGGAAGTGCTGGATCTCACCTGCCATCGCCTCCTCGCGGCCGTCCCACAGCATCCGGTCACCGGTCACCTGGACGTAGCGCGCCCCCGGGATGTGCTCGGCCACGTAGCGCGAGTGTCGCTCGTCGAGATACGGATCGTGATCCTGGCGCAGGACCAGCGTGGGGCACTGGACGCTGGGCAACACGTCCCGCACGTCCGTGCGGCCGATCATCTCCAGCGCCGCCGCCGCGGCGGCGGGGCTCATCGCGAAGCGCTGCAGGCGCGCAATCGCCGCGCGCTGTCGCGGATCTCCGGCGCCGGCGAGCGCGACGATGGGGTTCATCGCGACGTCCCTGCCCCACGTCGCGACGATCGCCCCCACGCTCGCCGCGCGCTCCTCCGCGGTGGGCGCCCACTCGTACCCCGGACCGGCGACGAGCCGCGGCTGGGGCGAGACCAGCACCAGCGCGCGGACGAGGCCCGGATGCGACGCCGCGTACAGGGCCGTCAGGCCACACCCCTCCAGCGAGGAGGCCAGCACGGGCTGCTCGCAGCCGAAGCCGTCGATCACCGCCTGGACGTCGTCGATCTGCTCCTCGAGCGGCGTCGCGCCGGCCACGCCGTCCGACATCGCGCAGCCGCGCCGGTCGAACAGGATCAGCCGCGCGAACGACGCGAGCCGGTCGAAGAAGCGCGCGAAGAACGGGATCTCCCAGTACATCTCGATGTTCGAGAGGTACGTGGAGACCATGACGATGTCGAGCGGCCCATCGCCCGCTACCTGACAGGCGATCTGCAGATCGCCGCGCGGCACGTACGTCGTCGCCGGAACGCCCACCCGCTCACGCTACACGCCCGCGTCGGGAGCGTCATCGAGCGCGCGGGGTTCCGGCCGAAGGTCACGCCGGCGTCGTCGCCACGGGTCTGGCCGCGAGCGCCTGCTCGACCGCCGCCAGCGCGCGCGCCGGGGGCGCGCTCCCGTCCACGGCCACGACCTGACCCGCGCCGAGCGGCTCGAACCGGCGCCCGAGCGCCTCGGCCACGTGCGGACCGGCGTCCGAGCCGGCCTCACGGGGCCGCGCCGCTCGCGCACGGCGCACGTCGGGCGGCGTACGGCACTCGATCGCAAGCAGGCCGGCGCGGTCGGAGGGGGCCAGCTGGGCGAGGAACGCAGCCCCCAGCCCAGGGGCGCCGAACGTCGCGTCGACGATCATGCCGGCGCCGCCGGCGAGGATCGCACACGCGCGCCTGCCGAGCTCGGTGTAGACCGCGGTCCGCTGCGCCGGTGCGTAGGCGCCCGCCGGGGCCGGCGCGTCGGCCGGGAGGCCCAGGATCTCCTTGCGCACCAGGTCTGACCCCAGCACCGGCAGGCCGCTGCGCGCGGCGAGCGCGGCGGCGAGCGTCGACTTGCCGCTGGCCGGCGGCCCGGTGACCAGGACGACCAGCGGGCCGAGCGCGCGCCAGGCAAGCCGGGCCCCGAGCGCCACGAACGACGCCGCGGCCGCGTTCGCGCCCTCGGCCCCCGGCTCCCCGGCGCGCAGGAGCGCGACCTTCGCGCGCACGAGCGCCCGATGGGCCCCGAACGCGGCGAGCAGGTCCGCCGGCCCGGGATCGCCGCCCGCCTCGCGGTAGGCCTGCACGCAGAGCCGGGCCGCCCACGGCGCCCCGAGCGCCTCGAGGTCCATCGTGAGGAAGCTCAGGTCGTCCCCCACGTCGATCCGCCGCAGTGCCGGGTCGAACTCGAGTCGGTCGACGACGAGCACCTCGCCGCCGGGCATGAGCACGACGTGCTCGGCGCGCAGGTCGCCGTGGCCGTCGCGCACCAGCCCCCGCCGCGCCCGTGCGCGCATCTTGGCGGCGTGGATGTCGACGCCGTGCAGCAGCAGCTCGCCGGGCTCGCCGAGCGCGGCGCCCGCCCCGGCGGCGGCGCGCAGCTCCTCCAGGTTCCGCTGGGCGATGGCCCGCACGCGCGCGGCGGGGCGCTCGTCGGCGAGCGGGCCGGCTGCCGCATGGAAGGCGGCGATCCGGGCGGCCGCGGCGCGCACGTGATCCGCGGTGAGGGCGCCGCGCGCCAGCAGGGCGGCCATCGTCCGACCCTCGTCGAAGCGGCGCATGAGCACGAGCCAGTCGATCGCCCGCCGGTCGTCGGGGTCGCAGACCGCCACGCCGCCGTCCGACGGGCGCACGCCGCGCACGCCGAGCATCAGCGGGGCCGCGAGAGCCTGGTTCACCGAGTTCTCGGCCTCGCACGCGGCGCGGCGGCGCTCCGGGGTGCTGAAGTCGAGGAACGCGAGGCGCACCGGCCGCTTGAGCTTGTACGCGCGGTCGGCGGCCAGCACGACCCACGCGCTGTGCGACACGCGGCGCTCGGGCGCCGGGCCGCCGGGCTCCCGGACCGCGGCGGCGAGCGCATCCACCAGCGCGCTCCCCGCCGGCGCTGCGCGCCGCATGACGGCGAGGCCGCTCCCGGCGTCAGTGCCGGGAGCGGTCCCGGACGACCGTGATGCCGTCGGCCGGGTAGACGAGCGACTCGTGCCCTTCGTCCCAGCGCACCCGGAGCCGATGGTGGCCGGGCTCGCCGACGATCTCCACGATCTCGCCGCGGCGCGGGTGCTCGCCGTGGATTCCGCGGGCCTCGATCCAGTCGCCCACGCGTGCGTCCTCGATGCTGTGCTTGCTCGCCATCTGCTGACCTCCTTCAGCGGGATCCAACCGCGCCGGGGTCGCGGGCGCATCCGTGCGAACCCGTACTCGCCGCTCGTGCCGGCGCCGGCGAGCGCCGGCCGACCGGCACGATCCGCCCAGGCTACGGACGCCGGGCGCGAGCGCTGCACGTACGATCGCCCCGTGCCCGAGACGCGCGTTCTGATCGTCGCCCACCGCACCGCCGCGTCGCCGCCCCTCCTTGACGCCGTGGCCGTACGGGCCGCGCGCGGGCCCTGCCGGTTCACGCTGCTCGTGCCGCGCCCCTACTGGGACCCGGACACCGACGAGGCCGCGACGACGCTCGAGCTCGCGATCCCGCTCCTGGACCGCGCCGCAGGCGGGCATGTCGAGGGCCTCGTCGGCGCGAGCGACCCCTTCGAGGCCGTGCGCGCTGCGCTTGCGGCGGCGCCGTTCGACGAGGTCATCGTCTCGACGCTCCCCGAGCGCGTCTCGCGCTGGCTGCACCTGGACCTCGGGCACCGCATCGAGCGGCTCGGCGTCCCGGTGAGCATCGTCACCGCCGAGCAGGCCGCGCGCGAGCTGCGACCGCCGCCGTCCGCCTGAGACGCGCGGACGGCCGCGCGGCAGAGAACCGCGAGGACCCGTTCGTCCGTACTCCTGGCATGCAGACGCTCCTCGACACCGCGATGGACCGGACGGTCCTGCCCGGCTACACGAGCCTGGGCTACCGCGCCCGGCGCGCGCTGCGCCACGACCCCGAGCTGCCGCGGATCGACGGGCGCGTCGTGCTCGTGACCGGCGCGACCGCCGGCCTCGGGCGCGCGGCGGCCGAGGGCTTCGCGCGCCTCGGCGCGCGGGTGCTGCTGCTCGCGCGCGACGCGGGGCGCGGCGAGCGGGCCCGGAAGGAGATCGCCAAGGCCACCGGCAACGACGACCTGGCGGTGGTGCACTGCGACGTGAGCGACCTCGCCTCGGTCCGCGAGGCGGCCGCGCACGTGCTGGAGAGCGAGCCGCTGCTCCACGTGCTCGTCAACAACGCGGGCGTCCTGCCGCCGCGGCGCGAGCAGACGCCGGCCGGGCTGGAGCTGACCTTCGCCACGAACGTCCTGGGGCCGTTCCTGCTCACGAACCTCCTGATCCCCCGGCTGCGCGAGTGCGCGCCGGCGCGGATCATCACGGTCTCCTCGGGCGGGATGTACACGCAGCGGATCGACGTCGACGACCTGCAGACCGAGCACCGCTCCTACGACGGCCCGCAGGTCTACGGGCGAACCAAGCGCGCCGAGGTGATCCTCACCGAGCTGTGGGCCGACCGCCTGCGCGGCACCGGCGTCGTGGCGCACGCGATGCACCCGGGCTGGGCGCGCACGCCGGGGGTCGCCTCCTCGCTGCCGCGCTTCAACCGCGTGATGCAGCCGCTGCTGCGCACCCCCGAGGAGGGGGCGGACACGATCATCTGGCTCGGCGCAGCCGACGAGCCGGCGGCGAGCACGGGCCTCTTCTGGCACGACCGGCGCCCGCGCCCGACCCACCGCGTGCCGTGGACGAAGGAGACCCCCGAGGACCGCGAGCGCCTGTGGCGCGCCTGCGCGGAGCTCAGCGACTGGACGGAGGACTGACCGATGGCCCGCTACGTGACGACGATCGACAGCCCGCGCGCCCCCGAGGAGTGCTTCGCGCAGCTCAGCGACTTCTCGACCGCCGAGCAGTGGGACCCCGGCGTCGTCTCCGCGCGGCGCACCGATCATGGCGAGCTCAAGGTCGGCTCGAGGTTCGACCTCGTCGCGGGGTTCCTCGGGCGCGAGGTGCCGCTGACCTACGAGATCACCGAGCTCGAGCCGCCGCAGCGCGTCGTCCTGCGCGGCGAGAACGCGACCGTCGTCTCGCTCGACACGATCACCGTCGAGCCGGGGCCCGGCGGCGGCAGCCGCGTCACCTACGACGCCGACCTCGTGCTCAAGGGGCCGCTGCGGGTCTTCGACCTCGGGCTGCGGCTCGTGTTCGGGCGCATCGGCGACAAGGCGGCGGCCGGCCTGCGCGAGTACTTGGGCGCGCAGGTCCACGCCATCACACGATCCTGAGCCCCGAACCCGGCCTGCTGCTCGCCCGCCTCCCGGCGCCACCGAGGACGGACCTCGTACCTACCCGGTGAACGGCGGCGAGCGGGGGAGTGCCTGCCAGTTGAGCGGGCCGGCGTTCCGAACGACGCGGTGCCAGCCGCGCGGACGAACAGTAAAGCGGGCGCGGGCTGGTACGAGGCAGCGCTCACCGTAGCGGCTGCCAACCTGAGGCGATCAGTGGAGCCCAGCCCTGCCGTGTCCAGGCAGCCGGGCTTGGCACGCTGATGTGTCTTATGAACCGGCCGGCGGACGTGCACAAGCGCAGTCGAGTCACGCCCGCTGCGACCAGGCGTCCGTCTGGCGAGGCGACGGCGTGCCGCCCGCAGCCCGCCGACGGGAAGCGACGGGTGACCTCTCC
>DATKLF010000007.1:0-5063 GCA_035542555.1 Solirubrobacteraceae bacterium | reverse complement strand
GAGCGGCGCCTGGGGCTGCGGTTCGACTGGGTCGTCACGGCGGAGCGCGCGCGCAGCTACAAGCCCAGCACGACGAACTTCGAGGTCGCCTTCGCGACGATCGGGGTCCCGCGCGAGCGGATCCTGCACGTCGCCCAGAGCCTCTACCACGATCACGTGCCCGCCAAGGCGCTGGGCCTCTCGACGGTGTGGGTGGACCGGCGCGCCGGCCGCGAGGGCTTCGGCGCCACTCTGCCGGCGAGCGCCGCGCCGGACCTGACCGTGCCCGACGTGCGCACGCTCGCCGATCTGGCGCTCAGCCCTTCCTGACGAACACCGTCACGGCCTGGAAGGCGTAGATCGAGAAGGTCCTGCCCTCAAACTTCGCGAACCCGGCCCGGTTGATCCCCCTCTGCGGGATCATCACCTGGACTGCCTCGCGACCGGTGGTCGACGTCGACCCCTGCAGGGTGCCCGAGGTGTAGACCGCCTCGGCGAGGAGGTCGGTGTCGACGCTCGGGTTCGTCAGCTGCATGGCGGCCTGGACGCCGCAGATCCGGTAGCCGGGCTTGGCTGTCCACGTGAACGCCGGGGCCTGGGACGTGTTGACCGTGAAGGTGACGTACCGGTGCGAGCTCGGCGACGTGGTCGGCTGGCCCGAGATGAGCGACGTCGGCCACCACTGCGTGTCAGAGCGGCGGCATCCGTGCCACTCGCCCTCGGGGACCGGGTAGCCGAGGAAGTGGCCGACATTGCTCGTCGGGCCGAGGCTGCGGTCGGTCTCGGGAGCGCGCCTCGCCGCGGCCTGCCCGGGCGCGGCGGCGAGCAGCGCGACAGCCGCGAGAGCCATGCGTGCCGACAGCGGGGGGCGCACACCGTGGATCCTTGCAGAGTGCGCGCGCGCTGCTGCGAAGCCCGCGCGGGATCGCGACGCGACTCGCGCATTCGCAGCGGCCGTGCGGCGGTGTCGTGCATGGTGGCGCCATGACCGCGATCCGACAGCTTCTCCGTGCAGGCGCCGCTGCGGCGATCCTCCTGCTCGCGGCCCCCGCCGGCGCGCGCGCCGACGGCACGGTCGTCCTGCGCGCGGGCGCGGCGACGCCACGTGCGCGCCTGACGGCGGCCGGTGTGCGCGCGAGCCTCGGGGTCATCGCGGGCACCGGCGCCCGACTCGTCCGCGTCAGCGGCGACCCCGCCGCGGTCGCCGGGCGCTTGTCGCGCGTCCGCGGCGTCGCCTGGGCCGAGCCCAACTTCGTCGTGCGCGCGCTCGAAGCGCTGCCGCGCGATCCGCGCTGGCCGGCGCTCTACGGCGTGCGGCGGATCGGCGCCCCGGTGTTCTGGGGCGCGCACGGCCTCGGCGGGTTCCCCGGGTCCGGCGGCGTGCCGGTCGGGATCGTCGACACGGGGATCGACGCCGCCCACGAGGACCTGCGCGGTCGCGTGCGCGCCTGTGCGGCCGCGCACGACGGCGCTGTCACCGAGGGCGAGTGCGCCGACGCGGTCGGGCACGGGACGCACGTCGCCGGGACGATCGGGGCGATCGCCGACAACGGCGTCGGGATCGCCGGGATCGCCTTCGACGCGCCGCTGATCGTCTGCCGGGCGCTCGGCGGGGCCGACGGCTCGGGCACGGTGGCCGACGTCGCGGCCTGCATCCGCTGGGCCCACGACCGCGGCGCGCGCGTCATCTCGATGAGCCTCGGCGGGCCCGCCTCGCGCACGCTCGCCGAGGCCGCGAAGAGCGCCTACGGGCGCGGCGGGCGCGGCGGGTCCCTGCTCGTCGCCGCTGCGGGGAACGACGGCACCGGCGCTGTCGAGTATCCGGCCGGCCTGCCCCAGGTCGTCTCGGTCGGCGCGATCGACGCGCGCGATCGGGTGGCGCCGTTCTCCAACGAGAACGCCGACGTGGAGCTCACCGCGCCGGGCGTCGACATCCTCTCGGCCCGCGCCGGTGGCGGGTACGTCGCGGAGTCGGGGACCAGCATGGCGACCCCGCACGCGTCCGCGGCCGCGGCGCTGCTGTGGGGCACCGACCCGTCGGCCGGCGCGGCTGCGATCCGCGCGCGCCTGGACGAGGCCGTCGACGACCTCGGCGCGCCCGGGCGCGACCCCGCCTACGGGTTCGGCGTCGTCGATCTGGCGCGGGCGCGCTGAGCGCTACGCGGCGGCGCCGGCGCTCGCGGTGACGATCCACGTCGAGGCGGGCGCGCGCACGCCGTCCTCGACCACGAACTCGGCCAGGCCCTCGCGCAGCGCCGCGTCGATCTGCGGGTACAGGTGCCGCGCGCGGTCGCCCTGCAGGCGCAGGACCTCGCCGGCAGGGCCGAGCGCCATGAGGATGTCGATCGCCTCGTCGAGCGTCGCGCCGATCGTGATCTCGATGTCGCAGCGGCGCAGCGTGACGTCCTCGAAGCCCGCGCTGAGCAGGATGTCGCTCGTCGTGTCCGCGTCGGCCATCGAGAACGGGCCGGGGCCGCAGGTCGGCTCGTCGAACTCCTCCGGCCGGTCGACGATCCCCTTGACGATCGTCTCCCCGCGGTACATC
The DNA here is from genome assembly GCA_035542555.1 of Solirubrobacteraceae bacterium. Classification (GTDB taxonomy): domain Bacteria; phylum Actinomycetota; class Thermoleophilia; order Solirubrobacterales; family Solirubrobacteraceae; genus F1-60-MAGs163. The sequence continues at coordinate 2,539 of DATKLF010000007.1, read as the reverse complement.
CAGTCGTTGTCGAGCTTGCGCCGCCACACGACGATGCACAGGCGCCCGCCCGGCACGAGCGCACGGCGCACGTTGCGCATCGCCGCGACCGGACTGGCGAAGAACATCGTGCCGAAGCGGGAGAAGGCGTAGTCGAAGGGCCCCCCGACGTCGGCGACCTGGACGTCGCCGACGAGGAACTCGACGTTGGCCGCGCTCGCCGACCGCGCCTCTTCGCGCGCGGTCTCGATGAAGCGCTCGGCTGCGTCGATGCCGACGGCGCTGCCGGTCGGACCGACGAGCTCGCCCAGGCGCTGCGTCGTGTCGCCGAAGCCGCAGCCGATGTCGAGCACCCGCTCACCGGGGCGTGGGGAGCAGCACGCGATCGCCGCCTCGCCGTGAGCGCCGAGGCCCGTCGTGACGACGGGGCGAAACGCGACGAACCGCTCGTAGAGTGGCCCGTTCCAGGCCTCGACGGCTTCCTCGTTGAGGGCGGCGACCTGCTCCATGAGGCGATGCTACGCCCGCCGGGCGCGTGCTTCCAGCCCTGCGCCCGTCCCGCGACGGCGCCTGTCAGAGTGCGCCCATGCCCGTCTACGACCTCAACGGCAAGGTCGCGCTCGTCACCGGCGGCGCGCGCGGCATCGGCTTCGCGACCTGCGTGCACCTGATCGCGCGCGGAGCCTCGGTGGTCGTCGTCGACCTGGACCCCGAAGAGGCTCACCGCTCCGCGGCTGAGCTGCACGCCGAGCGGGCGCTCGGCGTCGCCGCCGACGTCACCGACCGCGCCGCGATCCAGCGCGCGGTGGCGACCGCGGTGGAGCGCTTCGGCGGGCTGGACGTCGTGGTCGCCAATGCCGGCATCGCGTCGCGCGGGGCGACCTTCCGCGCGATGGCGACCGAGACGTTCGACCGCGTGCTCGACGTGAACCTCATGGGCGTCGTGCGCACGGTCGACGCGGCGCTGCCGGAGATCGTGCGCCGGCGCGGCCACGTGGTGGTGATCGCGTCGATCTACGCATTCACCAACGGCGTGGGCGCGACCCCGTACGCGATCAGCAAGGCGGGCGTGGAGCAGTTCGGGCGCGCGCTGCGCGTCGAGCTGGCTCCGCACGGCGCGAGCGCGAGCGTCGCGTACTTCGGCTTCATCGACACCGAGATGGTCCACCGCGCGATCGACGCGGACCCGCTCGCCGACACGATGATCGGCTCGCTGGCGCGTCCGCTGCGCAAACGGCTCGCGCCGAGCGTCGCCGGCGCGGCGATCGTCGAGGGCATCGAGCAGCGCCGCCCGCGCATCATCAGGCCGCGGCGCTGGACCGTCCTGTCCGCGCTGCGCGGCGTCCTGAGCCCGCTCGCGGACGCCCGGATGGAGCGCGACGCCGCGCTGCAGGGGATCGTCGGGGAGCTCGACGCGCGCGCCGGCGAGGAGCAGCCGACGACCGCCTGAGCGCCGCGGGCTGGCGCGCGAACCCTCGTGAAAGACTGACGGCAGGCGAGTCCCGACCCGACAGGAGCCCGATGCCGATCCGCGTGGGAGTGCAGGTCCAGCCGCAGCAGTCGTCCTTCGAGCAGATGCGCGAGGCCTGGGTCGCGGCGGAGGAGCTCGGCGTCGACACGATCTTCACGTGGGACCACTTCTACCCGCTCTACGGGGACCCTGACGGTGCCCACCACGAGTGCCTCACGAGCCTCGCGGCGATGGCGCAGGTGACCGGTCGCGCGCAGATCGGCGCGCTCGTGACCTGCAACTCCTACCGCAACCCCGAGCTGCTCGCGCACGCGCATACGACCATCGACCACATCTCCGGCGGGCGCGTCATCCTCGGGATCGGCGCCGGCTGGTTTCGGCGCGACTACGACGAATACGGGTACGAGTTCGGGACCGCGCCCGACCGGCTGCGCGCGCTGGCGCGTGACCTGCCGCGCATCAAGGAGCGCCTGGGCAAGCTCAACCCGCCACCGGTCGGCCCGATGCCGATCCTGATCGGCGGCAGCGGCCCGAAGGTCACGCTGCGCCTCGTCGCCGAGCACGCGCAGATGTGGCACGGCTTCGGCGACGTCGACGACTACCGCGCGAAGGCGGACATCCTCGCCGAGCATTGCGCCGCCGTCGGGCGGGACCCGGCGGAGATCGAGCACACGCGCGGGACGCTGCGCAACCTGCTCGACCACGTCCCGGCGCTGCACGAGGCCGGCGTCAGCCACTTCATCCTCGGGGTCGGTGGCTCCCCGCGGGGCTACGACCTCGAGCCGCTGCGCGAGCTTGTCGCCTGGCGCGACCGGATGAACGCCGGCGCGTAGGCGCGTGCGCGGCCGGCAGGCCAGGCCCGCCGGCTTCGGGATGAGCCGCGCCTCAGACCTGGTTGTCGCGGACGCGGTTCGCGAGCTGCTCGAGGAGCGCCCAGGCGATCTCGGGGTGTTCCATCACCAGCGGCTTGAAGTGCCAGCGGGAGAGCACGTACGTGAGCATGTCCGTCTCGGCGACGACCGTCGCGCTCCGCGTCTTGCCGGTGATGAGCGCCATCTCCCCGAAGTGGTCGTTCGGGCCGAGCTTCGC
>DATKLF010000006.1:0-23898 GCA_035542555.1 Solirubrobacteraceae bacterium | reverse complement strand
CACATCGACGGGGAGGTTTGGCACCTCGATGTCGGCTCGTCGCATCCTGGGGCTGAAGTAGGTCCCAAGGGTTGGGCTGTTCGCCCATTAAAGCGGCACGCGAGCTGGGTTCAGAACGTCGTGAGACAGTTCGGTCCCTATCTGCCGTGGGCGTTGGAGAATTGAGAGGATTTGCCCCTAGTACGAGAGGACCGGGGTGAACGTTCCTCTGGTGTAGCTGTTGTTCTGCCAAGAGCACCGCAGCTTAGCTACGAACGGATCGGATAACCGCTGAAGGCATCTAAGCGGGAAGCCGGCCTCGAGATGAATTCTCCCATCCTCATGAAGGAGTAAGGACCCTGGTAGACCACCAGGTTGATAGGCCGGATCTGGACGCGCCGCGAGGCGTGAAGGAGACCGGTACTAATGGTCCGAGGGCTTGACGGATATTTTTGTCGATGCCCGTTTGTGGCGCTGTGCGGTTTTCAAGGCCCGCCGGAGGGTGGTCTCGCTCATTTCCGGTGGCTATGGCGTGGGGGAAACACCTCTTCCCATTCCGAACAGAGCAGTTAAGCCCCACAGCGCCGATGGTACTTGGCCCTTCGGGCCTGGGAGAGTAGGTCGCCGCCGGTTTACTTTTGCGAAGGGCCGCCCAACGGGGCGGCCCTTCGTGCGTTTCCGGGCGGTAGGTCCTCGCGGTTTCCGGTCCCTCGCGTGCGGGCGCGGGGGTGGCCGGCGCGGGCGCGGGCCCGGGCCGCGAGCGGTGTGCGTTCGCGCAGGCCAGACCGATGCGGCTGCACGGGATCGATGCGCCGGGCGTCCGGCCGCGGCGCGGGGTGGCCTGCGGTGCGCGTCGCGGGCCCGGAGCCCGCCGACACAGTCGGGCGGCAGCTGGCGGCCACCGACCGAGGCGGCGGCCGCGAGCGTTGCGCCGGGCCGCGCGACGGGGTCAACGACCGCCGACGGCGCGGGTGCGCTCGCGTCGGCCGCACCGATGCGCCTGCAAGCGATCGGCGCTGCGGGCGCCCCGGAGCAGTCCCCCGGGGCGGAGCGGCAGGGGCGCGCGGCGGTCGGGGGCCGGCTTCTTTCGGGGGCCGGGCTGCGCTGGAGGTCGGGCGCTACGCGGGCCGGCACCGGCCCGCGGCGCGCCGGGGTGAACACGCGCCGCGGCGCAGGTGCGCTTGCGTCGGCGACGCCGACGCAACTGCAAGCGATCGCCGTTACGGGTGCTCAGAGCCGGCCGCGGCGCTGGGTGGCAGGGGGTGTGCTGCGCCGGCCGCGGCGCGGGGCGGCGGGGGTGTGCTGCGCCGGCCGCGGCGCGGGGCGGCGGGGGGTGTGCTGCGCCGGCTCGCGGGCGGCGAGCAGGCCTCGCGGCTGCGCCTGCTCGCGGCCGCCGACGAGGGTCGGCCGCAGCGCGGGCCGGCGCCGGCCCTCAGCGCGCCGGGGTCAACGAGCGCCGCGCGCGGGTCCGCGGGCGGCGCGGGCGCTGAGAAGGGGCGTGGTGCACGGCTGGGGCGCCGGAACGGGGGCGCCCGGCCGGCGCCGGGGGCGTGCGACATGCGCGGCGCGGCGGTGTGGATGCCTCGAGTCCGGCGCCGGGGTTCGGGGCGGCTGGAGGCGCAGTGCGTCGAGCGTGACGAACGCGAGGAGCAGGTCGGCGGCGCGGCGCAGCCGCGCGCCGCGCTGGTGTGTGGCGTCCGCCGGCGCGGTCACGTTGCCGGGGGCGTGGGAGTTCGCCGCGGGACGGCGGCGGGAGCGGTGCGGGGGGCTCTCGGTGCGGGGGAACATGTGTTCGCAGAACGTAGGCGGGGACGCGGACGGCATGGTGGCGCCGCGGGGCGGCAGCCCTCGGCTTTCCCGATGGCCACGCGGTTTGTGGTGCAAGCGCGGTTGCAGGCGGCCGTGCGGCCACGCGCCCTCAGACGGTCGAGCCGAGTGAGGACCAGACGTCGATCTTCGTGCGCACGCGCTCGACGACCGCGTCGGTGAAGCTCGTCGTGCCGTCGTGGCCGCCGAGGTCCGGTGTGCGGGTGCCGGCGGCGGTTGCCTCCAGCACCGCCTCGTAGATCGCGCGCGAGCCGCGGTCGGCGCCCGGGTGCCCGGCCAGGCCCGCGTAGTGCAGGACCGCCCCGCACGCGAGCAGCATCGCCATCGGGTTCGCGATGTCCTTGCCCGTGAGCGCGGGCGCCGTGCCGTGGGGCGCCTCGGCCATCGCGACCTGCGTGCGCAGGTCGGCGTCGAACGCGAGCAGTACCGACTCCGCGCCGGCGATCGAGCCGAACATCGGCATCACCAGGTCGCTCAGGCAGTCGCCGTCGCGATTCAGCGCGGGGATCACCAGCGGGACGTCCGCCGCGCCGGTGATCAGCCCGGCGTACGTCGCGTCGATGAGGACCGGCTGGTACGGGACGTCCGGATGGCGCTCTGCGGCGGCGTCCATCTCCTCCTTGAGCATCCCCTCGTAGATGGGCGACACCGTCCACTTGGGCCCGCCGTAGACGCGCCCGCCGACGTTCCGGGCCTGGCGGAATGCGTACTCGGCGACCGCCCGGCACGTGGATCGGGTGATCCGCTCGGTGCGCAGCGCCACCTCGTCCGGGGCGCCGGGTGAGCCCTCGCGCCACTGCTCGGCGCCGTACGCGTCCTCGACCGCCATTCGCACGACCGAGATGGGATGGTGGACGCCTGCGACGGGCGTGATGCCCGGGATGCGCCGGCCGGTGCGGATGATCACGCGGCCGCCGATCTCCTCGCGCAGGATCCGGTTCGGCGAGCCGACGTCGCCGGCCCCCTCGGGCGTGATGGTCGCCGCCTTGATGCCGTAGCCCGCAGCGCGCATGGCCGCGGCGGCCTGGCTGACAACCGCGTTGGAGGTCGCACGGCGGTGCTCGAGCGACAGGTCGAACCGCCGCAGCGCGAGCCGCAGCCCGACGACGTCCTGCTCGAGCACGCGCAGCGCCTGCTCGAGGAGCTCCTGGCCGGTCTGGTCGCCCTCGAGGACGACGATCGTGAGTGGCGCAGCCATGCCGTGACCATAGCCGCGAGCGGGCCGCCGGGGGAGGCGCCGGGACACCGGCCCCGCCGGCGGGAGGTGCTCGCCGGGCCGGGGGGTAGATTCGCCTCCATGACGGGCGAGCAGTGCAGCTGGTGCGGCGCGGCGGTCCCAGGTGACGACGGCTACCGCGCGTTCGAGCCCGCCGGCGAGCGCGCGGCCGTCTTCTGCCGGCTCGAGCACGTGGTGCCATGGGCGATCCAGGGGGCCCACTGGTCGGTCGGCGTCGTGCCGCCGAGGGAGCTGCGCGACGGCCTCGAGCCCGCGTGCGCCCTGTGCGGCGAGCCGCTCGGCGACACCGAGGTGCTGCTGGTGCGCCACCGCGGCGAGCATCGGATCGCGGACGGCTTCTGCGGCGTCGCCCACCTGCTCGAGTGGGCTAAGGCCGGCGGACGCTGGCAGTGACGTGCGCGCAGCCCGCGGTGTCGGCGCGCTACCTGCCCGTGCGGGCGCGCTACCCGCCGGGGACCGACGCGGGCACCGCAGCGCGAAGGCTCGCTCGGCGCGCCACCCCGATGACGGCGCCCAGCGCGCCGACGATCGCTGCGGCGACGAACGCCTCGCGCCATCCGGCGCTCTGGACGATCGCGCCCGAGGCGGCGTTGCCGAACGCGACGCCGCCGACGAGCGCCGTCGTCGGCCAGGTGTAGGCCTCGGTGAGCGCGCCCTGCGGCGCGACCTGCCCGACGACCTGGCTCGCCGAGGCGATGATCGGGGCGATGGCCAGACCGGAGAGGATCGCCAGCGGGACCATCGCGGCGAACGACGAGGGCAGCGCGAGCGGCACGGTCACGAGCGGGAGGAGGGCCGCGGTGCGCAGAAACGCATGGTCGGCGGACACGCGGTGGCCGTGGGCGCCGTACACCAGCCCCCCGACCGCGCTGCCCAGCGACCACAGGGCGATCAGCGGGCCCGCGGCCGCCCGGTTGCCGATCACGTCCTCGCAGAACGCCGGGAAGGCGACCTCGGCGGCGCCGATGCAGAAGCCGATCGGGAGCTGCATGAGCGCGATCGTCCGCACGCCCGGGCTGCGCAGGGCCCCGAGGCGCCCACCGGTGTCGTCCGCATGCTCCTGGGCCGGCTGGTAGGCGCGCACCGCGCGGTTCGCGCTGAAGAGCGCCGTGCCGGTCACGACGAGCACGATCGAGGCGACGACCGCCGCCTGCGGCGAGAGCGTGGTCGCAACGACCGCGACCACGAGCGGGCCGGCGACGAACGCGACCTCCAGCAGCACGGCATCCAGCGCGTAGGCCGCGGTGAGGATCTCCGGGCGCCCGTCCATGAGCGACGGCCACAGCGCGCGCAGCACCGACCCCGCCGGCGGGATCGCCGAGCCGGCGAGCACCGCCACGGCGTAGTCGAGCGTCTGCGGCGCGCCGGCGAGGCCAAGGCCGACCAGCGCGCCGAGCAGCGCGCCGTGCGCCAGCGCGAGCGGCACGAGCACGCGCGGCGCCCCCAGCCGGTCGACGAGCCGGCCCATCACCGGCGCGACGAGCGCTGCGCCGAGGGCGTAGAAGGCCGCGACCGCCCCGGCGATCGCGTACGACCCGCTTTGCGCGCGGAAGAACAGCACGAGCGCCAGGCCGTTGACCGCGATCGGCGCGCGCGCGATGAGCGCGGTGACGACGAGTCTCGGCACCCCGGGGGTGCCCAGGACGGCGGCATAGCGCAGGCGCGCCGACACGCCGCGCCTCAGGTGGCCTCGGGCGCCGTCTCCCGCGAGGGCTCGATGCCCAGCTCGCCAGCGCGCCCGGCCAGGGCGGAGATGACGAGCGCGACGTGCTCGTCGAAGTCGACGCCCAGCTGCTCGGCGCCCTCGCGAACCTCGTCTCGGTTGACGGCGGCGGCGAAGCTCGGCTGTCGCAGCTTCTTCTTCACGGACTTGGGGGTGAGACCCTCGATCCCCTGCGGGCGCACGTACGCGCAGGCCAGGACGAAGCCCGAGAGCTCGTCGACCGCGTAGAGCGTCTTCTCCATCGGCGTCTCGCGCGGGACGTCCATGAAATCCGCGTGTGAGGCAATGGCGCGCACGACCACCGGGTCGACGCCCCGCTCGGTCAGCACGCGGATCGTGGTGCGCGGATGCCCGTCCTGCGCGTCCATGTCCGGGAAGCGCTCGTAGTCCATGTCGTGCAGCAGCCCGACGACGCCCCAGAGCTCCTCGTCGGCGCCCTCGCGGCGGGCGTACGCGCGCATCGAGGCCTCGACCGCCAGGCAGTGCCGGCGCAGCGACTCGGAGGCAACCCACTCGCTGAGCAGGGACCAGGCCTCATCGCGCGAAAGCCTCGACGGCATGACTGTTACCCTAGCCGAGCGCCTGTCTCGCCCATCCGCGGCGCCCCTTTCTATGGAGAAGTTCGTCATCGATGGCGGGGTGCCGCTGTGCGGCACCGTCGCGCCCGCGGGCAACAAGAACGGTGCCCTGCCGATCCTCGCGGCCGCCGTCCTGACGAGCGACGAGGTGGTCATCCACAACGTCCCGCGGATCCGGGATGTCGACGCGATGCTGCGCGTGCTCGAGGGGATCGGCGTGCGCGTCGCCTGGCTCGGCGATCACGAGGTCTCGCTGTGCGCCGCCGACGTGGTGCCCGACGCCGTCATCGATCGCCGCCACGCCGAGCGGATCCGCGCCTCGTTCCTGCTGGCCGGGCCGCTGCTCGCGCGCTTCGGGCGCGCGGAGATGCCGCCGCCGGGTGGCGACGTGATCGGGCGCCGGCGGCTGGACCCGCACCTGGACGCCTTCCAGGCGCTGGGAGCCACGTTCCACCAGGAGCGCGACATCGTGATCAGCGCGCCGGGCGGCCTGCGGGCCGGCACCGTCTTCATGGACGAGCCGTCCGTCATGGCGACCGAGAACGCGCTGATGGCGGCCGCGCTCACCCCGGGCGAGACCGTCATCGGGAACGCGGCCAGCGAGCCGCACGTGCAGGACCTCGCGCGCATGCTCGCCAAGATGGGCGCCGACATCCGCGGGATCGGCTCGAACGTTCTGACGGTCTCCGGCAAGGTGGAGCTCGGCGGCTGCAGCCACGCGGTGGGCCCGGACCACATCGAGATCGGCTCGTTCATGGCGCTCGCGGGCGTCACGGGCGGCGAGCTGCGGATCCTCGACACCGACCCCGACGACCTGACGATGATCCGCCTGGTCTTCGGCAAGCTCGGCCTGCACAGCGAGCTCGACGGCGCCGACGTCGTCATCCCCGGCGGACAGAAGCTCGTCGCCGCGCGCGACGTCGGCGAGTACAAGGCGAAGGTCCAGGACGGCCCGTGGCCGGCGTTTCCGGCGGACCTGACCTCGATCGCGGTCGCGCTGGCCACCCAGTGCGACGGGTCGGTCCTGATCCACGAGTGGATGTTCGAGAACCGCCTGGTGTTCACCGACAAGCTCGTCCTGATGGGCGCCGACATCACGCTCTGCGACCCGCACCGGGCGATCGTCAGCGGTCCCAGCCGGCTGCGCGGCGAGCGCGTCGAATCCCCGGACATCCGTGCGGGGATGGCGATCCTGATCGCCGCGCTGTGCGCCCAGGGCCGCAGCGAGATCGGCAACATCAGCCAGATCGACCGCGGGTACGAGCGGATCGACCAGCGCCTGCGCGATCTCGGTGCGCAGATCGAGCGCGTCGCCTCGGACCCCAAGCCGGTGGCCGCGTAGCGTCCCGGCCGTGACACTGCGGATCCCCAGCGGCACCCGCGACGTCCTGCCGGAGGAGATGCGCGAGCTGCGCCGCATCCAGGGTGCGCTGCTCGACACCTTCGCCTCCTACGGGTACGGGGAGGTCTCCACGCCGGCGGTCGAGTTCGAGGAGACGCTGCGCCTCGCCGACCTGGGGATCTCGCCGTCCTACCGCGTGCTCGACGACGGCGGCGAGCTGCTGGCGCTGCGCGCCGACATGACCGTCCCGATCGCGCGCGTGGTCGCGACCCGCTACACGACGGCCGAGCCGCCGCTGCGCTTCTGCTACGCGGCGAACGCCTACCGCGCAGTGCGCCCGCACCGCGGCCAGATGCGCGAGTTCCTGCAGGCCGGGGTCGAGCTCGTCGGCGTGCCCGGGGCGCCGGGCACCGCCGAGGTGCTCACGGTCCTGTGCCGCGCGCTGTCGGCCACGGGGCTGCGCGGCTTTCGCGTCGGCCTCGGCGACGCGGCGCTCTACCCGGCACTGCTCGACGCCTACGACGTCCCCGACGACGCGCAGGTGCGGATCCTCCACGAGCTCAGCACACGCGACTTCGTGGGCATCGAGCGCGAGCTGGGGTCGCTGGGGCTGGACACCGCGGTCGCCGAGACGCTCGCGCGGATCCCGCGCACGCGCGGCGGCGCGGCGGTGCTCGAGGCAGCGCCCGGGCCGCTGGCCGACGCGCTGTCCGGGCTGCGCGAGGTCGTCGAGCAGCTCGACGGGGACGTGGCCGAGCGTGTGATCATCGACCTTGGGCGCTACCCGCGCCTGGGCTACTACACCGGCGCGATGTTCGAGGTCTACGACCCGGGCCTCGGCGAGCCGCTCGGCGGCGGCGGGCGCTACGACGACCTGCTCGGGCGCTTCGGGCGGCCGCTGCCGGCCGTCGGCTTCGCGCTCGGCGTCGACCGGCTGCACGCCGCGATCGCCGGCGAGGAGCGCGGGGAGACCGCCGGGTGAACCGCTTCGGGCTCACGATCGCCGTGCCGCGCGGCGCGCTCTTCGCCGAGACGCTCGACGCGCTCGAGCGCATCGGCGTCCAGACCGGCGAGGTGCGCCGCAACGACCGCAAGCTCCTGTTCGAGGACGTCGGGATCGTGACGATGCGCCCCTCCGACGTCGTCACGTACGTGGAGGCGGGCGCCGCGGACGTCGGCATCACCGGCAAGGACGTGATCATGGAGCAGAGCGAGCGCCAGGTGTTCGAGCTGCTCGACCTGGGCTACGGGCGCTGCACGATGGTCGTGGCCTCGCTGGCGGGGCCGGACCGCGCCGCGGAGGCGCTGCGCCGCCTCGGCGTGATGCGTGTGGCGACGAAGTACCCGCGGATCGCGGCGGCCTACTTCGAGCGCACCGGGCGTCAGGCGGAGATCGTCGAGGTCAAGGGCTCGGTGGAGCTCGCGCCGCTCACCGGCCTGGCCGAGGCGATCGTGGACCTGACCGCGACCGGGACGACGCTGCGCGAGAACGGCCTGGTCGTGCGCGAGGAGATCGCGCAGGCAACCGCGCGCCTGGTCGCCAACCGCGTGGCGCATCGCCTGAAAGCTCACGCGGTCGACGAGCTGGTGGAGCAGCTGCGTGGCGGCTAGCACGCGCTGGCGGCTCGACGATCCCGCAGGCGCCGGGGCGCTCGCGGCGCGGATCCGCGCCCTGCAGCCCGTGGCCGCCGACATCGCCGCCGACGTCGCCGAGATCATCGCCGCGGTGCGCGCCGGCGGCGACGAGGCGCTCGCGGGCTACGTCGAGCGCCTGGATCGCTCGACGGGCGCGCTGCGCGTCGAGCCGGTCGAGATCGCCGCCGCGCTCGACGCGCTCGAGCGGCAGGTGCGCGCCGGTCTGGAGGTCGCGATCGAGAACGTCGGCGCGGTCGCGCGCGCGGGCGTCGGCCGGGAGGCCGACGTCCGGCTGGCGCAGGGCCAGCGGGTGATCCTGCGCGAGATCCCGGTGCGGCGGGCCGCGATCTATGTCCCCGGCGGGCGCGCGCCCTATCCGAGCACGGTGGTCATGGGCGCCGTCACCGCCAGGGCCGCCGGTGTGGAGGAGGTCGTCGTCTGCGCCCCCGGAGCGCACCCGGTGATCCTCGCCGCCTGTGCGCTGTGCGGCGTCGGCGAGGTCTACCGCATGGGCGGCGCGCACGCGGTCGCCGCGCTCGCCTACGGGACGCAGAGCGTCCCTCGCGTCGACGTCATCGCCGGCCCGGGGAACCTGTGGGTCCAGGAGGCCAAGCGCCTCGTCAGCGGCGAGGTCGGCATCGACGGCTTCGCGGGCCCCAGCGATGTGCTGGTGCTCGCATCCGAGGGGGCGGACGGCGCGCTCGTCGCGATCGACCTGCTCGCGCAGGCCGAGCACGGCCCGGGCTCGCTGGCCTTGGCGGTCAGCGACGACGCCCCGCTGCTCGACGAGGTCACCGCGCGCGTCGACGAGGTCGCGCCGAGCGGCGCCGCGATCGCGCTTGTCGACGTGCCCGACGTGGAGACCGGGCTGGCACTGAGCGAGGCGTTTGCGCCGGAGCATCTCGAGCTCACCGGCGGGGCCGCCGAGACGCTCGCGCCGCGGGTGCGCAGCGCCGGATGCCTGTTCGTGGGGGCCAGCGGTGCCACCGCCTTCGGCGACTACGTCGCCGGGTCCAACCACACGCTGCCCACCGGCGGGGCCGCGCGGTTCGCCTCCGGGCTGGGGCCCTGGCACTTCCGGCGCCGGATGAGCGAGGTGCACATCGGGGACGCCGCGGGCGCGCTGGCGCGCGCCGGCGCGCCGATCGCCGCCGCGGAGGGCTTCAGGCTGCACGCAGCCTCGATGGAGGTGCGGGAGAATGGATCGGATGACGCGCGCCGCGACCATCACCCGTGACACCGCCGAGACGCAGATCCGCCTGTCGCTGGATCTCGACGGCAGCGGCGGCGGGACGCGCGTAACCGGGGTCGGGTTCCTCGACCACATGCTCGACCTCGTTGCCCGGCACGGCCGCCTGGACCTCGATCTCGCGGTCTCCGGGGACCTGCAGACCGGCGCGCACCACACCGTCGAGGACACCGGCCTGGCGCTCGGGCGCGCGCTCGACGTCGCGCTCGGCGACCGCGCCGGCATCACCCGCTACGGCTACGCCGTGGTGCCGATGGACGAGGCGCGCGCGATGTGCGCGATCGACGTCTCCGGCCGCCCGCTGCTCGTCTTCCAGGCCGACCTTCCGGCCGGCGGCACGGGCGGCCTGGACCACGAGCTGGTCGACGAGTTCTTCCGCGCGGTCGCCAGCACGGCGAAGCTGACGCTCCATGTCGAGGTGCAGCGCGGATCCAACGCGCATCACATGATCGAGGCGGCCTTCAAGGCCTTCGCGCGCGCGCTGCGCGACGCGGTCGCGATCGACCCGCTCGAGACGGGCGTGCCCTCGACGAAGGGGACGCTGACCGCCTGATGGCGCCGGTCGTCGTTGGCATCGTCGACTACGGCCTCGGCAACCGCCGGTCGGTGGAGAAGGCGGTCGAGCGGGTCGGCGCGGGCGCCGTGCTGAGCGCCGACCACGACGTGCTGCGCGAGGCCGACGGGCTCATCCTGCCCGGCGTCGGCGCCTTCCCCGCGGGGATGGAGCTCCTGCGCGGCGCGGGCCTGGACGAGCTGCTGCACGAGCGGGCCGCCGCGGGCGTGCCGATCCTCGGCTGCTGTCTGGGGATGCAGCTGCTGTTCGACGCGTCGACCGAGCACGGCGGCGCGACCGGCCTCGGCCTGATCGCCGGCGACGTGCGCGCGCTCGAGGCGCCCGGGCTCAAGCTGCCGCACATCGGCTGGAGCGAGGTGACCTGGCAGGCCGGATCGCCGCTGCTGGACGGGCTCCCCGACCCGTCGGTCTTCTACCACGTGCACTCCTACGTCCCGCATCCGGCGGACCCCGCCACCGTGCTCGGCGTCAGCACGTACGGGGCGCCGTTCGCCAGCGTCGTGGCGAGCGGCAACGTCTGCGGCGCCCAGTTCCATCCCGAGAAGTCGTCGGTCCACGGGCTGCGGATGCTCGCCAACTTCGCCGCGACCTGCGCGCGCACGCCCGCGTGATCCTCTACCCGGCCATCGACATCCTCGACGGCCAGGCCGTCCGCCTCGTCCAGGGCGACTTCGAGGAGCGCACCGTGTATCGCGACTCGCCGCTGGAGGCGGCGCGCGCCTGGGTCGACGCGGGCGCGCGCTTCCTGCACGTCGTCGACCTCGACGGCGCGAAGCAGGGCTCGCCGGTGAACCTCGAGCATGTCGAGCAGATCACCAGCGCGCTGCGCGTGCCGGTCCAGCTGGGCGGCGGGCTGCGCTCGCTCGGGGCGGTGCGCGACGCGCTGGCCGCCGGGGTGGAGCGCGTCATCCTGGGCACGGCGGCGCTGCGCGACGTCGACTTCCTCGACGACGTGCTCGGCGCCTACCGCGAGCGGACGATCGTGAGCATCGACACCCGCGGCGGCAGGGTCTCGGTCGCCGGCTGGCAGGAGACGACCGGCCTGCCCGCCGACAGCGTCATCGAGTCGCTGCAGCACCGCGGGGTGCGCTCGTTCGTCTACTCGAACGTCGACCGCGACGGCATGCTCGCCGGCGTCGACGTCGACGAGGTGCGGCGGATCGCCGGCGTCGTGCGCGGCCGGTTCATCTACTCCGGCGGGATCGGGACCCTCGACGACCTGCGCGCGCTGGCCGCGCTGCGCCAGGTCAACCTCGGGGGCGTCATCGTCGGCAAGGCGCTCTACGAAGGGCGCTTCACGATCGCCGAGGCCCACGAGGCACTGCTGGGGCGCTGAGCGCGATGCACCTGCGACGTGTCATCCCCTGCCTGGACGTGGACCGCGGGCGCGTGGTCAAGGGCACGAACTTCGTCGACATCCGCGACGCCGGCGACCCCGTGGAGCTCGCCGAGCGCTACGACCTCGAGGGCGCCGACGAGCTCGTGTTCCTCGACATCACGGCGACGCACGAGCGCCGCGACACGGTCGCCCAGCTGGCGCGGCGCACGGCCGACAACGTCTTCATCCCGTTCACGATCGGGGGCGGCATCCGCTCCGTGCAGGACGCGCAGGCGGTCCTGGATGCCGGCGCCGACAAGGTCAGCGTGAACTCGGCGGCGCTCGCGCGCCCGGAGCTCATCGACGAGCTCGCCGCGCGATTCGGGGCCCAGTGCGTCGTGCTCGCCGTGGACGCCAAGGCCGACCCGGGCGGCGGCGCATGGCAGGCGTACGTCGCGGGCGGGCGCACGCCGGCCGGGCGTGACGTCGTCGCGTGGATCGGCGAGGCGGTCCAGCGGGGCGCGGGGGAGATCCTGCTGACGAGCATGGACCGCGACGGCACGAGCGACGGCTACGACCTGGAGCTCACGGGCGCGGTCGCTGCGGCCGTCGGCGTTCCCGTGATCGCCTCGGGGGGCGCCGGCACGCTCGACCATCTCGTGGAGGCGCTGCGCGCGGGCGCCGACGCGGTGCTGTGCGCGTCGATCTTCCACTACGGGATCTACACGATCGCGCAGGCCAAGGCCCACCTGGCCGCCGCGGGCATCCCCGTGCGCCCGGCCGCCGTCACGACGGCCTGAGGCCCCGCCTGCACCAGCGAGCGTCCCGCGCTGCCGCCTATGGGCGGCAGCCGGGGACGCTCGCGGCGTGCGCGCGGGGCCTCGCGGCGTGCGCGCAGGGCTACGGGGTGGTGCTCCCGGTCGCGGTGCTCGTGCCGGCTCGGGCCGCCGCGAGACGCTGCTGGTCGCGCTTGGGGGGCTTCAGCACCGGACGGTCGCCGGGGACCTCCTTCACCGGGCCCTTCCCCGGGCGCAGGTCGTAGGCGAAGAGGCTCGTCTGGCCGTTGAGGAACAGGTAGCGCCCGTCGCTGATCACCGGGTTGAACTTGCCCTTGGGCACCGACCAGACGACGCGCCCGGTCGCCGCGCCCAGAGCCGTGGTGTGACCCGACAGCGTCGAGTAGAAGACGAGGTCGCCGATCAGCTGGATCCCGCCGGAGATCTGGCCCTCGGCGCGGTGTGTCCAGCGCACCGCGCCGCTGCGCGCGTCCAGCGCGTACATCGTCCCGTCGTAGGAGCCGACGTACACGGTCGGGCCCACGCCCGCGACGGCGGCGACGGCGGCCGAGGAGTAGACGTAGTTCCCGGTGCCGCGGCGCCAGGCCAGCGCTCCGTTGCGCTCGGAGAACGAGTACACGCTGCCGTTGGTATTGCCGATGTAGACGCGCCCGAACGCCACCGACGCGGTCGCGTAGAACTCGCCGCCGCCGAGGCCGAAGGCCCCCGTCCCGCCGCCGACCGACCAGATCTTGCGCCCGGTCCGCGCGTCGAGCGCGGTGACGTGCCCGGAGTAGTCGCCGAAGAACAGCTTCCCGGCGTCATAGGCCAGGCCGCCCTTCACAGCGCCGGACACCTTCGCCGTCCAGCGCAGGTAGCCGTCGTCGGCTCGGAACGCGTAGACGGTCCCGTTCTCGCTGCCGACGTAGACCGTGTCCGCGACGACGAGCGGCGAGGTCTCGGTCCGGCTCGGGAGGGTGCGCGACCAGCGCACCCTCGGGTACTGGACATTGAAGGCCACCACGCGCCCCTGGTCCGCGCCCCGGGCGCCCTGCAGGATCGTGCAGAACAGCACGCCCTGGCGATAGGCGGGCGACGAGGCCGCCAGGTCGCCGAGCTTCGTCTTCCAGTAGACGACGCCCGAGCGGCGCTTGATCGCGTACAGCGCCCCGTTGTTCTTCAGCAGGTAGAGCGAGCTGCCGCCGGCGACGGGCGGGAACTCGAGCAGCGTGCTGCCGTGCACGGCCCAGCGCTGGACGAACGGCGGGCGCGCGGGCGTCGCGAGCGGGAAGGAGCGGGTGCGCGCCGGCGTATAGCCGTACAGCGGCCACTCGAAGGCGAGCGTGCGCGGGTTCGGCGTCGGTGCGGCGACCGTCGTCGTCGGCGCGCTGAATGCGACGTCGGGGTTCGAGACGTCCGGCGGACGGCGGTGCGTGAGCGCGTACGCCACGAACCCCCCCGCGACGATCAGCAGCACCCCGAGCGCCGCCGCCGTCACACGTGCCCTGCGCGATCGCGGGATCATCTGCGCCCTATGGAAGCAAGCACCGTCGTCGGCACGCTCCGGTCGGGCCCATGCGGGCACCGGCTGCTGCGGGCCGTCGAGGGGCGCGCGGGCGTCTGGCTCGTGGGGGGCGCCGTGCGGGACATCATGCTCGGAAACGCGCCGCGCGAGCTGGATGTTGCGGTCGAGGGCGACGTCGCGGACCTCGCCGCCGCGCTCGGCGAGGACGTCACGGCGCACGAGCGCTTCGGCACCGCGAACGTCGTCTGCGGGGCATGCCGCTACGACCTGGCGCGCACGCGCACCGAGACCTATCCCGAGCCCGGCGCGCTCCCCGACGTCGTGCCGGCGGGCATCGACGAGGACCTTCTCCGCCGCGACATCACGGTCAACGCGATCGCCGTGTCGCTGCCCGGCGGCGCGCTGCGGGCCGTCGCCGGCGCGCTCGAGGACCTCGAGGCCGGCGTGCTGCGCGTGCTGCACGACGCCTCGTTCCGCGACGACCCGACCCGCCTGTGGCGCGTCGCACGCTACGCGGCGCGCCTGGGCTTCTCCGTCGAGCCGCACACGCGCGCACTGGCCGCGGACGCACGTCCCGGCGCCGTGTCGGGGGAGCGGCTCGGCGCCGAGCTGCGCCTCGCGCTGCGCGAGCCCGACCCGTTCGCGGTCTTCGAGCTGCTGCAGGAGCTCAACCCGGGTGTGCTTCCCGAGGCGTTCATCGCGCGGCCGGCCGGCGCCCGGGCGGCGCTCGCGCTGCTGCCGCCCGACGGTCGCGCGGACCTCCTCGCGCTCGCGGCGTGCACGGCTGCGATGGAGTCCGACCTGCTCCTGCGCTGGCTCGACCACATGGCCTTCACCGCGGACGAGCGCGACCTCGTCGCAGCCGCCTCGCGCTGGGTCACCGGCGCCCCGCTGCGCGCCGCGCGCACGCCGGCGCAGATCGCGCGGGCGGCCCGCGGCGCCCCGGTCGAGGCGGTCGCGCTCGCCGGCGGCGACAACGCCCGGCGCTGGATCAACGACCTGCGCGACGTTCGCCTGGAGATCAGCGGCGACGACCTGCTCGCCGCCGGAGTGCCGGAGGGGCCGGAGATCGGCCGGCGCCTGCAGACCGCGCTGGACCTCAAGCTCGACGGCGTGATCGACGGCCGCGAGGCCGAGCTCGCGGCGGCGCTCGCGGCCGATGTGTCAGATTCCGGGCCGTGAGCGACGCATACAACGCGCTGCGCTGGGACGGCTCGCCGGGCCACTACGAGGTCTGGTTCATCACGCTCACCGACGGGGCCAGCGGCACCGGGGTCTGGATCCGCTTCGCGCTGCACGCGCCCGACCACGCACCCGCCGACTGCTCCCTCTGGTTCCTGGTGATGCGGCCCGACGGGACGCGCTTCGCCGCCCGCGAGCGGCTCGGGGCCGAGCTGCTGCGCGAGGAGGGTGGCCCGACGCGACTGGTGATCGCCGATTGCGAGCTGTCCGCTCGCGGCAGCGCCGGGGCCTTCGGCGAGGTGCGCTGGGAGCTGCGCTGGGACCCGGCGCCCGCGCCCGGCCTGCCGGTGCACCCGGCGATCGAGCGGCTGCGCCTGGCGAAGACGATGTTCGTGATCCCGCAGCCGTCGGTCGCGATCGAGGGCACCGTGGCGTTCGGCGGCCAATCGCTTGAGCTCTCCGGCGCGCACGGGGCGCAGGCGCACCTGTGGGGGTCCAAGCACGCCGACAGCTGGGGCTGGGCCCACGCCGCGGAGCTCGAGACGCTGGACGGCGAGCCCCGGCCGGGCGACTGGATCGACGGGATCTCGATCATCGCGCGGCGCATGGGACGCTCTGTCGGGCCCAGCACGAGCGTCGTCGGGCGGCTGCTCGGGGAGGAGTTCCAGGCGACGGCGCCGCTCAGCGTCCTGCGGGCGCGCTCCACCAGCGGGCTGTCGCGCTACCGCGCCGAGACGCGCGCGGGCAACCGGCGCGTGCTGTTCGAGGTCGACGCGCCGCTGGGGACGCTCGTCGGCGTGACCTACGACGACCCGGATGGCGAGCGCCTGCGCTGCTGGAACACCGAGGTCGCGTCCATGCGGCTGTGGGTCTGGGACCGCGCGCGGCGCCGCGGGAGCCCGTGGCTGCTGCGCGAGACGCTGCAGGCGCCCGGACGGGCGTGCTTCGAGTACGCCCAGCGCGAGCCGCTCACGAACGTCGAGATGCACCTCACGTGATCGAGCTCGCGCCGCCGTTCAGGTGGGAGGGGCCGGCGATCGCCCTCGAGCTGCCCGGCGGGAGCGTGCGCTTCACGACACGCCGCGCGTCCGCGCTGACCGACCTCGACCCCGCGGCGGGGCTGCGCGCGGCGCAGTCCCCGCAGGTGCACGGTGCGCGCGTGCGGCGCATCGAGCGCGCCGCGGACCTCGACGATCCCGGCGACTTCGACGGGCAGGCGACGAGTCTCGAAGGGGTGGCATGCATCGTGCGCGTCGCCGACTGCCTGCCCGTGGCGCTCGTCGCCCCGGGCGCCGTGGCCGTACTGCACGCCGGCTGGCGCGGCCTGCAGGCCGGCATCCTCGCGGCCGGCGCCGCGGCCATCCGCGAGCTCGGCGGCGGCGAGGTGCGCGCCGCGATCGGACCGGGCGCGGGGGTCTGCTGCTACGAGGCCGGGGCACAGGTGCACGCGGCGTTCGCCGGGTACGGCCCCGACGCGCGCCGCGGCGCGCACGCCGACCTCAAGGCCGTCGCGCGCGCACAGCTCGCCGCGGCCGGGGTCGGGGAGATCCACGACGTCGGTCTGTGCACGATCTGCGCGGACCCGCGGGCGTTCTGGTCCTTCCGCCGCGAGGGTGACGCCGCGGGCCGGCAGCTGGGGGTCGCATGGCGGAGCTGATCCACGGCCTGCGGGCGGAGCGGGTCGCGGCCAACCTCGCCGCCGTGCGCGAGGAGGTCGCGGCCGCGTGCGCGCGCGCCGGGCGCGACCCCGCGGGCGTCGACGTGCTGGCGGCGGTGAAGTACGTCCCGGTCGAGGAGCTCGGGGCGCTCGCGGGCGCCGGGATCACGCTCGTCGGCGAGAACCGCGCGCAGGACCTGGTCGCGAAGGCGACGGCGTACCCCGGGCGCTTCACCTTCGACTTCATCGGCCACCTGCAGAGCCGCAAGGTGCGCCAGATCCTGCCGTACGTGCGCTGGATCCACTCGCTCGCCAGCGACTCGGCGCTCGAGCAGCTGCGCCGCCATGCGCCACCCGAGACCCAGGTGCTCGTCGAGGTCAACGTCGCCGGCGAGGAGGGTAAGAGCGGGATCGCGCCCGCAGCGCTCGACGCGTTCATCGAGCGCTGCCCGGTGCGGGTGGTCGGACTGATGACGATGCCGCCGCTCGCCGCCGAGCCCGAGGCGAGCCGGCGCTGGTTCGCGGCGCTCGCCGAGCTGGCCGCCGCGCGGGGGCTGCGCGAGCTCTCGATGGGCACGACGCAGGACTTCGCGGTGGCCGTCGAGGAGGGCGCCACGGTCCTCAGGATCGGGACCCGGCTCTATCGATAGCCCGGTTTCCGGGTAGTCAGAAGCAGGAGAAGCGCGCCCGAGGGCTAACCTTTCACCAAGATCATGGCGTTCCGCGACTCCTGGCACCGTGCGCTGGTGTACTTCGGCCTCGCCGAGGACCGGGGCCACCCCGATGACGCGCCCTACGAGCCCGAAGCCGAGCTCGAGGACCGCTACCGCGAGCGGCCGAACGTCAAGCGCCTCGCGCCGCGCCGCCGGCGCGACGAGATCGACGACATCTTCGCCGACGACGAGCCCGGTCGCCCGACCAGCGTGCTGCGCCCGGTCCCCGCGCGCGGGGGCAACGGGCGCGGCGGCACGAGCCGGCTGCACCTCGTGATCCCCAAGAGCTTCAACGACGCTCAGCAGGTCGCCGACAAGTTCAAGGACGGCATCCCCGTTGTGCTGAACCTCCAGTCGACCGACACCGAGCTCAGCAAGCGCCTCATCGACTTCACGAGCGGGCTGACCTACGCGATGGACGGCGGCATGCAGCGCATTGCCGACAAGGTCTTCATGCTGACGCCGCGCGACGTCGAGATCTCGGCTGAGGAGCGGGCGCAGCTCATCGAGAAGGGCTTCTTCAACCAGTCCTGACGCTGTGGGCGGGGCTCGCGGCGATTCGCGGCCCCCGCGTGCCTGGCCGCGTACTTGAAGTACAGCGGCCCGGCCGCGTGTGCCGCGACTCATCCGCGATCCCGGGCCCACAGCGCCAGGACGCCGTGGTGGCGGGTCGTGGGGTCGCGGTGACGGCGGGGGACCTGCCGGGTGCTGCTCCCAATACCTTTCCTCTCATGCGGCTTGGCTTCGTTGGGTGCGGGAACATGGCGTCGGCGCTTGCGCGTGGGCTTGGCGAGCCGGTCGTGTGCTCGGACCTCGACGCGGGTCGCGCGCGGGCGCTGGCCGAGGAGCTCGGTGGCGAGGCGGTCGCGAGCAACGCTGAGGTCTTTGCGGCGGCCGACGCGGTGGTGCTCTGCCACAAGCCCGGCCAGCTGGAAGGCGTCGCCGCCGGCGTGGACGGCGATGGGCGGATCGTTCTCTCGCTGCTCGGCGGTGTGGCGCTCGAGCGCGTGCGCGCCGCGTACCCGGGCGCGCGCGCCTACCGCTTCATGCCGAACACCGCTGTGGCCGTGCGCCGCGGCGCGATCGGGCTCGTCGACGACGACGCCGGCGACCCCGAGACGTTCGCCGCCGTCCGCGCTCTGCTCGAGCGCGTCGGTGAGGTGCTCGTCCTCGGCGAGGCGCACCTGGGCATCGTGACCGCGACCGCCGGCGTCGCGCCCGCGTACGCCGCGCTGGTCGCGGAGGCGTGGGTCGACGCGGCCGTGCGCCGCGGCCTTCCGGCGCCCGAGGCCGGCCGCCTGGTCGGTGCGGCGCTCGAGGGCGCGATGACGCTGCTGCGCGAGCAGGGGATGGACACGCTCGCCGTCCGGCGGGCCGTGACCTCGCCGGGCGGCGTGACGGCGCGTGGGCTGGCGGCGCTCGAGGCCGGCGGCGTCCGCGCGGCGTTCGACGACGCGATGGACGCCGTCCTCGAGGGCGGGGCGTGAGCTCGGCGCTGCTCCTCGCGTCGGCGCGGACGCAGATCGCCGACTACCTCTCCACGCTCATCGGCGTCTACGTCGTCCTGATCTTCATCTACATCCTCTCGTCGCTGTTCTTCTCGTTCGGCGGGCGCGCGCCGTACAACCGGGCACTGAACGCGGTGCTCGACTTCCTGCGGCAGGTCTGCGAGCCGTACCTGCGGCTGTTCCGCCGCGTGATCCCGCCGATCGGCCCGCTGGACATCAGCCCGATCGTCGCGATCCTCGTGCTGACGATCGTCGGCGGCCTCATCACCGGCCTGATCCGCGGGTAGTGGCCCGAGCCGTGACGGACACGCGCACGCGCGCGATCGCGCTCGCCGGCCTGACGGCGGTCGTCGTCGTCATCCTGGACCAGGCGGCCAAGGCGCTGGTGCGCCGGGCGATCCCCGCGACCCAGGCGCGCGACGTCCTGGGAGGCGTCCTGCGGCTCGTCCACGTCGAGAACCACGGCGTCGCGTTCGGCCGCTTCTCGGGCAACGCGCTGATCGTCGGGCTGCTCGTCGCCCTGGCGCTGGTGGCGCTCGTGGCGTACTTCGCCACGCACTTGGACACGCCGCTCGTCTGGCTGCCGACCGGAATGCTGATCGGGGGTGCGCTCGGCAACGTCGTCGATCGGCTCACCCTGGGCCCGGTCACCGACTTCATCAAGGTGCCGCACTGGCCCGCCTTCAACCTCGCCGACATCTCGATCACGGCCGGCGTCGTGATCCTCCTGATCGTGGTCGAGCGCGACGCGCGCCGGCGAGAGCGCCGGGAGGCGGGCGCCGTCGAGGCAGGCCATGGACCTGCGGATCGGGCCTGAGCAGGCCGGGCAGCGGCTCGACAGCGTGCTCGCGGGGCCGCTCGGATCGCGCAGCCGCGCCCAGCGGCTGATCGATGCCGGGCACGTGCTCGTCGACGGCGTCGCCGTCGCCAAGCGCCACCGCGTCAAAACCGGGGAGCGGGTCAGCGTCGACGAGCGCGAAACGCGCGCGGCGCCGGCGCCCGACCTCGAGCCCGCGCCCTTCCGCGTCGCCTACGAGGATCCCTACCTGCTCGTCGTCGACAAGCCGGCCGGCGTCGTCGTGCACCCCGCGCGGGGCCATGCCACAGGGACGCTGGTGCAGGCGCTGGCAGGCCGCGTCGCCGGCGGCCAGGCGCCGGAGCGCCCCGGCATCGTCCACCGCCTGGACCGCGACACGTCGGGCCTGCTCGTCGTGGCGCGCGACGAGGCGGTGCACCGTGCGCTGAAGGCGGCGCTGCAGCGTCGCGAGATCACGCGCGAGTACCTCGCGCTCGTCGAAGGCCGCCCCCCGTCGCGCAGCGGCACGATCGACGCGCCGCTCGGGCGCGACCGGCGCGTGCGGACCGTGATGTCGATCGACACGGACGAGCCGCGGGCCGCGGTCACGCACTTCGAGATCGAGCGTGCGCTGCCGCGCACGACGCTCCTGCGCGTGCGCCTGGAGACCGGGCGCACGCACCAGATCCGCGCGCACCTGAAGGCGATCGGGCACCCGGTCGTCGGCGACCCGGTGTACGGCACACCGGGGCGCTGCGGCCTGCACCGGCAGTTCCTCCACGCGGCGCGCCTGGCGTTCACGCACCCGATCACCGGCGCTCGGGTCGACGTGCGCTCGCCGCTGCCAGCCGACCTGGAGGCAGCGCTCCAGCTTGCCGCCGCCGAGCACGGGTCCTGAGCGGCCTGCGAGCGGCTACCATCCTGGGCTCCCGCAGTATCGACCACGACCCCGCGGGATCGGCCTCGAGGCCCTGCCCGGACGCACGCCGTCCGGGTCCTTGGCAGGCCGGCCGCGGACGCCCCACCAGAACCGAACAAGGGAGACGACCATGTCCGAGGCCGATGTCGGACTGAAGGACCTGCTTGAGGCGGGTGTCCACTTCGGGCACCAGACGCGCCGCTGGAACCCGAAGATGCGCCGCTACATCTATGGCGAGCGCGACGGGATCTACATCATCGACCTGTTGCGCACCGACGCGCTGCTGCACCAGGCACAGGAGTTCGTGGGGCAGCTCGCCGCCCGCGGCGGGATCGTGCTGTTCGTCGGCACGAAGAAGCAGGCGCGTGACGCGGTCAAGGACGCAGCTGAGCGCGCCGGGATGCCGTACGTCAACCACCGCTGGCTCGGCGGCCTGCTGACGAACTACCAGACGATCAGCAACCGCATCCGGCGCCTGCACGACCTCGAGCGCTATCAGGCCGAGGGCCAGCTCGAGCTGCTGCCGACGCGCGAGCGGCTCGCGGCGCTCGCCGACCTGGAGAAGCTCCAGGCGAACCTGGGCGGCGTCAAGCACATGCAGCGTCCGCCCGACGCGGTGTTCGTCGTCGACCTGAAGGTCGAGGAGATCGCCGTGCGCGAGGCGCACCGCCTGCGCATCCCGGTGATCGGGCTGGTCGACACGAACTGCGACCCGGACGGGATCGAGTACGTGATCCCGGGCAACGACGACGGCATGCGCTCGATCCGCGTGATCTCGGACGCACTGGCGGACGTGATCGCGGACAACCGCCTGCAGTTCCTCGCCGAGGAGGAGAAGGCCCGCCAGGAGGCCGACGAGCGGGCGCGCCGCGAGGCCGAGGAGCGCGCCGCGCGCGAGGCCGCCGAACAGGCGCGCAGGGAGGCCGAGGCCGCCGCGGCCGCCGAGGAGTCGGTCGCGCCGCAGGCCACGCCCCAGGCCGTCGAGCAGGCGGCCGCCGAGCCGGTGGCCGTCGCCGAGGCCACGCCGGCACAGGAGGCCGCGGTCGAGTCCGCAATCCCGCAGGCCACGCCGCAGGCCGTCGAGCAGG
Organism: Solirubrobacteraceae bacterium; assembly: GCA_035542555.1. GTDB lineage: Bacteria > Actinomycetota > Thermoleophilia > Solirubrobacterales > Solirubrobacteraceae > F1-60-MAGs163. The sequence goes on along the minus strand of DATKLF010000006.1, from coordinate 2,272 downwards.
CGGCGGCCGACAACGCCGCGACCGAGACCGCGCCGGCGCCGCAGGCGCCCGCACAGGAGGACACCCCCGCATGAGCACGATCGCCGCTTCCGACGTCGCCGCGCTGCGCAAGCAGACCGGCGCAGGCATGATGGACTGCAAGGCCGCCCTGACCGAGGCCGAGGGCGACATGGACAAGGCCGTCGAGATCCTCCGGGTCAAGATGGGCAACAAGCTCGGCAAGCTCGCGGGCCGCGAGGCCGCCGAGGGGACGATCCAGTCCTACATCCACGCCAACGGCAAGGTGGGCGTCCTGGTCGAGGTCGACTGCAACACCGACTTCGTGGCCAAGAACGACGACTTCATCGCGTTCGCCCGTGAGGTCGCGATGCACATCGCCGCCAGCCCGCAGACGCGCTACGTGAGCCCTGACGACGTGCCGCAGGAGGCCCGCGACGCCGAGACGCGCGTCTTCGAGCAGCAGGCCGCCGACAAGCCCGAGAACATCCGCCCCAAGATCGTCGAGGGCATGCTGAACAAGTGGCTCGGCGAGGTCTCGCTGCTGCCCCAGGTGCACGTGAACGCGGACAAGTACGAGGGCCGGACGATCGACCAGCTGCGCGCGGACCTCTCGGCGAAGACCGGCGAGAACGTCGTGATCCGCCGCTTCGTGCGCTTCGCCGTCGGGGAGTAGCCGCGGGGCGGGACGTCGACGCGGCGCGCCGGCTCGTCCGCGCCCCCCGGTGGGCCGGCGCGGCCCTGGGCGAGTTGTGCGGCCCTGGGCGAGTTGTGCACGGTATGCGTGCACGTCTCGCCCAGGCGCAGCTGTGCGACCGCCCGCCGCGTCACCGGTCCGTCCACACAGAACGCCAACAGATCAAGCGGCTCGCGGGCGGCGCCGATGGCGCGCGCATGCGCAGCACGGTCCAGTCGGCGCTCGTGGTCCTCGCGCTGGCGCTGCTCGCCGCGGCGCCGTCGCGGGCGGCCGCCGCGCCCGTCACCTACTCGGTCTCCCTGGGGAACAACCAGACGAGCACGCTGACGATCGATGGCGATCAGCTCACCGGGCTGGCGCTGCACGCGTTCGTCGCGACCTGCTCGAACGGGCCCTCGACGTACTCCATCAGCGTGGGATCGCCGGCGACGCCGGCGACGATCGCCTCGGGAGCGGTGCACGTCGAGGCCGACGGGACCGACGACGGCTACGGCGCCACGGTGCACGTCGCGCTCGACGGCACGCTGAGCGCCGACCGGCGCGTGCTGTCCGGCACGCTGACGTTCTCCGACCTGCAGTCCACCTTCGACTCGGGATGCCCGCAGACCGTCCAGCGGTTCGTCGCGATCCCCACGCCGGCGACGATCCCATACGACCCGTCGAAGAGCTGGACGCTCGACGGACGCGTGCAGCTCGACCTCGGTCCGGGGCGGATCGACCGGATGCGAGCGAGCGTGGTCCCGTTCCAGTGCGGGCCGGCCGTCAACGAGATCGCCTTCGACACGCAGGCGTACGCGCTCGGCGCCATCCCGCTCGCCGCCGACGGCTCGTTCAGCCTGACGCTCGATGCGCTCGACGAGTACGACGTCGTCCACGTGCTCACGATCTCGGGCACGGCAGGCGCAGCGGGCGCGTCGGTGCGTTTCCACGTCAGCGACACCGACGTGGCCACCGCGTTCCTGGGCACCTGCTCGGGTGACGCGACGCTCACGGCGAGCCCGCCGGCGGCGACGCCGGCCGCCGGCACACCGCCCGCAAGCGCCACCGCGACGACGCCGACGACGCCCGTGCCGCCGAGCGGCGGGCACCTGACGCTGCCGCGGGCCTCGGGCCCCTCGGCGGTGTTCGACTGGGCCGAGCTGCGCATCAACCGCGGCGCGAGCTACAGCTACTACTTCATGGCGCTGCGCCCGCGCTGCTCGGGCGGCGCCACCCACGTGCGCTTTTCGGTCAGCGGCGGGCGGGCCCACTACGTCTCCTGCCACTCCAGCCTGGGCTACGCCTCCGCGCCGGTGCAGCTCGCGATCACCTACTCGCTCGTCGCGCAGGCCGTGCGGATGCGCCGGGGGCGGATCGTGAGCCGCGGCCCTGCGGTCGCGACGCTCGCCCAGATGCGCGAGCCGCAGAGCGGCTGGAAGCCGATCTCACGGCTCCCGGGCCCGCCGCCCACGCGCTGACACATCCCGTTCCCGCGAACGTCGCTAGGGTCACGTCCCGGTGCCCTCCGACGACCCACGCTTCCGGCGCGTCCTGCTCAAGCTGTCCGGTGAGTCCCTCATGGGGGACCTGGACTACGGC
>DATKLF010000005.1:0-4955 GCA_035542555.1 Solirubrobacteraceae bacterium | reverse complement strand
GCTGCCGTGGTGGCGCGGTTGCGCCACGCCGTGGCCAGGAAGAGGATTGCCCGCATGGATGCCGTGCTCCGGGCCACGAACCTGCGCAAGACGTTCGCCTCGGACACCGTTCCCGTGCGGGCGCTGCGCGGCGTCGACCTTCGCGTGGCGCGCGGTGAGTTCGTCGCGATCATGGGGCCGTCGGGCTGCGGCAAGTCGACGCTGCTGAGCCTCGTCGCAGGTCTCGACGTCCCGAGCTCGGGCGAGGTCGTTGTCGCAGGTGTCAAGCTCGCCGGCCGCTCCGAATCCGAGCTGGCGCGCATGCGCCGGGCCCACATCGGGATCGTCTTCCAGTTCTACAACCTGCTCGAGGACACGCCGGCGCTCGAGCAGGTGGCGCTCGCGGCGACGCTCGCCGGAGAGCCGCGCAGGGAGGCGCAGGCGCGCGCCAGGGAGCTGCTGGAGCTGCTCGGCCTGGCCGACCGCGCGCGCCAGTTCCCGGATGCGTTGTCCGGTGGCGAGCGCCAGCGCCTGGCGATCGCGCGCGCCCTGGCCAACCGCCCGACCCTGCTGCTGGCGGACGAGCCCACCGGCGCGCTCGACTCGGAGTCCGGCGCGGGCGTGCTGGAGCTGTTCCGGCGCCTGCACGCATCCGGTCAGACGATCGTGCTGGTGACACACGACCCCGCTGTGGCCGCGGTCGCATCCCGCACGGTCCGGATGCGCGACGGGCTGCTCGAGGCCGACGCGGGTGCGCCGCACGGAGCGCCAGCGGTGGTGTCGTGAGATGCCGGCCGTCGCGATCCGCTTTCGCACGCAGCTGCATGCGCACTGGCGCGCCTGGCTGAGCCTCGCGCTACTCGCCGGCGTCTTGGCGGGGATCGTCGTCGGCGGGGCCGCCGCATCGGTGCGCACGCACGGCTCCTACCACCGCTACCTGATCTCGATCCACGAGGCGGACGTCTACGTCGACCCGTTCGTCGGATTCGGCGACGACAGCTTCCCGCTGAACCGCGTCGCGCGGCTGCCGCAGGTCGCGCACTCCGAGCGGGCTCTGCACCTCGCCGTGATCAGCCGCAGCCGCTCGGGGCGGCCGGTCGAGCCCGACGGCAAGGATCCGGTCGAGTACCTGATGCCCAGCGACGGGCATCCGGTCGACACGATCGACCGCCTCAAGGTCCTGCGCGGACGGCTGCCCGATCCGACCCGGCCCGACGAGGTCATCGGCGACACCAAGGCGCTGCACACGCTCGGCGTGGATGTCGGGGACACGTTCCCGATCCGCACGATCACCCGGCATCAGCTCTGGGCGCACGGCAACGACATCCGCCTCACCGCAGATCCGTTGATGGCGCGCTGGGGGCCGCTCGTGACTCTGCGCGTCGTCGGTGTGGCCGCCAACGCGCGGGCGGACATCGACGGCGGCCAGATGCACCTGACGCCGGCGTTCTACGACACCTACGGCGGTCGTCAGGTCGGCGCGTTCGTCGAGGAGCTCGTGATCCGGCTGCGCCACGGACAGGCCGACCTTTCGGCGTTCAAGCGCGCGACCGCCCGGATCGCGGGCAAGCGGCAGTACCTGATCTTCCAGCCAGGCGAGGGGCATCCGAAGATCCAGCACTCGATCGACCTGGAGGCGCGCGCGCTGTGGATCGTGACGGCGCTCGGCGCTCTGGCGGCGCTCGTGATCGTCGCGCAGGCGCTGCTGCGCATCGCCATCAGCGAGGGACGCGACGACCCGACGCTGCGCGCGCTGGGCATGACCCCGGGTCAGCGCGTGGCCCACGCGGCGCTGCGATCCCTCGCGATCGCGCTGCCGGCCGCGGCGCTGACGGTGCTCGTCGCGTACCTCGTCTCACCGCTGGCTCCGATCGGCTGGGCACGCGAGCTCGACCCCCGAACCGGCTTCGCGTTCGACGCGCGGGTGATCGGCATGGGCGCCGCCATCGTCGCTGTCGTGATCCTCGCCGCAGGGACGCTGGGCGGCATGCGGGCCCTCTCGCGCAGCTGCCCGAAGCCGACCGGGCCGGGGCGCGAGACGGCGGCCGTGGGCCTCGCTCGCAGCATCGCATCGCCGCCGCTGGCGTGTGGTTTGCGGATGGCGCTGGTGGGTCGCGGCCGCGGGCCCGCACGAGCCACCGTCGCCGCCGCGACGACGGCTGTCGTTGTGGCGGTCACCGCGCTCACGTTCGGCGCCAGCTTCCGCCACCTGCTGGACACCCCCGCGCTGTACGGCCAGACCTGGGATTACGAGACCTTCCCCGGACCGCCACCCTCGCCGTCGACGCTGCACGACCTGGGCGCCGACCCGGGAATCGTCGCGATCGCGGGGGGTATGGACGACAGCGTCGAGGTCAACGGCCACGAGACGGGGGCTCGCGGGGTCTCCGACATCCAGGGCCACATCGCCCCGACTGTGATCAGCGGCCGCGCTCCGCGTGGGCCGAACGAGATCCTGCTGGCCACGAAGACGCTCGGCGAGGCGGGAGCGCACATCGGCGGCTTCGTGACGGTGCGCGGCCGGGCGCCACAGGCACGGCGAATGCGCGTCGTCGCCACCGGCGTGCTCCCGTCGAGCAAGCTGAACCGGCTCGGCTACGGGGCGATCATGTCGTTCGCCGCGCTCAAGCGCCTGTCGCCGACCGCAACGCCGGGGGCGCTGGAGGTGCGCGTGACGCACGGCCCGGCGCGACGCGCGGCGATGCGCCACCTCGACGGCATCTTCGACGGGAACCTCGTCATCAAGCCGGACGAGGTCGGTGATTTCGGCCGGATCGACAACCTGCCGCTCTACATCGTCGTGCTGTTCACGGCAGTTGCCGGCGCGGCGCTCGCGTCCGCGCTGGCGAGCAGCGTCCGCAGGCGGCGCCGCGACCTCGCGATCCTCAAGACGCTCGGCTTCACGCGCACCCAGGTCGCCGCCGCCGTCGCCTGGCAGGCGACCACGATCGTCGCGATCGCCACATTGATCGGGATCCCGCTCGGGCTGGGCATGGGGCGCCTGCTCTGGCACCTGTTCGCCACCGATCTCGGCGTGCTGCCCGAGCCCGTTGCCCCGCTCGGGCTCACCGTGCTCGTCGTCCCCGCCGCGATCCTCTTCGCCAACGCCGTCGCGGCGCTGCCCGGCGCCGCCGCGGCCCGCGTGCGGCCGGCCGTCGTCCTGAGGACCGAGTGACGTGCGGGCACGCGCCATCGCGCTCACCATCCGGATCGGTGGGCTTCTCGCCCTGGTCGCTTGCGTGTACGCACTCGGCGTGCTCGGCATCGGTCGCGTCCCCACAGAGGACGAGTGGACGCTGGTCGGGTTCTCGGCGTTCGCCGCCGTCGTCTGCGCGCTCGCCTATGCCTCGCTGCGCCCGCGACTGGACGCGTTCTCCGATCGGCTCCTGCGGCGAGACGAGGCGTCCGCCAGGGACCTGGTGACCTCGTTCGGCAGCCGGGCGGTGCGCGGCCTGCCCGCGGACGAGCTGCTGCTGCAGCTCGCCGAGTCGCTGCGCGCCACGCTGTCGCTGGCACGTGCGGAGGTCTGGACGAACACCGGCGGGATCCTCGAACGCGCCGCTGCCGACCCCCCCGCCGAGGGACGCACCCTGATCCTCGACGGCGCCGAGGAGGCGGCTGCCGCGCGCGCCGGCGTCGTCGGGCGCACGTGGCTCGGGCTCTGGCTTCCCGACGTGCTGCTCGGGCTCCCCGGGGGCCCGCTGCGCATCGCGGCGATGACGCACGCCGGCGAACTGGTGGGCCTGATCGTCGTGTCGCGCGAGGCCGGACAGCCAGACCTGGGCCCGGCCGACGACGAGGTGCTCACGCAGCTCGCCCGGCAGGCGGCGCTCGCGCTGCACGACCTGCGGCTGGGATCGGCGCTGGAGGCCTCGACGGATGAGCTGCGCCGTCAGGCAGCCGAGCTGCGCGAGTCGCGCGCGCGCATCGTGACCGCCGCGGACGCGGAGCGAAGGCGGATCGAGCGCGATCTCCATGACGGCGCCCAGCAGCACCTGATCGGGCTCGTCGTCAACCTCGAGGTCGCGCGCGAGCTCGCGTCGACCGACCCGCAGCAGGTACGACCGGTGCTCGACGAGCTCTCGGGCGAGATCCACACGGCGCTGGACGAACTGCGCGACCTCGCGCACGGGATCTACCCGCCGGTACTGGTCGACCGGGGGCTGCGCGAGGCGATCGAGGCCGCCCTCCTGCGCGCCCGCGTGCAGGGCGGCGTCGAGGGCGACGGAACCGGGCGCTACCCGGTCGATGTCGAGGCGACGGTGTACTTCTGCTGCCTGGAGGCGATCCAGAACGCCGCCAAGCACGCCGGCCCGGCTGCGCACGTCGGCGTGCGCATCTGGGAGGAGGACACGACACTGCTCTTCGAGATCGTCGACGACGGGCGCGGCTTCGAGTCCGGGGCCGGGCGCGGCGGCGTCGGCGTGGCGAACATGCGCGACCGCGTCGGGGCGCTCGGCGGGCAGCTGCACATCGAATCCGCTCCCGGCCACGGGACGCGGGTCGTCGGAGGCGTGCCGCTGTGACCGTACGCGTGCTCGTCGCCGACGACCAGGAGCCCTTCCGGCGCGCCGCCGGCGCCGTCGTCGCGGCGACCGCGGGCTTCACGCTGGTCGGTTCGGCGAGCTCGGGCGAAGAGGCGGTCGCGATGGCGTCGACGCTCTCTCCCGACCTCGTGCTCCTGGACGTCCGGATGCCGGGCATCGGCGGCGTTGAAGCGGCTCGCCGCATCCGCGCGCCGCTGAAGGTGCTGATCTCGACCTACCCGGCGACCGAGGCCGCCCGCGCTGCGGGCAGCCGGTTCCTGCGCAAAGAGGACTTCGGACCGGCTGCGCTGCGCGCGCTGTGGCAGGCGCGCTAGTGCCGTGAGTCGGAAGTTCGGCCCAGGAACTGCCGTCGAATCAACGATTCACGACACTAGCCGTGCCGGGACAGGTACAGCAGGACCGCCTTGACGCGGCGGTTGACGTTGTCCT
>DATKLF010000004.1:0-2043 GCA_035542555.1 Solirubrobacteraceae bacterium | reverse complement strand
AGTCGAGGCGTGCAAGGGCTTGATGGGCGGTCCAGGCGCTCGGAGCGGCATTGCGGCGGGCCGGGCGTCCCTCCACCCGAACACCTAGTGTTCACAGCACATGGCCACCGCACTCGTCACCGGCGGCGCGGGATTCCTCGGCTCGCACCTGTGCGACGAGCTCCTGCGCCGCGGGCACCGCGTCATCTGCGTCGACAATCTCGAGACGGGCTCGCTCAACAACATCGAGCACATCCGGGCGCCCGAGTTCGGATTCCTGATGGCGGACATCGTCGAGCCGTATTTCGTCGATGAGCCGGTGGACTTCGTCTACCACCTGGCTTCGCCGGCCTCGCCGATCGACTACCTGCGCCTGCCGTTGCACACGCTGAAGGTCGGCTCGCACGGGACGCACCACACGCTCGGCCTCGCCAAGCAGCACCGGGCGCGCTTCCTGATCGCCTCGACGAGCGAGGTCTACGGCGACCCGGACGTGCACCCGCAACACGAGTCCTACTGGGGGAACGTCAACCCGATCGGCCCGCGCGGCGTGTACGACGAGGCCAAGCGCTACGCCGAGGCGCTGACGATGGCCTATCACCGCCAGCAGGGGGTGGATACGGGAATCATTAGAATTTTTAATTCGTACGGCCCCCGGATGCGCGCCCACGACGGCCGTGCGATCCCCACGTTCCTGCGCCAGGCGCTCGCCGACCGGCCCATCACCGTGTTCGGCGACGGCAGCCAGACGCGCTCGTTCTGCTACGTGGACGACCTCATCCGCGGGATGATCGCGCTCGCCGAATCCGGTGAGCACCTGCCGGTGAACATCGGCAACCCGGACGAGTTCACGCTGCTCGAGCTCGCGAACACGGTGCTCGAGGTCACGGGCTCCCGGTCGGAGATCGTCTACGAGGCGCTGCCGACCGACGACCCCAAGCAGCGCCGCCCCGACATCACGCGGGCGAAGGAGATCCTCGGCTGGGAGCCGGCGATCGCGCTGGAGGACGGCCTGAGGCGGACGATCTCCGAGTCAGGGGCCGAGGCGCTGCTCGGCTCGGGGGGATAGCGCACCTTTTCGGGCGCCGGTGCGTTGCAACAAGCGGAGATGGCGAGCGTACGTCAGTTGACCGACCCCTCCAGCATCCAGAGCGCCCCGGCGCCGGAGCAGCCGAAGGTCGTCGACGCCCTCCCCGACCTGCAGGCGGTCGGCCCCGGGCGCGACATGCGCCGCAGGCGCGTCCCGGCGCTGTCGTTCCTGCTGCGCATGGACACCGCGCGGCGGATCGTGCGCGTGCTCTCGCTGGTGGCGCTCGACGCCGTCGGCGTGTACTCGGCGATCTTCGTCGCGCTCGAGGTCAAGGCCCAGGTGCGCGGGCGCCCCGGCCTGTCGGAGACGGCCTCGTCCGCCTGGCATTACGCGACCTTCGCCTTCCTGCTGACCGTCCTGCTGTTCGCGCGCGCCGGCCTGTACGCGGACCGCAGCTCCCGTCCGGGGCTGCGCGCGATCGTCTCGGCGCTCTTCCAGGTCGCGGTCGTCGCGCTCGTCTACGCCGTCGTCAGCGGCCAGGAGTTCCAGAGCTTCTACATCTTCTGGGGCTCGCTGCTGTTCGCGGTCATCATCGTCAGCGCGCTGCGCTGGGGCTACGACCGGGCCAGCGGCGCCCTGCTGCGGGCCGCGGGCTACCACCGGCGTGCCGTGCTCGTCGGGCGCGGCGCCCAGATCGAGGCCGTCGCGCATGCGCTGGCCGCGGACAAGGGCCCCTCGCCGATCGCCGTCGTGGGGTTCATCTCGCTGACGCCGCGCCCGGACAACGGGCTGCGCTCGCTGGGGACGCTCGACGAGCTCTCGGAGGTCATCCAGCGCGAGGCGATCGACGAGGTCATCATCGCCGACCCCGCGTTCCCGCAGCAGCAGGCGGTCGACCTCGTGGACACCTGCCACCAGCGCGGCGTGCGGGTGCGTGTCGCGCCCTCGACGATGGAGATCCTCGTTCACCGCGCGGACTTCGTGCCCGGGGAGGCGGTGCCGCTGTTCGAGCTGCGCTCGCCGCAGTTCGAGGG
>DATKLF010000003.1:0-31313 GCA_035542555.1 Solirubrobacteraceae bacterium | reverse complement strand
CGGCGTGCATCGCCCTCGAGGACTCGCCGACCGGCGCCACGAGCGCGCGCGCCGCCGGCATGCGCGTGCTGGGCGTCCCCTCGATCCCCGGCGTGGAGCTCGCCGGCCACGTCGACGCCGTGCACGACTCGCTCGAGGATCCCGGGTTGTGGCGCGCGCTCGGGCTCATCCCCCCGCCACCAGCGGCGGCTCCTCGGGATGCCTTCGGCGAAACAGCAGCCACGTGAGCGCGCCGAACGGCACCGGCAGCCAGTAGGAGAAGAGGCGGTAGGCGAGCGTCGCGAGCACCGCGTCGCCGCCCGTGACGCCGATCAGCGCGAGCGTCCCGGCGAGGCCCGCCTCGACGAACCCCAGGCCCCCCGGCGTCAGCGGGATCTGGCCGAGCAGCTGCGCGGCGAAGTAGGCCAGCAGCGCAAGCGACAGCGCAGGGTGCTGGCCGAGCGCCGCCAGCGCGGCCATCAGCACGGCGAAGTCGAGCAGCCACCGGGCGACGGACGCTCCGAGCGCGCGCTTCCAGCGCTCGCCCACGACCGCGACGATCAGGTCGCGCTCGTGCACGAGCCGCTCGGGCAGGTCGTCGAGCGGCGGGTGGTGCGGGCGCAGGCGGTTTCGCAGCCGCTGTGCGCGTCGTCCGAGCCAGCGCAGCGGCCGGTCGCCGACGATCAGGACGATCGCCCCCGCCGCGAGCGCCACGAGGATCATGAGCGCCCAGACGAGAACCGTGCGCAGGCTGCGCGGGACGCTGCCCTGCAGGATGGCCGGGACCGCGAGGACGGGCAGGCCCAGCAGCACGCCGAAGGTGAGGAGGTTCGACGCCGTCAGGCCGGTGGCCGCAGCCGCCGGCGGCGTCCCGTCGTCGACGAGCATGCGGTACTGCAGCGCGCTCGCCGCCGCCCCGCCGCCCGGCACCACGCGCCCGAAGGCGTTGCCGGCCAGCTGCGAGGCGATCACCGGCCACCAGCGGGTGCGCCGGATCGAGATCCACTGCACGGCCCACAGGGCAGCGAAGGCGCCGGCCTGCAGCACGAACATGATCGGGAACCACCACCAGGTGATCCGCCGCAGGCGCGGCGCCGACGAGAACGTCTCCACCAGGCTCGGCGCGAGCACGTAGAGCGCCACGAGCGTGAGCGTCAGCGTCGCGACCCAGCGGATGACCTGCCGGCGCGTGCGCGTCGCCGCGCGGCGTCGCTGCTCCTCGAACTCCCGCTCCTCGGCGAGCGCCTCCCGCTCGAGCGCCGCCTGCTCGGCGGCCGGCTGCCCCTCGATGGCGCGCGTCGCCCTGGGATCCTCGTCCTGCGCGCCGCCGCGCACCCTTCCAGGCTCCCGCCCCGCTCAGCCCGGGAGCACGCTGACCGAGCCGGCGGCGCGCCGGGCGCGCGCGCGTGCCTCGTCGGGGTCGGCCGCGATCGCCAGCGCGACGCCCATGCGACGGTTCGGGCGGGCGTCGGGCTTGCCGAAGAGCCGCACCTGGACATCGGCGTCGACCGCAAGCGCATCGGCGAGCCCCGCGTAGCGGGGGGCGTCGCCGGCGCGGTCGGCCAGGATCACCGCGCTGGCGCCGGGCGTGCGCAGCGGGATCTCGCCGGCCGGCACCGGCAACCCGAGGATCGCGCGTGCGTGCAGCGCGAACTCCGACAACGTCTGCGTCGCCATCGTCACCATGCCGGTGTCGTGCGGGCGCGGCGAGACCTCGCTGAAGAGCACCTCGTCACCGCGCACGAACAGCTCGACGCCGAAGATCCCTGTGCCGCCGAGCGCCCCCGTGATCGTGGCGGCGAGCTCGAGCGCGCCCTCGCGCGCTGAGTCGCTCATCGGCTGCGGCTGCCAGCTCTCACGGTAGTCGCCGTCCACCTGCAGGTGGCCGATCGGCGCGCAGAACGACGTTCCGGCGGCGTGGCGCACGGTCAGCAGCGTGATCTCGTAGTCGAAGTCCACGAAGCCCTCGACGATCACGCGCCCGGCGCCGGTGCGCCCGGCGGCCTGCGCGTGCTCCCACGCCGCGCCGGCGCCGGCGGCGTCGTGAACCACCGACTGGCCCTTGCCGCTCGAGGACATCACCGGCTTGACGACGCATGGCACCCCGAGCGCCGCGACCGCGGCGCGCGCCTCGTCGAGCGTGTCGCAGAAGCGGTAGGGGGACGTCGGCAGGCCCAGCTCCTCGGCAGCGAGCCTGCGGATGCCCTCGCGATCCATCGTCAGGCGTGCCGCACGGGCGGTCGGGATCACGCGCAGCCCGTCGGCCTCCAGGCGCTCGAGCTCGGCCGTCGCGATCGCCTCGATCTCGGGGACGACGAGCAGCTCCGCGCACGGACGCGCACGCTCGGCGTCGAGCAGAGCCCGCAGCCCAGCGGCGTCGGTCATGTCGATGACCTCGTGGCGGTCGGCGACATGCATCGCGGGCGCGCCCGCGTAGCGGTCGACCGCGACCACCTCGCAGCCCAGCCGCGCAGCCTCGAGCGCGACCTCGCGCCCGAGCTCGCCGGAGCCGAGCAGGACGACGCGCGTGGCGCCAGGGGTCCCGGGCGTTCCGATGACGTTCCTCATGGCGGCCGCGGACGATAGCCCGCGTACCCTTGGGCCGTGGCGCGAGCCTCCATCCTTGACGGCGCGGGGACCTTCCTCGACGCGGTCAGAAGCTTCTTCGACAGCCTGGCGAAGGTCGACCTCGTCTACCTGGTCATGGGGATGGTGCTGTTCATCGCCTACCTCTCGATGCGGGCGCGCGCGCTCTACAACGCGCTGCGCGCCGCCTATCCCGACGAGCCGATCCCCTTCCGACGCGTGTGGGGCGCGTTCATCGCCGCGTACGGCTTCAACAACGTCGTCCCCGCCCGCGGCGGCGACGTCATCAAGCTCTTCCTCATCAAGACGTCCGTGCCGGACTCGACCTACCCGGCGGTCGCCGCAACGTTCATGGTCGAGGGGGTCTTCGACCTCACGATCGCCATCCCCGTGCTGCTGTTCGCGTTCTCGCAGGGCGTGTTCCCCAAGCCGCCGGACTTCTCGCAGCTGCAGGCGTTCGACCTCTCGTTCTTTGCGCGCGACCCGCAGCTGCTGCTGTTCTGCCTGACGGCGTCGGCGATCGCGCTGCTCGCCCTGTTCGCGTTCCTCTCGCGCCGGGTCGTGGCGTTCTGGCACGACGTGCGCCAGGGGTTCACGGTGCTGCGCGACCGGCGCCTGTACATCCGGACCGTGTGGCTCGTGCAGTTCGGCGGCTGGCTCCTGCGCGGCGCGGCGTTCTGGTGCCTGCTCGAGGCGTTCGGGATCGGCGGCTCCGTGCGCAACGTCATGCTGGTCTTCGGGGTCAACGCGGTCGCGGCGGTGGTGCCGTTCACGCCCGGCGGGGCCGGCGTGCAGCAGGCGCTGCTCGTGACCGTCTTCGCGTCGTCGGCGTCGGCCTCGACGGTGGCGGCCTACTCGGTCGGCCAGCAGATCGCGATCGCCGCCGTGTCGCTGGCGGTCGGGTTCGGCGCGCTGGTCTTCGTCTTCGGCTTCCGCTCGTTCCGCGACGTGCGCACGGCCGGCCGCGAGCACCGCGAGCGCGAGCGCGCGGCCGCCGCGGCAGCGGCGGGGCGCGCGGGCGAGCCCGGCGCTACCTGAGGCCCTGGCGGGCCTCGCGGACGAGCGCGACGGCCTCCGGGAAGATCGTCGCCATCGTCGAGCGCAGCTGCTCGGCCTGCTCGGCGTTCGTCCCCTGGACGTTGATGCGGTTGATCGCCGCGACGGTCAGGTCGACTGCGAGCTTGATGGCGTTGTCCGCCCAGGCGAGCGACTGCTGGCCCTGCAGCTGCTCGGCGAACTCGGCCATGCGGCGCTGGAGCTCCTCAGGATCGCCGAACAGGTCCCCGAAACCACCCATGCCTTCCATGCTTGAATCGTAGCCATGTCGCCGAGCGTCGCCGGAGTTGGCGTGGAGCTCGCGTTCGAGGAGCGCGGGCGGGGCGAGCCGCTGCTGCTGATCCACGACCTGGCGGCCGATCACCTCGCGATGCTCCCGCTGGCCGAGCGTTTGGCGCAGGCCGGCGCCGGCCGTGTGATCGCCTACGCGCGCCGCGGCTACGCGCCCTCGGGCGCACCCGAGCCCTACGACGGGACGACGATCGCCGAGCAGGCCGAGGATGCGGCCGCACTGCTGCGCGGCCTCGGCGCGCAGGGCGCGCTCGCCGTCGGCCAGGGGTTCGGGGCGCTGATCGCGCTCGATCTCCTGCTGCGTCACGCGCGGCTGCTGCGCGGCGCGGTGCTGGCCGACCCGCCGCTGCTGGCCTTCGTCCCGGAGGCGACGCGCCTGCTCGCCGACGAGCGCGGGCGCATCCAGGAGGCCGTGTTCGCCGACGGCCCGCGCGCCGGCGTCGCCCAGTGGCTCGGCCCGGCGGTCCAGGGCGAGGCGCGCGAGCGGGCGCTGGCCCATCATCGGGCGTTCTTCGCCGACTACGCGGGCTTCGCGACCCTCTCGGTGACGCGCCGCGAGCTGCGCGAGCTCGGCCGGCCGGTGGCGGTCGTCACGGGCCCTGCGACCGCACCGCACGTCGTGCAGGCCGCCGACGCGCTGGCCGCGCTGCTGCCGGACGCGCGCCGCGTCACCGACGGCGACACGCTGGGCGCCACGCTCGCGCTCGCCGGCGCGCCGGGCCGCACCCCAGCCTGAGCCTCGCACGACGAACGTCCCGCGCGGCCGCGCAGAGGCGGCAGCGAGGGACGCTCGCGGCGCGGCGGCGGCGGCGCCGAGCTCAGCCGCCGCGCTGGTGGAAGTAGAAGCCGGGAAGGGCGCTACGCGTGATCGTCTTCGTCAGCGACCCGCGCAGCTCGCGGTCGCTCGTGCGCACGGCGATGTCATCGAGCGTCACGATGCCGGCGAGGCGCTCCCCGTCGACGACCGGCAGACGGCGGATCCCGAAGCGCGCCATCGTCTCGGCGGCCTCCTCGAGCGGCATGTCGGGCGTCCCGGTGATCACCGGGGCCGAAGCGTGCCCGGACGCGGGGCCGGAGCCGTCGTGGCCCTCGGCGACAACGCCGACGGCAACGTCGCGGTCGGTGATGAAGCCGACGAGCCCACCGTCCGCCTCGGTCAGCACGACGGCGCCGACGTTGCGCTCGCGCATGATCTCGGCGACCTCGCGAACCGACGTGTGCGGGGGCGCGGTGACGACGGAGTCGGTCATGACCTCACGGACGACCATGCGCTGGAAACCCTACTCGGTCAGCCCCGCGCGGCGGGCGAGCCCTAGAATCGCCCGCGTGGCGCCCCCGACCGCAACCCAGCGCGCGTGGCGCGCGCGCATCGAGGCGATGCTGCGCGTGGCCGGGCCGGCACTCGACCTCGTGCTCGCCGCGGGCGATCGCCTCTCGCGCGTGGTCGACCGCCGACCTCCCCTCCCGGAGACGAGCCGTCCGGTGACTCTGTCCCCCCAGCGCACGGTCGGCCCCGGCCCCGCGCAGGCGCCCGGCGCCTGACCGCCGCACCAGACCGCCGCCGATGTCCACGACCGCCGACAGCACCCCCACCACGCCCCCTACGACGCCCGAGCAGGCGCTCGCCTGGGAGGCCGACAACCGCACGAAGGCGGCGATCGCCGCGTGGGCTGCCGGCGCCCTGGCGCTCATCGGCGGGGTGATCACGAACGCCGCCTACCAAGCGCTGCCCGGCTACCCGGACAGGGTGGTCACGATCACCGATGCGCTGCGCGACGTGGCCTCGGGGAAGACGATCCCGCCGGGGCGCGCCGCGCTCCAGCTGCACTGGATCGCCGACCACCCGGTCGCGATGACGGCCGGCCCGATCCTGTCCGCGCTCTCCGCGCTGCTCATCTTCGGCGTGCTCGCCTTCCTCTTCCAGGCGACCCGTGCGCGCGTGCAGCGCATCGGGCGCTCATCGCTGATCTTCGCGGCGATCGGCGCGGTCGCCTACGGCGTCGGCACCGCGGTGGTGGGCATCGGGCGCGTCGTCGCCGCGAACGGCTTCTCGCCAACGGGAACGAATGCGGATGCGGTCGACGCGCTCAGCAGCGGACCGATCGCGATCGGCACCGTGCTGCAGCTGCTCGGCTCGTTCAGCCTCGGCTTCGCGTTCATCATGATCGCGCTGGCCGCGATGCGCTGCGGCCTGCTGACCCGTTTCGCGGGCGTGCTCGGGATGATCGTCGGCGGCACGTTCGTGCTGCCGCTCGACCAGCTCGGCATCATCCGCGCGTTCTGGCTGCTGATGGTCGGCTTCCTCTTCGCCCAGCGCTGGCCGCGCGGAGTGCCCCCGGCCTGGCGCACCGGCAAGGCGGAGCCGTGGCCGAGCAGCTCGCGCGTGCGCCTGCAGCCCGCAGCAAACGGCAAGGCGCCGCTCGAGACGCCGGCGCCGGCGCCGCCGCCCGAGCTGACGGCCGGTCAGCGGCGCAAGAAGCGCAAGAAGAAGTAGGGGCGATGCCGACACCGTTCGCGACCCGCCCGGACTTCGTCCTCGAGGCCCAGCGCCAGGTCCGCGATCCCTCACTGTTCAAGTGGTACGCCGTCGCGCTGCTGGCGTTCGTCATCTACGCGTACGCGGTCGAGGTCGAGCGCGGGCGCTTCGACGTGATCGCCGCCGGCCTGGCGGTCTGGCTCGCCGACTGGTTCAACGAGATCGTCAACGCGCTGATCCTGAAGGCGACCGACCGTGCCCCGCTGTGGACGACCACGGGCCCAACCGCCTACCAGTTCCTGATCGGCCTGAACGTCGAGATCTCGTTCATGTTCGCGCTGGCGGGCATCGTCTACGCCAAGCTCCTGCCACGCGACCGGCGCGTGCGGATCCTCGGGATGCCCAACCGCCTGGCGGTCGCGCTCGGCCTGTCGATCGTGAGCGTCGCCGTCGAGCTCTTCCTGCACGCGACCGGCACATTCCACTGGGAGTACTGGTGGTGGAACACGCCGTTCGTGCCGCTGATCGTGATCTTCGGCTACCTGTGGTTCTACCTCTACGCGGCCTGGGTCTACGACGCGCCCGACAACCGGGCGCGCGTGCGGCGCCTGGGCGCCCTCGCTGCGATCGACATCGCCATGGCGCTCGTCTTCGGGGTCGTCCTCGGCTGGCTGTGACGCGCCGGCATCGTAGGATCCGGCGATGGCAGACGATCAGCAGCTGGATCAGGAACTCGCGGCACTGCTCGAGCAGGAGTGGTTCGAGCCGCCGGAGGGCTTCCGCGCCCGCGCGCGCATCACGGACCTCTCCGAGCACCTGGCCGCCGAGCGCGACCCGGTGGGCTGGTGGGAGCGCCAGGCCGCCGAGCTGGACTGGTTCGAGCCGTGGACGACGGCGCTCGACGACGCCGAGCCCCCGTTCTACCGCTGGTTCACCGGCGGCAAGCTGAACGTCTCGCACAACTGCCTGGACCGCCACGTGGCGGCCGGGCTCGGCGACCGTGTCGCCTTCCACTGGCACGGTGAAGAGGGTGAGCGGCGCGCCGTCACCTATGCGCAGCTCCTCGCCGATGTGCAGCGCTGCGCCAACGCGCTGAAGGCGCGCGGCATCGGCCCTGGCGACGTCGTCGGGATCTACCTGCCGATGATCCCCGAGGTCGTCGTCGCGATGCTCGCGTGCACGCGCATCGGCGCGCCGCACAACGTCGTCTTCGGCGGCTTCAGCGCCGAGTCGGTGGCCGAGCGCATGGCGTTCAGCAACGCGAGCGCGCTCATCACCGTCGACGGCGCGCGCCGCAAGGGCCGTACCGCGCCGGTGAAGGCGGCCGTCGACGAGGTGATGGGCGACCTCACGCACCTGGAGACGATCCTGGTCGTGCGTCACACCGGCGAGTCGTGCGAGATGCGCGACGGGCGCGACGTCTGGTGGCACGAGGCGCTCGAGGCGGCCGACCCCGAGTGCCCGGCCGAGCCGCTCGACGCCGAGCACCCGCTGTTCATCCTGTACTCCAGCGGCTCGACGGCCAAGCCGAAGGGGATCCAACACACCACCGGCGGCTACCTGACCGGCGTGACCTGGACCTTCCGCAACG
Organism: Solirubrobacteraceae bacterium; assembly: GCA_035542555.1. Classification (GTDB taxonomy): domain Bacteria; phylum Actinomycetota; class Thermoleophilia; order Solirubrobacterales; family Solirubrobacteraceae; genus F1-60-MAGs163. Next base: position 23,334 of record DATKLF010000003.1, on the reverse strand, counting down.
TCTTCGACGTGCGGCCCGAGAGCGACGTCTTCTGGTGCACCGCCGACGTCGGCTGGATCACCGGCCACAGCTACATCGTCTACGGGCCGCTGGCGAACGCCGCCACCTCGGTGATGTTCGAGGGCGCGCCAGACTACCCGGACAAGGACATCTGGTGGCGGCTGTGCCAGGAGTACGGCGTGACGATCTTCTACACCGCGCCGACCGCGATCCGCACCTGCATGAAGTGGGGCGCCGAGTACGTGCAGCGCCACGGCCTCTCCTCGCTGCGCCTGCTCGGGACGGTCGGCGAGCCGATCAACCCCAAGGCGTGGGTCTGGTATTGGAAGGTCGTCGGCGGCGGGCGCTGCCCGATCGTCGACACCTGGTGGCAGACCGAGACCGGCCAGATCATGATCACGACTCTGCCCGGCGCGCAGGCCGCCAAGCCCGGCTCCGCGGGCACGCCGCTGCCGGGGATCGCGGCGGAGGTCGTCGACAACGACGGGCGCGAGGTCCAGCGCGACGTGCAGGGCCTGCTGACGCTGCGCCACCCGTGGCCGGGGATGCTGCGCACGCTCTACAAGGAGCCCGACCGCTACCTGTCGGGCTACTGGGAGCGCTTCGGCGCGCCGAACTACCTCGTCGGCGACGCCTCGCGCCAGGATCACGACGGCTACTTCTGGGTCATCGGCCGCGTCGACGACGTCATCAACGTCAGCGGCCACCGGATGTCGACTGCGGAGGTCGAGTCGGCGATCGTCAGCCACCCGAAGGTCGCCGAAGCCGCGGTCATCGGCCAGACCGACGAGGACACCGGCCAGGCGATCTGCGCGTACGTGACGCTGCGCGGCGACACCGAGGGCGACGCGGCGCTCGAGGACGAGCTGCGCGAGCACGTCGCCCAGCGCATCGGCAAGCTCGCGCGCCCGCGGCGGATCATCTGGGCCAGCGAGCTGCCCAAGACGCGCTCGGGCAAGATCATGCGCCGGCTGCTCAAGGACGTCGCGGAGGGCCGCGAGCTCGGCGACGTGACGACGCTGCGCGACCCCGACGTGATGCGCCAGCTCGCCGCGAGCGCGCAGGCGCGCGGCGACGAGGGGTAGGCCGCTAGCGCGCGATGCGGTAGCGCACGTGCGTCACGCCGGTCGAGGCCACGACCTCGACCGGCTCGAGCACCGGGTCGCCGACGTCGTCGAAGATGCGCTCGCCGCGACCGAGGATCACGGGGACGATGTGCAGCTGCAGCTCGTCGAGCGCACCGGCCGCGAGCGCCTGGCGCACCGTGCTCGCACCGCCGGCGACCGCCACGTCGCGCTCGCCCGCGGCCGCGCGCGCCTGCTCGAGGGCGGATTCGAGGCCATCGGTGACAAACGTGAAGGTGGTGCCGCCCTGCATCGGGAGCGGCGCGCGTTCGTGGTGGGTCAGGACGAACACCGGGGCGTGGAAGGGCGGGTCCTCGCCCCACCAGCCGCGCCAGCGCTCGTCCCACGGCCCGGAGCCCCCGCCGAACATGTTGCGGCCCATCACATGCGCGCCGATCCCGCCGAACGCCTGCTCGACCACGCGGTCGTCGGCGCTGCGCTCCCCGCCGTCCTGTCCGTGCATCGCCCGCCAGGACGCGGTCTGGAAGACCCATTCGTGCAGGCGCATGCCACCGACTCCGATCGGGTCGGCGACGCTCTGATCCGGCCCGGCGACGAAGCCGTCGAGCGAGATCGAGATCTGGCACCTGACGAGGCCCATGGAGGCGCAGCCTCGCACACCCGCGCTGCGGTCCGGCGCGGCCGCTGCCTCAGCGCGCCCCGAGGGCGTCGAGCCTCGCCTGCGTGCGTATCTCGCTGAGGATGCGCTCCAGGCGGGGCTCGACGGCCTCGTCCAGGTGGGTCATGGCCGCCGCGACCGCCGGGTGCACCTCGCCGATGCGGCGGTGCATCTCGTGCGCGACGGCCCGGTAGCTCGGGTGGCCCTCGCGGCCCGAGCGCAGCTCGATGAGCTGCATCGCCTCGCGCGCGTTGCAGTCCAGCACGTAGCGGATGCGGAAGCCCAGGCAGAGCGCGTAGAGCGCCGCGCGCTCATGGCCCTCCGCGCACAGCCGCTCCCACTCACCGGCCGAGGCCTCGAGCGCGCGGCGGTAGTCATCGCCCACACCAGCCGCGTCAACCTCCTCCGGCACGCCGGCCCCCAGGTGCGGGCCGAGCGCCTGCCACTGGACCGTGAGCATTCTGTGGCGCTGCAGGTCGCGGAAGGCCCCGTAGTCCGAGACGATCTCGAAGCGGTAGCGCACGGCCTCGAAGCCGCGGCCGGGCCGGTGGCGGCGGTTGGCGCGCTCGCCGACGAGCTCGCGCAGGAGCGCCGCGCGCTCGTCGGGCCCCAGCGCAGCGACCCGCTCGCGCGTCACCTGCTCGCTCACGGCCGCCTGCTCGAAGAGGAGCGCTGCGAGCAGGTCCTCCTCGGCGCCGTCGACGTGCAGCAGCGTCACCGACGGACCGCCGTGCCCGTCGTCGCCGGGCTCGCGGTCGAGCCCAAGCCGCGCGGCGGCGGCGCGCGCGGCCGCCTCGCGGCGTTCGAGGAACGCGATCCACTCACCGCCGCGCTCGGGCCGCTCGACCCGCGCGACGAAGCTCGGCATCACGGCCTGCAGCGTGCTCAGGAGCATGCGCCCGTACGCGCGCGCCTCCGGCAGCGGATGGGCGAGCAGGTGCAGGATCAGCTGCTCGTAGGTCTGGCCCGTCGCGAAGATCCCCATGTGCGAGAGCGACGCCGCCGGCAGCAGGCCGCGCAGCAGGTCGAGCGCCTTGGCCTGTACGGCGCGGCGATGGGCCGCCGCTGAGCCCTCGGCGGGCGCCGGGAAGGTCGACTCGACCCAGGCGGTCACCCGCGGCAGGGCGGCCGCGTAGGTCTCGAACAGCAGGTCCATCGCCTGCTCGTAGCGCGGGCCGAGCTCAGGGTCGCGGTAGTAGCGGAACCCGCCGCTCGGCATCGGCGCGTCGTACGGGATGTAGCGCGTGGACTGCTCGAGGTAGGCCCCCAGGCGCGGGCGCTGGAGCACCTTCGTCAGCACGTTGGAGACCCACTCGCACGCGACGTGCGCGCCGCCGAGCTGGGCGACCGAGTCGTCGCCGTAGCCGACGAAGATGCGCTCGTAGAGCTCGGCGGCGCGGCTGCCCTCGTCGCCGTCCCACGCACCCATCGCCGCGGCGGGGAGCGACCCCGCGAACTCGTCCAGGAACAGCCGCCGCAGCGTCCCCTGATAGCGCGAGTAGCGGGCGAAGAGCGCGCCCTTGACGGTCTCCGGCAGGTTCACGAGCGCGAACACCGGCCGGTCGAGGTTCGTCACGTGCGGGGCGAGCGCGGCCCGCTCCTGCTCGGTGAACGTCTCGACGGGGTAGTCCACGGGGCGCGAACCGTAGCGCGCTGTGCGGCGGGCGGGTCTTCGGCGGCCCCCGACCAGCTACGCCAATTTCCCACTCATCCGACCGGTTTAGTCTTGGTGCTGTATTCTGCCCATCTTCGATCCGAAATTGACTATTTTTCCCGGAGCCACGCCGATGCATCGTCACGCATCCCCCCTCGCCCAGGTCGTCGCAGCGCTCGTCGCCCTTGCCGTCGTCCTCGCCGTCGCGGGCTGCGGCGGCGCCAGCGACTCCGCGACCGGCGCCGCGATCTCGGCAAACGGCGCGACGAAGCTCGCGCTCGTCGCCTACTCCACGCCGCAGGTCGTCTACGACCAGGTCGTGCCCGCCTTCCAGCAGACCGCCGCCGGCAAGGGTGTCGGGGTGACCACCTCGTTCGGCCCCTCCGGCGAGCAGAGCCGCTCGGTGGCCGCCGGCCTGCCGGCGGACGTCGTCTCCTTCTCGATCCAACCCGACATGCAGCGCCTCGTGAAGGCCGGCATCGTGGCGCCCGGCTGGTCGAGCGCCCCCTACCACGGCCTCGTCAACACGTCGCTCGTCACATTCGTCGTGCGCAAGGGCAACCCGAAGGGCATTCATACCTGGAGCGACCTTCTGAAGCCCGATGTGGAGGTGCTCACGCCCAACCCCTTCACCTCCGGCTCGGCCAAGTGGAACCTGCTCGCCGCCTACGGCCAGGCCTCGAACGACGGCAGGGACCCGCAGGCGGGCCTGGCCTACGTCAAGGAGTTGCTCACGAGGCACGTGAAGGTGCAGGACAAGTCGGCGCGCGAAGCACTGCAGGACTTCGCCTCCGGCAACGGGGACGTGCTGCTCTCCTACGAGTCCGAGGCGATCACCGCCCAGAAGAAGGGTCAGGACGTCGACTACGTGACGCCCGACGAGACGATCCGGATCGACATCCCGATCGCCGTCACGACGACATCGGAGCACCCGGCCCAGGCGCAGGCGCTCGTCGACTACACGCGCTCCGCGGCCGCTCAGCAGGTGTTCGCCGACTGGGGCTACCGCCCGGTGAATCCCGCGGTGCTGAAGGCGAACGCGGCGAAGTTCCCGGTTCCGCCGGGGCTGTTCACGATCGACGACCTCGGCGGCTGGGCGACGCTCGACAGCTCGCTCTTCGACGTCACGCACGGATCGATCGCGAAGATCGAGCAGCAGGTGGGGGTGTCGACCGCGAAGTGAGCACCGAGGCCGTCATCGAGGCGACAGCGCCCGCCGCAGCGCCGCCGTGGGCGCACGCGGTGCGCAACGGCGCCCCGGCGGGCGTCCGCCCCGGCCGCCTGAGCATCGGGGTCGTGACGCTGTGGCTGAGCCTCGTCGTGCTGCTGCCGCTGGCCGCGGTGGTCGCCAAGTCGCTCCAGGGCGGGATCGGCGCCTTCTGGGCAGCGGTCAGCAGCGCGGAGGCCGTCGCCGCTCTGCGCTTCACGGTGCTCGTCTCGCTGCTCGTGACGGCGATCAACGCGGCCGCCGGGACGCTCATCGCCTGGGTGCTCGTGCGCGACGAGTTCCGCGGCCGGCGCGCGGTCGGCGCCCTCATCGACCTGCCGTTCGCGCTACCGACGATCGTCGCCGGGATCACGCTGCTGGCGCTCTACGGGCAGGGGGGCCCGGTCGGGATCGACATCGCCTACACGCAGGCCGCCGTCGCGTTCGCGCTCCTGTTCGTGACGCTGCCGTTCGTCGTGCGCTCGGTCCAGCCGGTGCTCATGGAGCTCGACCGCGGGATGGAGGAGGCAGCGGCGTCGCTCGGAGCGGGCGGCTGGACGACGTTCCGGCGCATCGTGCTGCCGAACCTCGTGCCGGCGATCCTGGCGGGCTGCGCGCTCGCGTTCGCGCGCGCCGTCGGCGAGTTCGGCTCGGTCGTACTCATCTCCGGGAACATCCCGTTCCACACGCAGGTCGCGTCGGTCTTCGTCTACAAGCAGCTCGAGGGCGGGGCGCCGGTGTCGGCCGCCGCCGTGTCCGTGGTCCTGCTGCTGCTCTCGCTCGCCGTGCTGGCCGCGATCCGCGGGCTCGCGTTCCTGGGGGCGCGCCATGAGCGCTGAGCGCCCGGCGCGACTGGGCCTGCGCGTGCTCGCGCTCGCCTACCTCGGAGCGCTGCTGCTGGTGCCAGTCGGGGTGGTCCTCTACCGCACGCTGGAGCCGGGCATCGGCGCCGTCTGGGCCTCGCTCACGACGCCCGCCGCGATCCACGCCTTCCAGCTCACGATGACGGCGGCGCTGGTCGCCGTCCCGCTGAACACCGTGTTGGGCATCCTCGCCGCGCTCGTGATCGTGCGCGGGCGCTTCCGCGGCAGGGCGCTGCTCGACACGGTGATCGACCTGCCCTTCGCGATCTCGCCGATCGTCGTCGGGCTGTCGCTGATCTTCGTCTACGGAAGGACGGGGTGGCTCGGCGACGCACTCGCGCGGGCGGGGATCCAGATCATCTTCTCCTGGCCCGCGATCGTGCTGGCGACGGTCTTCGTGACCGTGCCGTTCGTGGCGCGCGAGGTCGCGCCGGTGCTGCGCGAGATCGGCACCGAACAGGAGCAGGCGGCCGCGACGCTCGGCGCGTCCTCATGGCAGACGTTCCGGCGCGTGACGCTGCCCGCCATCCGCTGGGGCGTGGCCTATGGCGTCGTGCTGTCGACCGCGCGCGCGATCGGTGAGTTCGGCGCGGTGAGCGTCGTCTCCGGCCACATCGCCGGGCAGACGGAGACGCTCACGCTGCTCGTCCAGGAGCGCTTCGAGAACTTCAACGTGGCGGGGGCGTACGCGGCTTCGGCCCTGCTGGCCGTGATCGCCCTGTGCACGCTGCTCGCGATGACCATGATCAAGCCCCGCAAGGAGTACGCATGATCTCCCTGACCGGTGTGACCAAGCGCTTCGGCGACCACGTGGCGCTCGAGGAGGTCTCGCTCGAGGTGCCCGAGGGCTCGCTCACGGCGCTGCTCGGCCCGAGCGGCTCGGGGAAGTCCACGCTGCTGCGGATCATCGCGGGCCTGGAGGCGCCGGACGCCGGCACGGTCGTCATCGACGGCCGCGACCAGACCGCGGTGCCCGCCCAGCGGCGCGAGATCGGCTTCGTCTTCCAGCACTACGCCGCCTTCAAGCACCTCACCGTGCGCGAGAACGTGGCGTTCGGGCCGAGGGTCCGCCGGCGCCCTCGGGCAGAGGTCGCCGAGCGTGTCGACGAGCTGCTCGGGCTCGTCGGACTCTCGGCATATCGCGACCGCTACCCGGCACAGCTGTCCGGCGGCCAGCGCCAGCGCATGGCCCTGGCGCGCGCGCTGGCGGTGGAGCCGCGGCTGCTGCTCCTCGACGAGCCGTTCGGCGCGCTCGACGCGAACGTGCGCGCTGAGCTTCGCCGCTGGCTGCTCGAGCTGCACGAGCAGCTGCCGGTGACAACCGTGATCGTCACCCACGACCAGGAGGAGGCGATGGAGCTCGCGGGCTCGATCGCGGTGCTGCACGAGGGCCGGATCGCGCAGACCGGGCCGCCGCGCGAGCTCTACGAGCGGCCCGCCGACGACTTCGTCATGGGCTTCCTGGGGCCGGTCTCCCAGCTCGCCGGGCGGCTCGTGCGCCCGCACGACCTGCGGATCACCCCCGACCCGCGCGAGGGGGCTGCCGAGGCGATGGTCACGCGCGTCGTGCACCTGGGCTTCGAGGTGCGCGTCGAGCTCGTCCTCGGCGACGGCGTCGCGCTCGCCGTCCAGGTCACACGCGCCGAGGCCGAGGCGCTGGAGCTGCGCGCCGGGGACATCGTCTGGGTCGCGCCCGACCGCACGCCGGCGCCCGCGCGCTGACCGCGCGCACGCCCCGGCGCCACCCACGCCGATCGCGCCCGCCCGCCGATGTCTCCACGCTGGGCGCCGCGAGCACGGTATGCGTGCACAACTCGACCAGCGCCGAGCGCGGGAGCCCCGCGAGCGCTCGCAGCCGGCGGCCGGGCGAGCCGGGTCAGCGCGTCGTCCAGCTCTCGGGCTCGGCGGCGAGCCGCTCGATGTCCGGTGGCAGCTCGCCGCGCGCGAGGTCGGCGAGCGTCACGTGCTCGAGCACGGCGCGCAGGTTCGAGCGCAGCGCGATCCACACACGCGGCAGCACCGTCGCGGCACCCTCGTAGCTCACGCGCTCGGGCGGCTCGCCGCGCACGGACGCCAGCGGCCCCTCGACCGCGCGCATCACGTCGGCGACCGTGATCTCGTCCGCCGGCCGCGCGAGCCAGTAGCCACCCTCCGCGCCGCGGCGGCTGGCGACCAGGCCGGAGTGGCGCAGCTCGGCGAGGATGTTCTCCAGGAACTTCAGCGAGATGCCCTGCGCGGTGGCGATCGCCTCGCCCTTCACGGGGCCCGCGTCGGCCGCCGCCGCGAGCTCGGCGGCAGCGCGCACAGCGTAGTCGGCCTTCGCGGACAGGCGCACGGCGCGGATTCTCCCCGATCACCCGGGCGGAGCGCGCGCCGCCGACGGCCGGGGCGGCGACGCTGGGCGAGTTGTGCACGCATGGCGTGCACGGCGCGCCCAGCGCGGCGGGCACGGCGCGGCGCGGCCCCCCGCAGCGCGCCTAGAGCCCCAGCCCGCGCGCCGCGCTTTGCACGAGGTCGAACAGCGGCTGCGGGTAGATCCCGAAGGCGAGGGTCGCGGCGCCCAGCACGAGCGCGACGAGCTGCACCTCCCACCCGGCCCGCGGCGGGTCGGCCTCGGGGCTGCCGCCCGCGAGCGCGGGCAGGCCGGTGCGGCCGTCGATCTCGGGCGCGGGCGCCGACTGGGCCTCGTCGCGCCACATCGCGGCGACCACCGGCAGGTAGTACGCCAGCGAGATCATCGAGCCGATCACGATGATGATGCCCAGCCAGGTGTAGCCGCCGTCGGCGGCGGCCTCGATCAACCGGAACTTGCCGATGAATCCCGCGGTGGCGGGGATCCCGGCGAGGCTCAGCATCGCGAGCGTCATGCTCACCGCGAGCAGCGGGCGGCGCGCGCCGAGGGCGCGCAGCGCGCCGATGTCGTCGCCCAGGCCGGTCTCGCGCTCGCGCGCGGCGACGACCGCGAAGGCGGCGAGGTTCGCGAACAGGTAGACGGCGAGGTAGAAGAGCACCGCCTGGACGCCCAGGCGCGTCACCACGACGAAGCCGACGAGGATGTAGCCGGCCTGCGCGATCGATGAGTAGGCGAGCATGCGCTTCATCGACGACTGCCCCAGCGCGCCGGCGTTGCCGACGAGGATCGAGATCACCGCGATCGCGATCCAGACCGGGCGCCAGTCATCGACCGTCGGCAGCAGCGCCGTGTCGAAGAGCCGCACGATCGCGCCGAAGGCCGCCGTCTTCGTGGCGACCGACATGAACGCGGTGACCGACGTGGGCGCTCCCTCGTACACGTCGGGCGTCCACTGATGGAACGGCGCGAGCGAGGCCTTGAACGCCAGGCCGACGACGATCATCGCGACGGCCGTCAGGACGAGCACGTCGCCGGCGATGTCCTTGGCGACCAGCGCCTGGGCGATCGCCGCGTAGCCGGTTCGGCCGGTCGCGCCGTAGATGAGCGCGAACCCGTACAGCAGCGTCGCCGAGCCGACCGAGCCGATGATGAGGTACTTCAGGCCGGACTCCAGTGAGCGCTCGCTGCGCATCATCGCCGCACACAGCACGTAGAGCGGGAGCGACAACAGCTCCAGCCCGGTGAACGTGGTCACGAGGTTCACCGCCGCGACGAGCACGACCATGCCCGCCGCCGAGACGAGCATCAGCGCGAAGAACTCGCCGTGCGCGAGCTCGCGCGCGGCCCGCCCGCGCCAGGCGATGAGCGTCGCGGCGACGCCGGTCGAGCAGACCAGCAGCGCGGAGAGCAGCGTGAGGCTGTCGATGCGCATCGCGCCCGCGACGACCAGCGTGTCGGTGTCCCACTGCCAGATCACCAGGCCGATCGCGGCGCCGAAGGCGAGCAGCGCGAGCAACGGGACGACCTGGTGGCGCACCACCCGCGCGCGCAGGAGGCCGACCAGCAGCACGACCACCGAGCCGCCGAGCAGCGCGACGATGGGCGAGATCGCTGCCCAGTCGATGTGCGGGCCCGTGACCGACGCTGCGGCGAGCACGGCGGTCATCGCCGCGCCTCCTGCGCCGGAGCCGTCGCGAGCGACCCGGCGGCCTGCACCAGGCGCGCGCCCGCGATCGCGCGCGTGGCCGCGCGGTCGCCGCGCTTGAGCGCGATCTGCGGGTAGAGGGCCAGCGCCAGCACGACGAGCATCATCGGGATCAGGACGACACCCGCCCGCCAGCCGAGCTCGCGCGGCTCGACGTCGGCGCCGACCCGGTTGTGCATGGAGCGGATGTAGAGCCGCAGCGCGTACACCGCCGCCATCACGACGCCGGCGAACGCGACGACTGCGAGCGCAAGCTTCGACTGGAAGACGCCGAGCAGGATGAAGAACTCGCCGATGAAGTTCGCCGAGCCCGGCATCGCCAGCAGCGCGTAGGTCAGCACCAGGAAGACCGCGGCCAGCAGCGGGCCCCTGACGGCCATGCCGCCCATGTCGCGGATGTCCTCGCTGCCGCCGGTGCGCGCGGCGAGCAGCGCGACGATCAGGATCATCGGCCCGGCGACGAGCGCGTGATTCATCGACTGCAGCAGCGCGCCGTCGGCGCCGCGCGAGTTCAGCGCGAAGATCCCGAGCACGATGAACCCCAGCTGCGCGACCGACGAGTAGCCGAGCACGAGCCGCGCGCGCGTCGTCGTGAACGCCATCGCCGAGCCGTAGAGGATCGAGGCGAGCGCGACGAGCATCACGAGCTCCTGGAAGTGCACGGCCGCCTTCGGGAAGAGCGGGATCGCGACCTGTAGGAAGCCGTAGGCGGCGACCTTGCTGAGGATCGCCGTGAACACGGCGAGCACCGGGATCGGCATCTGCTGGTAGCCGTCGGGCATCCACCCGTGGAACGGGAACGCGGGCATCTTGATGAGGAACGCCAGCGTGAAGACGAGGAAGATCCACTCCTGCGAGGAGCGCGTCAGCGGGTGGCGCTGCAGGTCGCTCAGCACGAACGTCGGCGTCCCGCCCTTCGCGGCCAGCACGCCCGTGGCGATCGCCCCGACGAGCATCAGCAGCGAGCCGACGAGCGTGTAGATGAAGAGCTTGAGCACCGCGCGCGTGCGGTCCGGCCCGCCCCACACGAGCGTCAGGAAGTAGAACGGCACGAGCATCAGGTCGAAGAAGACGACGAACAGCGCGAGATCCTGCGCCATGAACGCGCCGAGCACGCCGGTCTCGGCCAGCCCCATGAGCAGCGCGTACAGCCCGGGCCGCGGGATCCGCCCCTCGCGCAGCGCCGACCACAGCGCCGCGGCGGTGAACACGATCGCCGTCGTGAGGATGAGGAACAGGTTCAGCCCGCTGACCGCGAGCTTGTAGTGGATCCCCAGCGAGCGGATCCACACGACGTCCGTGACGTGCTGCAGCCCGCCGCGCGCGGTGTCGTAGTCGGCGACGAGGACGATCGCGTAGGCGAGGACCGCAAGGGCGCCGAGCAGGCTCACCCAGCGCGCGGCAGCGCGCGGCAGGATCACGGCAAGCACGCCGGCGGCGAGCGGCAGCCAGAGGACGATGGAGAGGTGGATCGTCATGCCGCGCGGATCAGGAAGTAGAGGATGACGACCGCCAAGCCCGCGACGACGAGCCCGGCGTAGCTGCGCAGCAGCCCGGTCTGCAGCGCGCGCACCGCGGCCGAGCCGGCGCGCACGATCCCCGCGGTGCCGCCGACGAGCGCGCCGTCGACGAACACGCGCTCGAAGGTGTCGCGGCCCCAGCGCCCGAACCATGCGAACGGCCGCACGATCACGAGGTCGATCGCCTCGTCGAAGTACCACTTGTGCACGAACAGCTCGTAGAGCGCGCTGAAGCGCTCGCGGATCCGCGTGGCCAGCTCGGGTCGCTTGACCCAGATCACGTACGCCGCCCAGATCCCGCCGATCGCGATCACCGCCGACAGGCCGATGCCGACCGCCTCGAGGCCGTCGTTGGCCGGGTGGGCGACGAGCGAGCGCGCGAAGGTCGGCTCGAGGAAGTTGCCCAGCGCGTCGGTGATGTTGAAGGGCAGCTCGAGCACCCCCGCGACCACCGAGAGGAAGGCCAGGACGCTCATCGCAACCTTCATCTGCCAGCTCCACTCCGCGATGTGGTGCTCGGGGCCGGGAAAGCCGACCTCGGTGTCCTCGAGCTCGCCATTGGCGGGGTTGAACGGGTGCGGCGCGTGCCACAGGTGCCCGTGCTCGAGCTCGGCGGCCTGCTCGCACGGCTCGCCCCAGAAGGTGCGGAAGATCAGCCGCCAGGTGTAGATCACGGTGAGGACCGAGCCCACGTAGCCGACGACGTACAGCACCCAGTACCAGCCGCCGCGGTCGCCGATGAGGTAGAGCAGGTCGTCCTTGGAGACGAAGCCCGACATGAGCGGGAACGCGCTGAGCGCCAGGCCGCCGATGATGAAGCACCAGAAGGTGAACGGCATCGCCCGGCGGAAGCCGCGCATCTTGTCGAGCGACTGCTCGCCGCCCATCGCGGCGATCACCGAGCCGGCCGCCATGAACAGGAGCGCCTTGAAGAACGCGTGTGTCGTCAGGTGGAAGAACGCCCCCACGTACGCCGCCGAGCTGACGCCCATGATCATGTAGCCGATCTGGGACATCGTCGAGTAGGCGATGACGCGCTTGAGGTCGGTGACCGCCAGGCCGATCGTGCCCGCGATCAGCAGCGTGAGCGCGCCGATCGCGGCGCCCACGTCGGCGGCCGTCGGCGCCCACTCGAAGAGGATGTACAGGCGCCCGATGAGGTAGACGCCGGCGGTCACCATCGTCGCGGCGTGGATCAGCGCGCTGACCGGCGTGGGGCCCTCCATCGCATCGGGAAGCCAGGTGTGCAGCGGGACCTGCGCCGACTTCGCGAACGCGCCGACGAGGATCAGCAGCATCCCGATGACGAGGTCGGCCTGGTTCTTGGAGAAGACCACGTGGATGCTCTTGAAGAGCGGGCCGTAGTCGAGCACGTGGGTGTGCTTGAAGATGAAGAACGTGCCGAGCACGAGGCCGACGTCGCCGACGACGTTGATGACGAACGCCTTGATGCCCGCCCGCGTCGCCGTCGTGCGCCGGTACCAGTAGGAGATGAGCATGTAGCTCGCGGCGCCGACGAACGCCCAGCCGACGATCAGCAGCACGAGGTTGCCCGCCAGCACGAGCAGCAGCATCGAGAAGACGAAGAAGTTCAGGTAGGCGAAGAAGCGCGTGTAGCCGCGGTCGCCCGCCATGTACCCCACCGAGTAGAGGTGGATCAGCATCGACACGCCGCTGACCACGAGGATCATCAGCACCGCCAGCGGATCGACGTAGATCCCGAGGCGGATGCGCACGCCGGCGACGTTCACCATGTCCCACAGCGAGGAGACGGCGACCTTCGCGTCCTCCGGGCGGCTCTGGAGCTTCGCGAACGTGATCAGCGCGAACACGAACGCCGCGGCGATCGCCAGCGTGCCGATCCAGCCGGGGGCCCGCCCGCGCCACAGGCCGCCGGGAACGGCGATGACGAGCATGCCGGCGAGCGGCATCGCGAGCACGAGCCACGCCGCGGTCGTGACGCTCATCCGTGGTCCTTCCGCGGATGTCGGGACGACGACGGCGCGGCGGCGGCGCCGCCAGGCAAGGACGCAGGATTGGTGCAATGCCGGTGGCATTGCTCGATCCGAGGACGCGGTATGGCGGTGATCGCCGTCCGGCGTCGGCGGCTCGATGTCCGGGGAAGGACCACTAGCCCTGCATCTCCCGCAGCTCATCGACGTCGATCGGCAGCCGCCGGCGGTAGAGCGCGACGACGATGCCCAGGCCGATCGTCACCTCGCACGCCGCGACGACCATCACGACGATCGCGAAGACCTGGCCGTCGAGGCCGCCCCACATGCGCGCGAACCCGATCAGCGCGAGGTTGCCAGCGTTGAGCATCAGCTCCAGGCACAGCAACACCACCAGCGGGTTGCGCCGCACGAGCACCCCGACCGCGCCCAGGCAGAAGATCAGCGCCGAGACGACGATGTACCAGTTGACGTTCACGCGGGCGGCTCCACCGTCTCGCGCTCGCGCGTGCGCAGCTCGCGGTCCTCGACCCGGGGCTCGGGCAACGGCGTCGTGACGCCGTAGCCCGCGACGCCCTCGGACATCGTGCCCGTGGCCGCCGGGCGCGGCGGCGCGACGTACTCCCCGTGCTCGGGCGCCAGCGGGCGGTCGTCCGCTTCCAGGCCGCCGCGCCTGCCGGCGAGCGCGACCGCCCCGACGGCCGCGGCGAGCAGCAGGAACGAGGCGAGCTCGAACGGCAGCAGGTAGTCGGTCAGCAGCTTGGCGCCGATCTCCCCGGGCGAGCCGTACGCGGAGGTGACCTCGGGGCCCTTCGTGCCGAGCGCCTGAAGGCCCGTCCCGAGCACGGCGATCGACAGCTCGACGAACAGCGCCGCGCCGAACCCGACCGCCAGCGCGCGCTGCCGCGCGCCCGCGCGCCAGAGCGGCCGCGGGTGGTCGCCGCCGCCGACGTAGGCGACGACGAACACGTACAGGACCATCACCGCACCGGCGTAGACGATGATCTGGGCGGCGGCGACGAACTGCGCCTCGAGCAGGAGGAAGAGCAGGGCCAGCGCGATCAGGTGCGCCACCAGCGAGAGCACGCAGTAGAAGGGGTTGCGCAGCGTGACGACGCCGACCGCGCCGGCCAGCGCGATGATCGCGAACAGGAAGAAGAAGAACGCCATCGGCCCCTACTCGCCCTCCGCGCGCAGCGGCGTGCGGTCCGGCGGCTCGGCGAGCAGCATCTCCTTCGTGAAGATGAGGTCCGAGCGGTTGTAGTCGGACAGCTCGAAGTCGTGGCCCATCGTGATCGCGTCGAACGGGCACGCGACCTCGCAGTACCCGCAGAAGATGCAGCGCGACAGGTTGATCTCGTAGACGGCCGCGTAGCGCTCGCCCGCGGACACCCGGTGCTCGGGCGTGTTCTCCGCGGCCACGACGCGGATGCAGTCGGCCGGGCAGGCTGCCGCGCAGAGCGAGCACCCGACGCACTTCTCCAGGCCGCTGTCCTCGAAGCGGTGCAGCCGGTGGCGGCCGCGGAAACGCGGGTAGACCGGGATCTTCTCCTCGGGGTACTGGAACGTCGTCACGCCGCTGGTGAGCTGGCCGAAGGTGGTCTTCAGGCCGCGCAGCGTCTCGCCGAAGGCGCGGTACAGGCCAGCCGCGCCGCCGGCCTTCTGCGGGCCGCGCGTGACCTCGACGACGTCGCTGCCGGGATCCCAGGACATGTCAGCTCGTCGTCACGACGATCGCCGTGACGAGCATGTTGAGGGTGGCCAGGGGCAGCAGGACCTTCCAGCCCAGCGACATCAGCTGGTCGTAGCGCAGGCGCGGCAGCGTCGCGCGGATCCAGATGAAGACGATGACGACGAGCATCATCTTCACGATCACGACGAAGAAGCCGACCCAGCCGGGCGTCGAGATCCCGAACGGCAGCAGCCACCCCCCGAGGAACATCGTCGTCGCCATGCCGGAGATGACGATGACGTTCAGGTACTCGGCGAAGTAGTAGAGCGCGAACTTGCCGCCGCCGAACTCGGTGTTGTAGCCGCCGACGAGCTCGGCGTCCGCTTCGACGAGGTCGAAGGGTGGGCGGTTCGTCTCGGCGAAGCTCGCGACCATGAAGATCACGAAGCCGAAGAACTGCGGCACGATGTACCACATGCCCTCCTGCGCGTTGACGATGCCCGTGAGCGACATCGTCTGGGCGGTGATGATCACCCCGACGAGCGCCATCCCCTGCGCCACCTCGTAGGAGATGAGCTGCGCCGCGGCGCGCATCGACCCCAGGAACGAGTACTTCGAGCCCGACGACCAGCCGCCGAGCATCAGGCCGTAGAAGGCGATCGCGCCGAACGCGAAGACGTACAGCGGACCGATGGTGACATCGATCCCGTAGAAGCCGACAGGCTGGCCGAGCACGTCGTTGACGTTCCCGTAGGGGATGATCGCGAGCGCTCCGAAGGCCGCCGTGATCGAGAGGATCGGCGCGAGCACGAACAGCCAGCCGACGGCGGTGCGCGGGCGGAACTGCTCCTTGCTGAGCAGCTTGAGGATGTCGGCGACGGGGGTGAGGATCCCGAACGGGCCGACCCGGTTGGGGCCGTAGCGGTTCTGAAAGCGCCCGAGCACCTTGCGCTCGGTCAGCAGCACGACGGGGACGAGGTTCAGTCCGACGAACGCGAAGAACAGCGCGGCCAGGACCTGGACCCACCAGGGCTCGGAGAAGCCCACCTCTGCCAGCGGCGGGATCACGCCGACTGCCCGCCGAAGCTCGTCGGAGCGTTGCGCCGTCGCACGTCGCGGATCCTCACGCGGGCCACACCTCGACCAGCGGGCCGTCGAGGATCGCCGCGCTGTCCCGCGGGATCGCCGTCTCGAGGAAGACGGTGCCGGCGGGGGCGGCCGCGCGCACATGGGCGATGCCGGTGACGCTCCCGCCGTCGCCAGCCACCGCCACGCGGGCCCCGTGGGCGACCCCGAGGCGCTCGGCGTCGGCCGGCGAGAGCTCGACGCGCTGGCGCGGGTGCAGGAACTTCAGTGCCGGCGAGGCCTCGACCTCGGGCGAGGCCCAGATCGAGCGGAAGGTGCCGAGCCGCAGCCGGCCGTTCGCTGCGGGCGCGGCCTGCGGCGAGGCGAGCCCGAAGGGCCCGGCGGGCGCCTCTGGGAACGCGAACGCCTGCGGGCGCTCGGTCCAGCGCACGCCGCGTGCGCCGATCTCGTCGAGCGAGAGGCCGGCATAGAACGGGATCTCGGCGATCATCTTGGCCGTCGCCATCGACGGCGCGCGCACGCCCGTGTCGGTCCCAAGTCGCCGTGCGAGCTCGGCCAGCACCGACCACTCGCCGCGCGTGTCGCCCTGACGGCCGATTGCGCGGCGCAGCCGCTGGATGCGCCCGTCCGGGTGCACGATCGTGCCCTCCTTCTCCGCGTAGGACTCGGCTGGGAAGACGACGGTCGCGTGCTCGCGGACCCCCTCGGTGAGGAAGCCCGCATGCGCGATCACCGTCGCGGCCTGCTCGAGCGCCGCGCCCCACGTCTCACGCCCGGGCAGGTCGGTGAGCGGGTCGGCGTGCAGCAGGTACAGCGCGGTCAGCTCGCCCGCGGCCGCGCCCGCGGCGATCGCCGGTGCGTCGCGGCCTTCAGCCGGCGCAGCTCCAAGGCCGGGGCCGGCGTTCGGCAGCACGCCGGCCTCGCGCAGGCCGCGGCCGTTCGTGCCCGCCGGGATCTCGATCAGGCCCGCGCCCTCGCGGCCGGCGAGCCCGAGGCGCGCGGCGACGTTCAGCAGCGCGCGCGCCGCCTCGGCGCCGCCCGGGCCGTGCGTGAGGCGCTCGCCCCAGAGGATCACGACGTCGCCCTCGAGCCCGTCGGCGACGGCGCGCACGTCCTGCGGGTCGACGCCGGCCGCGGCCGCTGCGCCATCGAGGTCGCCGGCACGGGAGAGCGCGGCATCGAGCGCACAGAGCAGCGCACCGCCCGCCCCGGGCGCGAAGCGCACGGCGGCCGCGGCCCGCTCGTCGAGCGCCGACGGCCGGCTGGTGGCCACGTGCAGTCGCACGCCGCCATGGCGCACACCCTTGCGGATGCGCAGGTCGAGGACCGGCGCGTCGTCGATCGGCTCGACGTCGAGCACGAGCACGGCGTCCGCGTACTGGAGGTCGGGGACGGCGGCCTGCAGTGCGGGCGCGCCGAGCGCGCGGTGCAGCTCGAGGTCGAGCGCACCGCCGGCGCGCGAGTCCAGGTCCGCCGAGCCGAGCGCCTCGCGCATCAGGCGCTGGAGCAGCCAGCCCTCCTCGCTCGTCGTCTCGCCCCCGACGATCGCGCCGGTGCGCGCCCCCGCCCGCTTCAGGGCGGCCGCCGCCGTGTCGAGCGCGAGCTCCCAGCTGACCGGGCGCAGCTCGCCACCGTCGCGCAGCAGCGGCCGGGTGACGCGCTCGTCGACATGGATCGCCTGGTAGGCGAAGCGGCCCTTGTCGCACAGCCAGCCGTCGTCGACGCCCTCATGGTCGCGCTGGAGCACGCGCAGCACGCGCTCGTCGCGGACCGTGAAGCTCACGTTGCACTGCGCCGGGCACAGCGTGCAGACCGAGCCGGACTGCTCGATGTCCCACGGCCGCGCGCGGAACCGGTAGGGGCGCGAGGTGAGCGCGCCCACCGGGCACAGCTCGATGATGTTGCCGCTGAACGGCGCGACGTACGGATGGCCGTCGAAGGTCGCCACGTAGGTGCCGGCCCCGCGCTCCTGGAGGATCAGCTGGTAGTCCTCGCTGACGTCTTGGCTGAAGCGCACGCAGCGATAGCACAGGATGCAGCGCTCGCGGTCGATCGCGATCAGCGGCGAGAGCGCGAGCGGCTTCTCGAAATGGCGCTTGGGGTCGACGAAGCGGCTGATCCCGTCACCCCAGCCGAACGACTTGTCCTGCAGCGGGCACTCGCCGCCCTTGTCGCACACAGGGCAGTCGAGCGGGTGGTTGATGAGGATGAACTCGAGCACCGCCTGCTGGGCCTCGCGCACGCGCGGCGTGTTCGTGTGGACGACCATGCCGTCCTTGACCGGGACCGAGCAGCCGGCCTGGAGCTTGGGGATGCCCTCGATCTCCACCAGGCACATGCGGCACGCGCCGACCGGCGGGCCGAGCTTCTTCTCGTAGCAGAAGACCGGGATCTCGACGTCGCCGTACTCGAGCGCGGCGTCGGCGAGCATCATGTTCTGCGGCGCGGTGACCTCGCGCCCGTCGAGCGTGAACGTCACGAGCTCCTGCTGCGGGCGCGCCATCGCTACGCGCCGACCCCGGTGAGGAACGCCTGCTCGCGGCGCTCGCGCGCCGCCTCGATCTGCGCCTCGAACTCCCCCCGGAACTTCGCGATCATCGAGGCGACGGGCATCGCCATCGCGTCGCCCAGGACGCACAGGCAGTTGCCGATGATGTGGTCCTGGACGGAGGCCATGATGTCGAGGTCCATCGGGGTCGCCGTGCCGTCCTTGATGCGCCCGACCATCTTCACGGTCCAGCTCGTGCCCTCGCGGCAGGGCGTGCACTTGCCGCAGGACTCGTGCGCGTAGAACTTCGCGAGCTTGTGGCACACGTCGACCACGGAGTTCGAGTCGTCGACGACGATGATCGCGCCCGAGCCCAGCATCGTCCCGGCCTTCGCGAGCGTGTCGAAGTCGTAGGACAGGTCGAGGTCGTCCTTCGTCAGCACCGGCGAGCTCGAGCCGCCCGGGAACCAGAGCTTGACGTCGCGGCCCTCGGGCGGGCCGCCGGCGAGCCCGTAGATGATGTCGCGGCTGCGCATGCCGAGCTCGATCTCGTAGTTACCCGGCCGCCGCACGTTGCCGCTGACCGAGACGAGCTTCGTGCCCGAGGAGTTCTGGACGCCGATCCGCGCGTACTCCTCGGCGCCCATCGTCACGATGTGCGGAACGGTTGAGAGCGTCTCGACGTTGTTGATCAGCGTCGGCCCCTGGAAGAGCCCCTGGTTGGCCGGGAACGGCGGCTTCAGGCGCGGGTTGCCGCGCTTGCCCTCCAGCGAGTCGAGCAGGCCGGTCTCCTCACCGCAGATGTAGGCGCCCGCGCCGCGATGCAGGTGCAGCTCGCACGTGACGCCCGAGCCGAGCACGCTCTCGCCCAGGTACCCGCGCGCGTAGGCCTCGGCGATCGCGGCGTCCAGCACGTCGGCCTGGTGCTCGTACTCGCCGCGGATGTAGATGAAGCTCTTCGTCGCGCCGACCGCGTAGGCGGCGATCACGATCCCCTCGATCAGCTGATGCGGGTTCTTCTGCATCAGCTCGCGGTCCTTGAACGTGCCGGGCTCGGACTCGTCGGCGTTGACGACGACGTACTTCTGCATGTCGCCCTGGGGCAGGAACGAGGCCTTCATGCCCATCGAGAAGCCGGCGCCGCCGCGTCCGCGCAGGCCCGAGACCTTCAGCTGGTCGACGAGGTCGGCCTGCGGCATCCGCAGCGCCTTGCGCAGGGCCTGGTAGCCGCCGCGGCGCTCGTAGCCCTCGATCGTCGCCAGGCCGGGCTCGTCGATGCCCTCCAGCAGCAGGATGTCGGTCATGCCGCCCCCCCGCCGTGCACGGCGGCCTTCGGATCGGCGCTCGGCCGGCGTTCGAGCTGCTTGGCCGGGAGCGGCGGCTCACCGGCGCGGATCTGCGCGACGAGCTCGGGCACCTCGTCGAGCGCGATCGGGCCGACGTACTGGCCGTTGACCGAGGCCATCGGCGCGATGTCGCACGCTCCGAGGCATTCGAAGCCGCGCAGGTTGAAGTCCGGGTCCCCGTCGACCTCCTCGCGCAGCGCGGCGAGCAGCTCGTCGGCGCCGCACAGCGAGCAGCTGATGTTCGTGCAGACGTAGAGCGCGTGGCGGCCGACCGGGCGGGTCTCGAGCATGTCGTAGAACGTCGCGACGGCGGTGAGGTAGCCGGGCGTGACGCGCATGACGCACGCCGCCTGCTCGACGCCCTCGGGCGAGCACCACCCGTAGCGGCGCTGCACGGCGTAGAGCGCGGGGATCGCCGCCGAGCGCCGGTCGGGGTACCTGGCCATCTGCGCCTCGATCTCCGCGCGCAGGTCCTCGGGGACGGGCGTGCTCGCCGGGTCGGGGACGCCCGCCGGGTCCTTCTCGAGATCGACCGCGTCGTCCCAGCCGGGGATCCGCGAGCCGTGCTCGAAGCGGGCGATGCGCGAGGGGTCGATGGTCATCGGTGGGCCACTAGCGGTCGACGCCTCCGAGGACCGGATCGATCATCGCGAGCGCGGCGATCATGTCGGCGATCAGGGTGCCCTCGACCATCGGGGCGGTCGCCTGGAGGTTCACGAAGCTCGGGTCGCGCATGTGCACGCGCGCCGGCTTGCTCGAGCCGTCCGCGCGCACGAAGCAGCCGAGCTCGCCGCGCGGGGACTCGATCGGGAAGTAGACCTCGCCCGGCGGGACGCGGAAACCCTCGGTGACGAGCTTGAAGTGGTGGATCAGCGCCTCCATCGAGGTCGCCAGCTCGTGGCGGGGCGGCAGCGCGACCTTGCGGTCCTCGGTGATGTGGGGCCCCCCGGGGAGGCCGTCGAGCGCCTGGTCGATGATGCGGCAGCTCTCATGGATCTCCGCCAGGCGCACGGCGTAGCGGTCGTAGTTGTCGCCCTGCGTGCCGACCGGGATGCGGAAGTCGAAGTCCTCGTAGGAGCTGTAGGGCATCGCCTTGCGCAGGTCCCACGGGTTGCCCGCCGCGCGCAGCAGCGGCCCGGTGACGCCGAGGGCGAGCAGCTCCTCCTCGGGCAGCGGGCAGACGCCGCGCAGGCGCTGCAGCAGGATCTCGTTCCGGTTCAGCAGGTCGCCGTAGACGTCGGCGCGGCCGGGCATGACCTTGGTGAAGCGCCGCACCATGTCGATCCAGCCGTCGGGGATGTCCTCGATCACGCCGCCCACCTGGAAGTAGCGCGTGTGCATCCGCTGGCCGGAGGACATCTCGAACAGGTCGAGCAGCTGCTCGCGCTCGCGGAAGCAGTACCACCAGACCGAGATCGCGCCGAGGTCCAGCGCGCTCGTGCCGAGCCACACCAGGTGGCTCATGATCCGGTTGAGCTCCATATGGATCACGCGCAGGTACTGCGCGCGCTTGGGCACCTCGACCTCGAGCAGCGTCTCCACCGCGCCGCAGAACGCGTACGCGTTGAAGTAGTAGGAGAGGTAGTCCATCCGCTCGACGACGGGGATCGCCTTCCAGTAGCTCTTCTGCTCGGCGGTCTTCTCGATGCCGGTGTGGACGTAGCCGATGATCGGCTTGACGTCGCGCAGGACCTCGCCGTCGAGCGTGACGAGCAGGCGCAGCACGCCGTGCGTGGCCGGATGGTGCGGGCCGATGTTGAGCGTCAGCAGCTCGCGGCCGCCCTCGGTCACGGGGTGGTCGGCGAGCGTGGCGCTGGCCTCCATCTCGCGGTAGGCGCTGATGTGCTGTTCGGTCGTCACTCGAACCACCGCGGAACGGCGGACTCGTTGTGCGTGAAGAGCACCGGCTCGCCGCCGATCGGGAAGTCGCGGCGTTGGGGGTGGCCCTCGTAGTCCTCGGGCATGAGGATGCGCCGCAGGTCCGGGTGCCCGTCGAAGACCACGCCGAACATGTCGTAGACCTCGCGCTCCTGGTGGTTCGCGGTCGGCCACTCGGGCGTCGCCGACGGCACGCGGGGCGCGTCGGTCGGCACGCGCAGCCGCACGGTCAGGCGGTCGAGCGCGCTGCGGTCGAGCAGCTCGTACTGGACGCCCAGGCGCGGCTCGTCCGGGTAGTAGTCGACGCCGTGCACGCTCATCAGCGCCGTGAAGCCGCGCTCGCGCAGCGCGCGCAGCGTCTCGAGGATGCTCGCCGGGTCGACGTCGAGCGCACCCTTGCCGCGAAAGTGCTCGGCGTCCAGCACGCTGCCGGGCACGTCCTCGCCGAGCTCGCGCGCGAGCAGCTCCAGCCCGGTCGCGTCAGGCATCCGTGGCCTCGGTCCCGGCGCCGGGGAAGACGTTCTCGCCGGTCGCGTGCCCTCCCACGGCCGGGACGACCTCCTCGGTGCCCACGCCGCCGTAGCGCCGGCGCCAGCCCAGGCTCGGGTCGTCGTGGACCATCGCGCGCAGCTTGATGATCCCGTGCATCAGCGCCTCCGGGCGCGGCGGGCAGCCGGGCACGTGCACGTCGACCGGCATGAACTTGTCCGCCGGCACGATCGCGTAGTTGTTGAAGACGCCCATCGAGCTCGAGCACGCGCCCATCGCGATCGCGAACTTCGGCTCGAGCATCTGGTCGTAGACGCGGCGCACCACCGGCGCCATCTTGATCGACACCCTGCCCGACAGGATCATCAGGTCGGCCTGGCGCGGCGAGGCGCGGAAGGCCTCGAAGCCGAAGCGCGCGATGTCCAGCCGCGCGCCGACGACCGACATCATCTCGATCGCGCAGCAGGCCAGGCCGAAGGTCAGCGGGAAGAGCGAGTTGCCGCGCGCCCAGTCGACGGCCTTGTCGAGCGTCGTCGTCAGAACGCGCTCCTGCACGTACTGCTCGAGCGCCTCGCCCTCCAGATCGCCGCGCAGCATGTCGCGCGCCCGGAGCTGCCGGGCGCGCAGGTCGTCGGGGCTGTCGATCCCGCGCCGGACTACTTCCACGTCAGCGCTCCCCGCCTCCAGACGTAGATGAACGCCACGAGCAGCAGGACGACGAAGACGATCGTCTCCACCAGCGCAAACGTGCCGAAGGCGCGCAGCTGCACGGCGATCGGGTAGAGGAACAGCACCTCGATGTCGAACAGCAGGAACAGCATCGCGATGAGGTAGAAGCTGATCCCGAAGCGGAAGCCCTGGCGGATCTCCGACGGCATGCCGCTCTCATACGGGTCGAGCTTGTGCTCGATGTCGCGCTTGGGACCGAGGACCGAGTTCAGGTGGCCGAACAGGATCCCGATGCCGATGCCGATCGCGACGAAGATGAGGGCAGGTGCGTACTCGGCCAGCACGGATGGGGTTGTATCACCAACAGGGGGTGCCACCTACTTCGTGACAAAGGGCTCGAATTGGCGACAGCAGCGGACATCACGGCCATCGTCGTGGCGGCGATCAACCTCCTCGCGGCGGCGCTCGGCGCGTGGGCGTGGCGGCGCGACGAGGGCGTCCGCGTCTTCTGGATCACGGCCCGCGCCGGGCAGTTCGCGACGACCGCGCTCGCCGGGCTGGCGCTCGTGATGCTGCTCGCCGGCTACCACCCCGCGAGTCGCCTGCTGTGGCTCTACCTGCTGCTCCCGATGGCCGTCTCGATCATCGCCGAGCAGTTGCGGATCGCATCGGCGCAGCACGTCCTCGACGCCAACGACCTCGAGGACGC
>DATKLF010000002.1:0-3766 GCA_035542555.1 Solirubrobacteraceae bacterium | reverse complement strand
CAGACCGTGCAGCGGTTCGTGGCGATCCCCGTACCCGCGACGATCCCGTACGACCCGTCGAAGAGCTGGACGCTCGACGGACGCGTGCAGCTCGACCTCGGTCCGGGGCGGATCGACCGGATGCGAGCGAGCGTGGTCCCGTTCCAGTGCGGGCCGGCCGTCAACGAGATCGCCTTCGACACGCAGGCCTACGCGCTCGGCGCCATCCCGCTCGCCGCCGACGGCTCGTTCAGTCTGACCCTCGACGCGCTCGACGAGTACGACGTCGTCCACGTGCTCACGATCTCCGGCACCGCAGGCGCAGCGGGCGCGTCGGTGCGTTTCCAGGTCACGGACACCGACGTCGTCACGAGCTGGCTAGGCACGTGCTCGGGCGATGCGACCCTGACGGCGGCCCCGCCCGCCCCGTCCGCGCCGGCCACCCCGGCCGCGAGTGTCCCGGCGGCCGGGCCGGCGGCACCCGCTGCCCCCAGCGCCGGGCACCTGTCGCTGCCGCGGGTCTCGGGCCCCTCGGCGATCTTCGACTGGGCCGAGCTGCGCATCAACCGCGGCGCGAGCTACAGCTACTACTTCATGGCCCTGCGCCCGCGCTGTTCGGGCGGCGCGACCCACGTGCGCTTCGTCGTCAGCGGCGGGCGGGCGCACTACGTCTCCTGCCGCGCCAGCATGGGATACGCCTCGGCGCCGGTGCAGCTGGGGATCACGTACTCGCTCGTCGCCCAGGCGGTGAGGATGCGCCGGGGGCACATCGTGCGCCGCGGCCCCGCGGTGCCGACGCTCGCCCAGATGCGCGAGCCGCAGAGCGGGTGGAAGCCGATCTCCACGCTGCCGGGGCCGCCGCCGACGCGCTGAGCACGGGTCGGGCCCTCGCCGGTAGGGTCAGCGCCCGTGCCCCCCGACGACCCACGCTTCCGGCGCGTCCTGCTCAAGCTGTCCGGTGAGTCCCTCATGGGGGACCTGGACTACGGCACCGATCCCGAGCGGGTGCGAGCGGTCGCCGAGCAGATCCGCGCCGTACACGACCGCGGGGTCGAGATCGCGATCGTCGTCGGCGCGGGCAACATCTACCGCGGCATGAGCGGCGCGGCGGCGGGGATGGACCGCGCGACCGCCGACTACATGGGCATGCTGGCGACGGTCCTGAACGCACTCCCGCTGCAGGACGCGCTCGAGAAGCTCGGCCTGCACGTGCGCGTGCAGTCGGCGCTCACGGTCGCCGAGGTGGCCGAGCCCTACATCCGCCGGCGCGCGATGCGCCACCTGGAGAAGCAGCGGATCGTGATCTTCGCCGCCGGCACCGGCAACCCGTTCTTCACCACCGACACCGCGGCGGCGCTGCGCGCGACCGAGATCCACGCCGAGGCGATCCTCATGGCCAAGAACGGGGTCGATGGCGTCTACACCGCCGACCCGCGCGAGGACCCCGAGGCGCAGCTGATCCCGGCGATCACGCACATGGACGCGCTCCAGCGCGGCCTGCGCGTGATGGACGCCACGGCGCTGACCCTCTGCATGGAGAACGACATCCCGATCTACGTCTTCAACATGGACGACGAGCGCAACATCGACCGGATAGTGTGCGGCGAGCGGGTCGGGACCCTGGTGGCCACATGAGCGAGATCATCGACGAGCTGCTCGCGGACGCGCGCGAGCGCATGACGAAGTCCGTGGAGAGCACAAACGTCGAGTTCGCCTCCGTGCGCACGGGGCGTGCGAGCCCCGCGCTGCTGGATCGCGTCGTCGTCGACTACTACGGCGCGCCGACGCCGCTCAAGCAGCTCGCCACGATCAACGCTCCGGAGGTTCGCCTGCTGTCGGTGCAGCCGTTCGACCAGTCGTCGATCAAGTCGATCGAGAAGGCGATCATGGAGAGCGACCTCGGGCTGACGCCCAGCAACGATGGCAAGCTCATCCGCCTGTCGATCCCCGAGCTCAACGAGGAGCGCCGCCGCGAGCTCGTCAAGCAGGTGCGCCACATCGCCGAGGAGGGGCGCGTCGCGATCCGCAATGTGCGCCGCGACGTGATGCACGACCTGCGCGAGCTGCGCGACGAGGGCGAGGTCGGCTCCGACGACGAGCACCGCGCCGAGGTCGAGCTGCAGAAGCTCACCGACGCGAAGATCCATGATCTCGACGAGCACCTGAAGGGCAAGGAAGCGGAGATCATGGAGGTGTGATGGCGGCAGGCGGCCGCGCGGCGCGGTACGTCGCCATCATCACCGACGGGAACGGCCGTTGGGCGGCCGAGCGCGGGCTGCCGACCGTCGAGGGGCATCGCGCGGGGGCCGACGCCGTCAAGGCGCGCCTCATGGACGCGGCCGAGCTGGGCATCAAGGAGCTGACGGTCTACTCGTTCTCGACCGAGAACTGGTCGCGACCGGCCGAAGAGGTCACGGCGCTCATGCGCATGTTCTCCGAGCGCATCCGCGACGAGACGCCGGAGCTGCAGGCCGAGGGCGTGCGCATGCGGTTCGTCGGGCGCCGCGAGGGCGTCGCCTCCGCGCTGCTCGAGCAGATGGACGAGGCCGAGCGCGTGACCGCGGGCGGCGAGCGGATCACGCTGTTCGTCGCGTTCAACTATGGCGGCAGGGCGGAGATCCTGGACGCCGCCGAGCGCTACGAGGGCGGCGGGGAGGACGCCTTTCGCGACCTGCTCTACGCCCCGGAGATGCACGATCCCGACCTCGTCATCCGCACCAGCGGCGAGCAGCGCCTCTCGAACTTCCTGCTCTGGCAGGCGGCGTACTCCGAGCTCGTCTTCCGCGACGAGCTGTGGCCGGACTTCACGCGTGAGGCGTTCCTCGCCGCGCTCGACGAGTACGAGCAGCGCGCACGGCGCTTCGGAGGGCGGTAGTGGCCGCTCGGCCGCCCCGGCGCAGCGCGCCGCCGAGCCGGCGGCGGGCGCGGCGCACCGAGCGGCGCAACCGCGGGTCGGACCTCGGCGCACGGGTGCTCGCCGCGATCCCGCTCGTGGCGCTCGCGATCGTGCTCGTCGTGGCGGGCGGCTGGGTCTTCACCGCCGGGCTCGCCGTGCTGGCGATCATGGCGGTGCGCGAGCTGTTCACGATGTACGCGCGGGCGCGCCCCGCGGTCCTCGGCGGCATGATCGCGACCGTCGGCGTCGTCGTCGCCGCGCACGTCGGCGGGGCGGCGAGCGTGCTCATGGCGTTCGTGATCGCGATCCCCGTGATCTTCCTGCTCGGCCTGGCCCAGCCGCGGCGCGCCGGCGTCGCCGGGATGACCGTGGCGATCCTCGGCGTCGCGTGGATCGGCCTCGCGTTCGCGCACGCGGTGCTGCTGCGCGACCTGCCGCACGGCGGCGGGGTGGTGGTCGTGGTCCTCGTGGCGACGTTCCTGGGGGACACCGGCGCGTACTTCGGCGGGCGAGCGTTCGGCAGCCGCAAGCTGGCGCCGTCGATCTCGCCCAACAAGACCGTCGAGGGCCTGCTGATCGGCATCCTCGTCGGCACGCTCGGCGCGTGGTTCGCCGGCCTCTACGACGACTGGCTGAGCGGCGTCGACGCGCTCGTGCTCGGCCTGGCCGTGACGCTGATCGCGCCGATCGGCGACCTCTTCGAGAGCTACATCAAGCGCGAGGCCGACACGAAGGACTCCGGCTCGGTGTTCGGCGCCCACGGTGGCGTGCTCGACCGCTTGGACGCCGTGGCGTTCTCCGTCGTCGTCGGCTATTACGTCTGGAAGGCGATGCTCGGGTAGCTCAGCGCAGCGTGCAGACCGGCGCCGAGCCGACGAGCGCCCAGATGCG
>DATKLF010000001.1:0-9759 GCA_035542555.1 Solirubrobacteraceae bacterium | reverse complement strand
GCAGCGTGTTCGCCACGTCGCCGGCGGACAGCCACGCGCGGCGCGCGGTCAGGACGCCCCAGCGGGTGTTGGCGAGGGTCGCCGTCCGGTGGGCGTCCGAGTCGATCAGCAGGCGCACGCCCGCGGCTGCCGCGGCGCGCGCGTGGATGTCGTCGAGGTCACGGCGGTCCGGCGCGGAGTTGATCTCGAGCATCGTGCCCGTGCGCGCCGCCGCGTCGATGACCGCACCGACGTCGACGGCGTAGCCGGCCCGCCGGCCGATCAGCCTGCCGGTCGGATGCCCGAGGGCATCGACGAGCGGGTGCTCGACCGCACGCACGATCCGCGCGGTCATCCGCTCGGCGTCCATGCGGAAGGCCGTGTGGACGCTCGCGATCACCCAGTCCAACGCGGCGAGCGCCTCGTCGGCGTAGTCCAGGTCCCCGTCGGGAAGGATGTTCACCTCCGACCCGGCCAGCAGCCGGATGTCCTCGAGCCGGGCGTCCAGCTCGCGCACCGCCTCGGCGTGGCGGCGCAGCGCGTCCGGCGGCACGTCGTCGCCGAACCCGTGGCTCGCCGAGTGGTCGGTGATCGCGAGGTACTCGAGCCCGCGCTCGCGCGCCGCGAGCGCCATCTCCTCGATCGTGTTGCGCCCGTCGGAGGCCACCGTGTGGCAGTGCAGGTCGCCGCGGAGGTCGGCGACGCTCACCAGATCGGGCGGCTCGAACCCGGCATCGAGCTCGCCGCGGTCCTCGCGCAGCTCGGGCTCGACGTACGGCAGCCCGAGGCGCGCGTACACCTCCTCCTCGGTGGCGTAGCGCAGCGTCTCGCCGGTCGCGTCGTCGAGGATCCCGTGCTCGGAGACGTGCAGCCCGCGGCGCACGGCCATCTCGCGCAGGTGGACGTTGTGCGCCTTGGAGCCGGTGAAGTGCTGCAGCAGGTTCCCGAAGCACGCCGGCGGGACGATCCGCAGGTCGACGCCCACGCCGTTCTGCGCGCGGCCGCGCGCCCCCGCCTCGCCGCCATGATCGCTCTCGGCGATCACGTCGAGTGCCCGGAACGCGGCCACCACCGCCGCGGGATCCTCCGAGGCGACGACGACGTCGAGGTCCTTGACGCTGTCCGCGCCGCGCCGCGCGCTGCCCGCGAGCTCCACGCGGCGCACCTGCGGAACCGCGAGCAGGCCCCGCAGGATCTCCTCGCCGGTCTCCACCGCGACGGGGAGCGTCACACGCGCGCGGGGCGCCTCGCCGGCGCCGGCGTCGAGTGCCGCCAGGATCGACGCCTCGGCCTTGGGGCCGAAGCCGGACAGGCCGCGGATGCGCTCGGCCTGCGCGGCCTGCCGCAGCGCCTCGAGCGAGTCGATCCCGAGCTCGTCGTACAGGCGCCGCGCGCGTTTGGGGCCCAGGCCCGGCAGCCGCGTCATCGCCACGACGCCCGGCGGGTACTTCGCGCGCAGCTTCTCGGCCGCGGGGATCGTGCCCGTCTCGAGCAGGGCGGACAGCTTCTCCTCGAGCGTGCGCCCGATGCCCGGCAGCTCGGTCACCGTCCCGGCCCGGACGAGCGGCGCGACCGGCCGCGGCGACTCGCGGATCGTCTTCGCCGCGGTGCGGTAGGCGACCACGCGATGGACGATCGCGCCGTCGAGCTCGTTGAGGTCGCCGAGCTCGTCCAGCGCGTCCGCGAGCTCGCTGTTGGAGAGGTCGGCGGCCATCAGCGTCTAGTGGGTCTTTTCGGAATGTCGGGCCGGTAACGCGGCGGCGGCGGCGCCGTCAGGCAAGGACGCAGGATCGGTGCAATGCCGGTGGCATTGCCCGATCCGAGGACGCCGCATGACGGTGATCGCCGCCCGGCGTTCCCGGTCAGATGTTTGGAGGAGACCCACTAGCCTACGCGGCCCCCATGCCCGGCCCTCCCTGGCTCGTCCTGCCCACCTTCAACGAAGCCGAGAACATCGAGCGCCTGGTCCTGGCCGCCGCGGACGTGCTGCGCGGCGCGGCGCCTGAGGGCTTTCGCATTCTGATCGTCGACGACGGCTCGCCCGACGGCACCGGCGAGATCGCCGACCGGCTCGCGCGCGAGCACGATGCGGTGGGCGTCCTGCATCGCACCGAGCGCGAGGGGCTCGGGCCGGCCTATCTGGCGGGCTTCCGCCACGCGCTCGACGGCGGCGCGGGCTACGTGTTCGAGATGGACAGCGACTTCTCGCACGACCCGGCCGACCTGGCGCGGCTGCTCGCGGCCGTGCGCAAAGGCGGAGCCGACGTGGCGCTCGGCTCGCGCTACGTGCAGGGCGGGGGCGTCAGCGACTGGGGCCTGCTGCGCCGCGTCGTCAGCCGGGGCGGCTCGCGCTATGCCGAGCTCGTCCTCGGCATCTCGGTGCACGATCTGACCGGCGGCTTCAAGTGCTTCCGCGCAGAGGTGCTCGAGGCGATCGACCTGCCGACCGTGCGCTCGCGCGGCTACGCCTTCCAGGTGGAGCTCACCTATCGCGCGATCAGGCGCGGCTTCCGGGTGGTCGAGGTGCCGATCGTCTTCCGTGACCGGCAGGCCGGCACGTCGAAGATGTCCTGGCGGATCGCGGCGGAGGCGATGTGGCTGGTGCCCGCGCTGCGCCTGCGCCCCGAGGAGCGCCGCCCCGCGCCGGAGCCCGCCCCCGGCCGCGCGCGGTAGCGATCGCTCGAATATCCGGCCAGCGGCTCAGCCGTGCCCGCGGGCCGGCCGAATGACCTGGTGGTGGACCCCGATCGTCTCGTCCTGCTGCAGGGGCTGCGCGACACCCGCGCGACCTTCGACAAGTGGAACGCCGCGCCCCGGCGCGTGCTCGTTCCCTGGGCGCTCGGCGCGCTGGCGATCGCGCTGGTGCTGCTGACCGTCGTCTGGCTGATCGCGCGGACCGTCGTGCCCGACCCCTCCAAGACGCTGCTGCCCGGCCTCAATGCGCCGGCCGACGGCGCCGCGATCGGGCACATCCTCTTCCGCAACTCGCTGGTGCTGATGCTGCACGCGCTCGCGTGCGTCGCGGGCTTCATCGCCGGCGCCTCGCTGCCGATCCAGGTCGAGCACAAGACCGGGCTCTCGCGCACGATTCACGAGAAGGCGGGGCCGCTGGCGATCGCGTTCGTCGGAGCCGCAACGCTGTTCTCGCTCATGACGCAGGCCTGGGTGCTGGGGCGCACGGCCGCCGACCTCTCCAACCAGCTGCACATCAGTCCGCTGACGCTCATCGTGACGCTGCTCCCGCACGCGATCCCCGAGCTCGTCGCGCTGTTCATCCCGCTGGCGGCCTGGCTGATCGCGAGCCGGCGCGACGAGTGGGACGAGCTGCTGGCGGCAACCTTCGTCACCGTCGCGATCGCGGTGCCGACACTTGTCGCCGCGGCCTGTACCGAGGTCTTCATCTGGCCGCACCTGCTGAAGGCCGTCTCGCCGGTGTACTGAGGGCAGGCCGGCCCACGAGCCGGCCACTACACTTTGTATAGTGAGTCCAGGTCGCCGGCGAGACCGGGGACCGCACGACCGTCCAAGGAGAAATCACCGATGGCCCTCCCCGAGATCACCGACACCACCTTCCAAGCCGAGGTCGTCGAGAGCGACAAGCCGACGCTGGTCGAC
Source organism: Solirubrobacteraceae bacterium (assembly GCA_035542555.1). Classification (GTDB taxonomy): domain Bacteria; phylum Actinomycetota; class Thermoleophilia; order Solirubrobacterales; family Solirubrobacteraceae; genus F1-60-MAGs163. The sequence goes on along the minus strand of DATKLF010000001.1, from coordinate 6,165 downwards.
TTCTGGGCGCCCTGGTGCGGCCCGTGCCGCATGGTGACCCCGATCCTCGAGCAGATCGACGGTGAGCGCGACGACCTGCGCGTCGTCAAGCTCAACACCGACGAGAACCAGGAGACCGCGGCGCGCTACGGCATCATGTCGATCCCGACGATGATCCTGTTCAAGAACGGGACCCCGGTCCACCAGATCATCGGCGCGCTGCCCAAGCCGCGCATCGAGCAGCAACTCAACGCAGCGCTCGGCGCGTAGCCGCTGGCCTTCGGGCCGGCGCGCCCGGGCCCTCGTCCAGCCTCGGCAAAGCTTCGCCGCGGCTTTGCCGGGTGTTGACGGTCGCGGCGCGATCCTCGCCGCGACCCTGCACCCGACCTCCAGAGGAGGCGACATGGACGAGCTCGGCTTCTTCACCCTGATCGCGGTCGGCGCGAGCGCCGTCATCGCGTCGTATGCCGCGCTGATCTGGGCGGCCGTCCAGGACGGCCGCGACGCGCGAGCGCGCTCCGAACGCGAGCGGCTCCTGCGCACGACCGCCTGAGCAGGCGACGGCGAGCGCCGCCGGTCAGGCCCGCACGACGGCGATGCGCAGCTCGCGGCCTTCGATGGTCGCGAGCTCGCCGCCATCGGCGTCGCCGTAGTTCACGGAGGTCGCAAGGACCTCGTCGGCGACGAGCGCCTCGTGCTCGCGGACCACGCCGAGCAGCGCCTCGTCGCCGCCGAGGGTGAGCGCGATGCGGTCCTCGACGGCCAGGCCGGCGCCCTTGCGGGCATTCTGCACCGCGTGCACGACCTCGCGGGCGAGCCCGCGCCGGCGCAGCGCCTCGTCGATCGCGAGGTCGAGCGCGACGGCGTGCGAGCCCTCCCGCTCGAGCTGGTAGCCGTCGAGCGGCTCCATCGCGAGCAGGAGGTCGTCCGCGCCGAGCTCATGATCGTGCCCGTCGATCGTCAGGCCGATCGGACGGCCGTCGCGCAGCGCGGCGGCGACGTGCTCGGGGTCGAGCGCCGCCACCGCCGCGGCGACCTGCGGCATGTTGCGGCCGTAGCGCGGGCCCAGCGCGCGGTAGTTCGGCTTGACCGCGTACGAGCCGAGCTCGTCGGCGTCCTCGACGAAGCGCAGGGCATCGACGTTCAGCTCGTCGCGCACGATCTCGGCGAGCCGCTCGATCGCCTCGCGCTCGCGCCCCGCGGCGACGACGACGGCCTCGCGCAGCGGCTGGCGGATCTTCATCTTGGCCTGGCCGCGGGCTGCGAGCCCGAGCCGCACGGTCTCGCGCGCCGTCGCCATCGCGACCTCCAGGCCGAGGTCGCGCCGCCCTGGCTCGGGCCAGTCGCACAGGTGCACCGACGGCTCGCCGCCGTCGAGGTTCTCGTAGATCTCGTCGGCGATGAACGGGGTGAAGGGGGCGAGCAGCTGCGCCACGGTCACGAGGCACTCGCGCAGCGTCGCGAACGCGGTCGCGTCCCCCTCCCAGAAGCGCCGCCGCGAGCGGCGCACGTACCAGTTGGAGAGGTCGTCGACGAACGCGGCGATCGCCCGCCCGCCGGCGGTCGCGTCGAAGTGCTCGAGGCGGTCGGTCACCTCGTCGACCGTCTCGGCGAGCCGCGAGCGCACCCACCGGTCGAGCTCGCTCTCGCCACCGTCGGGCGCCGGCTCGGACTGGCCGGCGGACGCGAGCTCGTGCATGACCAGGAACGCGTACGTGTTCCACAGCTGCTTGAGGAACAGGCGCACACCGTCGCCGACCGCCTCGACCGAGAAGCGGTAGCCGTCCCACGGCTGCTTGCTCGTGAAGAAGTACCAGCGGAAGGCGTCGGCGCCGTAGCGGTCGAGCACGTCCCAGGGCGCCACGATGTTGCCCAGCGACTTGGACATCTTGCGGTCCTGCTCGTCGCGGATGTGGCCCAGGCAGACCACGCTCTCGTACGGCGAGCGGTCGAAGAGCAGTGTGGAGACGGCGATCAGCGAGTAGAACCAGCCGCGCGTCTGGTCGATCGCCTCGCAGATGTACTGCGCGGGGAAGCGCCGCTCGAAGCGCTCCTCGTTCTCGAACGGGGCGTGCTCCTGCGCGAACGGCATCGCGCCCGAGTCGAACCACACGTCGATGACCTCGGGGACCCGCTGCATGCGCTCGGCGCACTGCGGGCAGGGGAACCCGACCTCGTCGACATACGGGCGGTGCGGGTCCTCGACACGCACGCCGGAGAGCTCCTCGAGCTCGTCGAAAGAGCCGATCACGTGCGTGTGGCCCTGCGCGCAGCGCCAGACCGGCAGCGGCGTGCCCCAGTAGCGCTCGCGCGAGAGCGCCCAGTCGACGTTGCCGCGCAGCCAGTCGCCGAAGCGCCCCTCCTTGATGTGCTCGGGGTGCCAGTCGACCGTCGCGTTGGCGGCCAGCAGGCGATCGCGGATCCGCGAGGTGGCGATGTACCAGGAAGGCTTGGCGTAGTAGAGCAGCGGCGTCCCGCAGCGCCAGCAGTGCGGATAGGCGTGCTCGTAGTCCTCGGCGCGCAGCAGGCGCCCGCGGCCGCGCAGGTCCTCGACGAGGTCGCGGTCGGTGTCCTTGACGAACCGCCCGGCGTACGGGCCGATGCGCTCGTCGTAGGTGCCGTCGAGCTTGACCGGGTTGACGACGGTCAGGCCGGCCTGCTCGCCCAGGCGGAAGTCGTCCTCGCCGAACGCGACCGCGGTGTGCACGAGGCCCGAGCCGTCCTCGGCGGTCACGAAGTCGGCGACGAGCACGCTGTGGCCCTTGGGCCCGTAGGCCTCGGCAGGCAGGAACGGGAAGGGCGCCTCGTAGCGCGCGCCGGCGATCGCCTGGCCGGGGAACCGCGCGAGCACCTCGGCCCCCTCGCCCAACACGCGCTCCAGCAGCGCCTCGGCGACGACCAGCGGGGCGTCCTGGCCGGGCTTCCGCGCGCGCACGTACGGCAGGTCGGGGTCGACCGCGACCGCCGCGTTGGAGACGAGCGTCCACGGCGTCGTCGTCCAGACGACGAGCTCGTCGCCGGCCTCCAGCGGCCCGGCGGGCTCGAGCACCGGGAAGCGCACGTAGACGCTCGGGTCCACGACGTCGCGGTACCCCTGGGCGACCTCGTGGCTCGAGAGCGCGGTGCCGCAGCGCGGGCAGTAGGGGACCACCTTGTGTCCCTCGTAGAGGAGGTCCTTGTTCGCGATCTGCTTGAGCGCCCACCACACCGACTCGATGTAGTCGCGGTCGAGCGTGCGGTAGGCGTCGTCGAGGTCGATCCAGAAGCCGATCCGCTCGGTCAGCCGGTCCCAGTCCTCCAGAAAGGTGAACACCGACTCGCGGCAGCGCCGGTTGAACTCCGCGATGCCGTAGCCCTCGATCTCGGCCTTCGTGGAGATCCCCAGCTCCTGCTCGACCGTGATCTCGACGGGCAGCCCGTGGCAGTCCCACCCGCCCTTGCGCTCGACGTAGTGCCCGCGCATCGTCTTGAAGCGCGGGTAGATGTCTTTGAACACGCGCGCGAGGACGTGGTGGGAGCCCGGGCGCCCGTTCGCGGTCGGCGGACCCTCGTAGAACACCCACGGCTCGGCGCCGGCGCGCCGGCGCAGCGACTCGCGGAAGACGTCGCGCTCGCGCCAGCGCTCGAGGATGGACTCCTCGAGCGTGGGGAAGGACTGGTTCGGGTCGACAGGGCGCGGGGCGCGGGCCATGGGCTGCCCATTCTCGCAACCCCGCCCGCGCGGGCGGTCTGCGGCGGCCCTACGAGCGGACGACGGGCCCGCTGATCTGCGTCTGGGAGGCGGGCGGCACCGTGGCGGCCGCCGTGGCGCGCGTCGCGTAGGCGTTCGTGGCGATGCTCCCCCTCGAGCGCACCTGCCGCTGCGCCGAGGAGCCGAGCAGCACCGCGATCTGCTTGGAGTGCCCGCCGCGCACGAGGAAGGAGGCCTGCCCGAGCAGCGACCCCTTCAGCGACGAGCCGGAGCGAATCCGCAGCAGCCCGGCGCAGGACTCGTCGGCTGCCGCGCCGCAGCGCACCGACAGGAACACCACCCCGCGACTCGACATCCGGGCGCCGCGCTGCGGGTAGGCGATGACGATGCGCCCGATGCTCGTGCCCATCGGGCCGGCGGGACCCGCGGGCCCCTGCCCGCCGGCGGGGCCCGCCGGCCCCTGGCTGCCTGCCGGTCCTGCGGGCCCGGCAGGCCCGGGCGGGCCCTGCGGGCCGGTGGCGCTCACGATCCCGACGCTCGTCTGCACCGCCTGGCCATCGAGCGTCGCAGTGACCGTCGAGGTGCCGGTCGCAGCGCCGGAGGTCAGCGGCGCCGTCGCGACAGCGCCCGCCGTCGTGGCGCTCGCCGGGATCGAGCCGAGGCTGGCGGCGAACGCCACAGGCACGGCCGGGAACGGGAAGTCGGGGCCGAGGTCGGTGCCGTCCGAGTCGGTGCGCAGGCTCGCGCTGACCTGCGAGGCCTGACCGCCGGTCGTGATCTGCGCCGGCGCCGCCGCCGCGCTGAGCACCAGCCAGGGACGTGCGTCCGTCCCGGCGCCGCTGCCCGCCAGCGTGTCGCAGCCGGGCGCGCCGGGCCCGCCGTTGCAGCCCCACCAGTCGTCCGCCGCGATCACCGGGTCGTCGTCGTCGTTGATGACGCCGCTCGGGTTGCCGGCGATCCGGTTCGCGCGCGCCACGACGCCGCCGCCGGCCACCGACCCGGCGAGCACGTGGATCGCCGCCGCCGGGGCGAGCACCGGGTTCTGCCCCACCGCGGTGATGCTGTTCCCGGTGATCACGATCCCGCGGTTGGGGCCGGCGCCGTACGGGTCGCGCACGCGCACGCCGTCGCGCCCCTTGTCGCGGATCGTGTTGCCGCTGATCTGCAGGTTCTCGCTCCCCCCTGAGACGCTCACGGCATCGTAGTCGCCGCCGTCGAAGAGGTTGTCCTCGATCGCCGAGTCGTCGACGCCGACCAGCACCAGCGAGTTCTCGTGATCGAACGTGTTGCCGCGGATCGTGATGTCGCTCTGGATCACCCCCGGGATCGAGCCGCCGGCGAGCACGATCGGCGTGTTCAGCGTGTTGTTCCTGAAGAGGCTGTCCGCGATGAGGACGTTCTGGGTCCCCTCGTCGGCGTAGATCCCGTTGCCGTTCGCGGCGCCCGGCCGGTTGTTGGCCTCGAAGCGGTCCTGCTCCAGCAGCGTCTGATGGTCGCCGGAGGAGCCCAGGTAGAGGCCGAAGACGTTGTCGTAGAAGATCGTGTTGCGGATCCGGTACCCGGAGTGGGCGGCGCTGAGGAACATCCCGTCGCCCGACGGGTTGCCCTGCACCGTGAAGCCGTCGACGACGACGTCGTCGGCGAGCACCTCAACGCCGTCGGCGTCGCTCGGCTGGAGGATGGACTCGGTCGCTGCGGGCGGGACCGCGCGCGTGCGCGCGTCGACCCCGAACTGCGCGCCCGCGAGCGTCACGCGCTTGCCGATCGCCAAGGGATCCGTGTAGACGCCGGCGGCGACGTCGATGCGGTCGCCGGCCGTGGCGGCGTCGACCGCGTACTGGATCGTCCGGCACGGGGCGTTGGGCGCCACGCCGCAGCCGGGCGCGTCGGTCCCCGTCGTCGCCACAGAGATCGTCGTGGCGCCGGCGCTGGCGGGCGCGGCAAGCACGACGAGCATCGCCGCGGCCGCGCATGCCAGCAATCGGCGAGGTGCGGCGCTCATGCGGCGAGCTTGCGGCAGATCGTCGCCAGTGAGCGCTTCTCGTCCTCGTCCAGCGCGGCGAACGCCGCCTCCACCTGCGCCGTGTGCTCGGGGAACAGCCGGTCGACCACCTCGGCGCCGAGCGGTGTCGTGCGCACCGCCACGGTGCGCCGGTCCTCGGCCCTGCGCCGGCGCGTCACCAGCCCGCGCGCGACGAGCGTGTCGATCACCTCGGTCGCGTTGGCCTTCGAGGTCTGCAGGCGCCGGCGCAGCGCACGGAGCTCGAGCTCACCGCCCGCGGTCTGCAGAACGACGAGCACGAAGAAGCCGGTGGGCGACAGGCTTTCGCGCTCGAGGTCGAGGGCGAGCCGGCGGCGCACGCTGGCCTCGGCGCGCAAGAGCGACTCGAGGGCGCGATGCGCGAGTGGATCGCCGGGAACGAGCGCCATCCTGGGCGTACAGCATCCCCGCCGCCCCGGACGGCAACCACCCCGAGCGTCCCTCGCTGCCGCCC